>NZ_JAGPXU010000033.1:0-71001 GCF_018070385.1 Micromonospora sp. C97
CCTCGGGGGACGCGGGCTGGGGGCGGCGGGGGGCCGGGCGGGGCGGGGGCAGGGTGGGGTTAGAAGCCTTGGGCTTGGGCTCGGCGTTTTACCTCGCGGGCCTGATCGCCGGAGAGGGCGGCGGCCGGGGTGGAGCCGGGCAGGGTGTCGTCCGGCTCGTAGAGCCAGCGCAGGGCGGCCTCGTCGTCGTAGCCGTTGTCGGCGAGCAGGTTGAGCACACCGGGCAGGTGCTTGAGCACGGTCTGGTTGGCAACCAGGTCCGCCGGGATGCGGCGGACGCCGTCGCGGCGGACCGCCAACAGCTCCCGGTCACGGATCATCTGGTGCACCTTGCTGATCGACACGTCGAGGCGTTCCGCGACGTCGGGCAGGGTCAACCAGCCGGCCGGGTCGGTGGGTCCGGCGAGCTCCAGGCCGGGCGCGGCCTGATCGGGTACGGGTTCGGTCACCCGACCACCCTGCCACGCCGCCGCCGCGGCGAGCCACCGGCACCCCGGCGACCCGTCGGCACACGCTCTCGTGAGCGCCCCTGACCAGCGAACAAGGGGCACACCGCGCGGCCGGACGGCCCGGGCCGGCGTACGGCTGTAGCATCCTGTTCATCCTTAGCCCCCTGGACACATAGACTCCCTGCCGATGGACACTCAGGTCGCCGACACGTTGCTGGGCTCGCTGATCGACGGGCGCTACCGCATTCGCGGTCGCGTGGCCCGTGGTGGCATGGCGACCGTGTACACCGCCACGGACGAGCGCCTTGAGCGCACCGTCGCTGTCAAGATCATTCACCCGACCCAGGCGAGCGAGGCGCGCGCCAGGATCGCCAACTTCGTGGCCCGGTTCACCGACGAGGCGAAGACGATCGCCCGGCTGACCCACCCGAACGTGGTGGCGGTCTACGACCAGGGCACCCACGCCGGTCTGCCGTACCTGGTGATGGAGTACGTCCGTGGCCGCACGCTGCGCGACGTGCTGGCCGAGCGCCGCCGACTCAACCCGGACGAGGCGCTGGCCATCACCGAGCAGATGCTCGCCGCGATCGCCGCCGCGCACCGGGCGGGTCTCGTACACCGCGACGTCAAACCGGAGAACGTGCTGGTCGCCGAGGCGCCCACCGGTGGCGTCGCCAACCTGGTCGACAGCGTCGTGAAGGTGGCCGACTTCGGGTTGGCCCGGGCGGTCGAGGCGAGCGCCGACGAGGAGCAGGGCAACCAACTGATGGCCACCGTGGCGTACGTCGCCCCGGAACTGGTCACCGAGGGCCGCGCCGATCCGCGCACCGACGTCTACTCGGCCGGCATCGTGCTGTTCGAGATGCTCACCGGCCGGGTGCCGTACGACGGGGACCGCCCGGTGGACGTCGCCTGGCAGCACGTCGACCGGGACGTGCCGGCGCCCTCGACGCTGGTGCCGGGCCTGCCGTCGGTCCTCGACGACCTGGTGCAGCGGGCCACCCGGCGTGACCCCGGCGCCCGGCCCGCGGACGCCGGCGCTCTGCTGGCCGAGGTGCAGGTTGCCCGGGATCGGCTGGGCGACGCCAACAGCCACACCGCCGTGCTCCGCCCGGTCAGCGACGAACCGTTGCTCTCCCAGCCGACCATGATGGTCGCGACGGTCCAGCCGCCCAACCGCCCGTCCTGGGCACGGCTGCCCGAGGGGGCCAGCAGCCAGGGGCCGGGTCGGCGTCGGGCCGCCCCGGAGCCCGCCGAGGGCCTGGGCGCCCGGCTCGCCGCGCTGCGCACCACGGTGCTGAACCACCCGCGTGGCCGACTGGCCGTCGCGGCCGTGGTGGTGACGCTGGGGCTGGTGGCCGCGATCGGTGGTTGGTGGTTCGGCGTCGGTCGCTACACGGACGCTCCGCAGCTGGTGAGCCTGAGCAAGGCCGAGGCGCAGGCACAGGCCGACCGCGCCGGGCTCGTCCTCGAGTACGCCGAGCCGCGCTTCGACGAGAAGGCCCCGAAGGACAGCGTGCTGGGGCAGGATCCGGCGTCCGCAACCAAGATCGTCAAGGGTGGCACGATCACCCTGACCCTCTCGCTGGGCCCGGAGCGTTTCCCCGTACCGGACGTGATCGGCAAGGAGTTCGAGCTCGCCGAGGCGGACCTGCTCAACGCGAAGCTGGTGGTGGCCAAGGGCACCCCCCGCTACGACGACAGCCTGCCGGCCGGCGTCGTGGTGGAGAGTTCCCCCAAGGTGGGCGCCGAGGTCAAGCCAGGGACGAAGGTCACCCTCATTTTGAGCCGGGGCAGGGCGCCGGTGACGGTGCCGAACCTGGTCGGCAAGAGCCTGACCGAGGCCCGGACGACCCTGGCCCAGCTCAACCTGGTGCTGGTGGAGAACTACAAGGACTCCGACAAGCCGAGGGACGAGATCCTCGGGCAGAGCCCGGCCGATGGCGCCGGCGTGGAGAAGGGCACCCAGGTCAAGTTGGACGTCAGCAAGGGGCCGCCGCTGATCGCCATGCCGCGGGTGGTGGACCTGCCCTGCCAGCAGGCCAAGCAGGCGCTGGAGGGCCAGGGGTTCCCGGTGACGGTGGCGATCAACCCGAACGCCGTGGTCCGGATCCAGATCCCGGGCGAGAACCAGCAGGTGGCTCCGGGCACCCCGGTCACCCTGACGTGCTTCTGATGCCGACGATCTCGCGGCCGGTGGGCACGCACACTCCGACCTCGGGTGGGCTGGCGAAGGCCGCCCTGCCGTACGCCGACGTGACGGGTGCGCAGGTGGTGCAGGTCTACGTCTCCAATTCGCGAGGCTGGGCACTGCCCAACGGCGACCCCGGGCAGGACGCCCTGTTCCGCGACGGTTGCGCCGAGCGGGGCATTCCCGCGTTCATCCACGCCGCGCTGCTGGTCAATCTCGGCTCGCCCACCCCGGCCACCGTGGAGAAGTCGGCCCAGACGCTGGCGCACGCGCTGCGTCGGGGGGTGGCGATCGGCGCGCGCGGGGTGGTGTTCCACGCGGGCAGTTCGGTGGACGAGGGGCACGCCGAGGCGGCGATGCGACAGGTTCGCGAGGTGTTGCTGCCGTTGCTCGACTGGACCGCCGACGCTGGCGGGCCGATGTTGCTGGTCGAGCCGAGCGCGGGTGGAGGCCGGTCACTCGCCTCCCGGGTGGAGCAGCTCGGGCCCTACCTGGACGCGGTGGACCGGCACCCCATGCTCGGGGTCTGCTTCGACACCTGCCACGCCTGGGCGGCCGGTCACGACCTGGCGGCCGAGGGCGGCATGACGGCGACCCTGGACACCCTGGTGGCCACTGTCGGTGCGGACCGGCTGCGGCTGGTCCACGCCAACGACTCGAAGGATCTGTGCGGTTCCACCCGGGATCGGCACGAGAACATCGGCAAGGGCACCATCGGTGAGCCGGCCTTCGCCGAGCTGATGGCCCACCCGGCCACCGCCGGCGTCCCGACCGTCGTGGAAACCCCCAGCGAGAAGCACGTGGGCCACGCCGCCGACATCACCACCCTCACCCGCCTGACCCCCCAGTAACCCCACCTGACCCCACCGGGAACCGCACCTGGTTGATCAAGAGGTTTGCGTCATCCGGGGGCCGGAATCTGACGCAAACCTCTTGATCACCGAGGTGAGCGGTGGGGTGGGGGTTGGTTGGGTGGGGTTAGGCGTTGGCCAGGATGCGGGGTAGGGCCGCGAGGGCGCGGTCGATGTCCGCGTCGCTGACGCCCAGGTGGGTGACCAGGCGGGCGGTACGGGGGCCGAGCACCGAGATGAGGACACCCTCGGCCCGTGCCGCGGCTGCCAGGGCCCGCGCGTCCAGAGTGTGCTTGGTGAGGTCCAGCGCGACCAGGTTGGTACGGACCGTCGTGGCCAGCACACCGAACGGCGCGACCGCCTCGGCGAGCCGGGCCGCCTTCGCGTGGTCGTCGGCCAGCCGGTCGATGTGCTGCGCGAGCGCGTACCGACCGGCGGCGGCGAGGACGCCGGCCTGGCGCATGCCACCGCCCATCCGCTTACGGATCGTCCGAGCACGCTCGATCTTCTCGGCGCTGCCCACCACCAGCGAGCCGACCGGCGCGCCGAGGCCCTTGGAGAGGCACACCGACAACGTGTCGAAGAGCCGGCCGTACTCGATCAGCGGCACCCCGTCGGCGACGTGCGCGTGCCAGATCCGGGCGCCGTCGCAGTGCAGCGCGACCCCCGCCTCGTCGGCGACCCCGCGCAGATCCCGCAGAGTCGCCAGCGGAATCACCCCACCGCCGCCCCGGTTGTGGGTCTGCTCGACGGCGATCGCCCGGGTGGGAACGGCGAAGTAGCCGTCCGGCCGGATCATCCCGGCCACCACCTCCGGGTCGATGTCCGCGCCCACCGCGGGCCAGGTCCGCGAGGAGATTCCGCCGTACGCGGCCGCGGCACCAATCTCGTACGTGACCACGTGCGCGTCGGCGTCGCAGAGCAACTCGTCGCCGGGCGACACCAACAGTTGCAGGGCGATCTGGTTCGCCATCGACCCGCTCGGGGCGAACAGCGCCGCCTCGTGCCCGAACAACGCGGCGACCTCGGCCTCCAGCGCGTTGACGCTCGGGTCCTCGCCGTACACGTCGTCACCGACCTCGGCGGCGGCCATCGCCTCCCGCATCCCGGCGGTGGGTCGGGTCACCGTGTCGGACCGCAGGTCCACGAACAGATCAGCCACTGTCATCCCTTCGGTTCGCCGACTGCGGGGCTCGCAGGCTCAGCCATGCGGGGGCTCGCGAGATCAGCCACGCAGCATCTCCGCCACGAGGAACGCCAACTCCAACGACTGCTGGGTGTTCAGTCGCGGGTCGCAGGCGGTTTCGTACCGGTCGGGCAGGTCGAGGTCCTCGATGCCCTGGGCGCCACCGAGGCACTCGGTGACGTCCTCGCCGGTCAACTCGACGTGCAGGCCACCGGGGTGGGTCTCCAGCCCTCGGTGCACCTCGAAGTAGCCGAGCACCTCGTCGACGATGCGGTCGAAGTGCCGGGTCTTGTAGCCGTTGGACGACTCGTGCGTGTTGCCGTGCATCGGGTCGCACTGCCAGACCACCTTGGCCCCGGCAGCGGTGACCTTGGCGACGATCGGCGGCAGCGCGTCGCGTACCCGGTGGTTGCCCATCCGGCTGATCAGGGTGAGCCGGCCCGGGATGTTGTCCGGGTTGAGCTTCTCGCACAGCTCGATCGCCTCATCCGGGGACGTGGTCGGGCCGAGCTTGACCCCGATCGGGTTGGCGATCCGGGAGATGAAGTCGATGTGCGCCCCGTTGATCTGCCGGGTGCGCTCGCCGATCCAGAGGAAGTGCCCGGAGAGCCCGTAGGCGCGCCGGTCGGAGACCCGGGTGAGCGCGCGGTCGTACTCCAGGGCGAGGGCCTCGTGGGAGCAGTACAGCGTGACGGTACGCAGCGCCTCGTCGTCGGTCATGCCGCAGGCCCGGATGAAGGCCAGCGCCCGGTCGATCTCCCGGGCGATCGCCTCGTAACGCTCCCCCGCCGGGGAGTTCTTCACGAAGCCCTTGTTCCAGTCGTGCACGGCGTGCAGGTCGGCGAGCCCGCCGGCGAGGTACGCCCGGAGCATGTTCATCGCCGCGGCCGAGTTGGCGTACGCCCGGATCATGCGCTGCGGGTCGGCGACCCGGGCGGCCGGATCGGCCTCCAGCGAGTTGATCATGTCGCCGCGGTACGCGGGCAACCCACGGGCGTCGGTCGGCAGCGAGCGGGGCTTCGTGTACTGCCCGGCGACCCGGGCGACCTTGACCACCGGCAGTGACGCGCCGTAGGTGAGCACGATCGCCATCTGGAGCAGGGTGCGGGCGTTGGCCAGCAGGTGGCTCTCGGTGTTGTCGACGAACGTCTCGGCGCAGTCACCGCCCTGCAACAGGAACGCCTTGCCCTCGCAGACCAGGGCCAGCTTCTGCCGGAGCTGGTCCACCTCGTAGGGCGCGACGACCGACGGCACGGTGTCGAGGACCTTGCAGACGGCGGCGACGGCGGTCGGGTCGGACCACGGCGGAACCTGCTCGCGGGGCAGCTCCCGCCATCGGTCCAGGCCGAGCGCGGCGTCCTCGGCGGAGTCGACTGTCGGACGGCTGGTCTGCAGGCCCGGGCTGCCCACCGCGGGATGGCTCAGCTGATGCCACTCATGGCGCATGACAGAAAGCGTACGGCGACCGTCGCGGTGCCCGGGCGGCGAGGGGGACGGTTCCGGCAGATGGGAGATCAATTCGCCGGGCGCTGGTCAGGACGCGGGGGTAGGGGGAGCCTTCGCCGGCGGCGCGCTGTCGGCCGGGGCACCCGGTGCCTCACCGGCGATGCACCAGTCGCTGCCGTCGCGGGTGACGGTGAACACCAACGGCCGGACAACGGTGCGCTTACCGGCGGTGACCGAGACCGAGACGCTGACCTCCTGCCCGAGCGGGCCGGACCGGATGTCGGTGATGGCCGCCTCGGGCACCTGGAAGTGGTCGGCGAAGTCACCGTTGGGGCCGGTAGCGCCCAGGTCGAAGCCGTCGTGCAGCAGCGCGCAGAGCTGGCTGCGGCCGGCGGCGACGTCCTTGGCCGCCATCGCGTCGAGGTACGCCTGCACGCGCTCGCGGGAGCGGGTGGTGGCCTCCTCGGCGGGCGCTCGGGCCGGCTTGGCGGCGGACTCGTCCTCGTCCCCGCCGCCGATCCCGCAGCCGACCAGGGCGACCGGCAGCAGCATCAGCCCGGCGGCGGTCGCCGCCAGCCCGCGGTGGGTCGAGCGCATGATCACCTCCGTCGACGCTGAGATCGAGACGTGCCGAGCCGCGAGTCTGCCACATCCAGCTGATCGAACCCAACGGTGGCGGCCCGGGCGACGCGGGGCGTCGACCGGGCCGCTGTGTCACGGGCGGGAAGGGACGGTGCGGGTCCCTTCCCGCCGTGTGGGTGGTGCGCCGGCCTTCGGCTCAGCCGAGGCCGCCCTTGATGGCGCCGATGAGCTCGCCGTTGCTCGTGTCACC
This sequence comes from Micromonospora sp. C97, assembly GCF_018070385.1. Taxonomy (NCBI): domain Bacteria; kingdom Bacillati; phylum Actinomycetota; class Actinomycetes; order Micromonosporales; family Micromonosporaceae; genus Micromonospora; species Micromonospora sp. C97. The sequence goes on from NZ_JAGPXU010000033.1 coordinate 6,956, forward strand.
GGAGAGTTCCCAGAAGAACGCGCCACCGAGGCCCTGGTTGTTCGCGTACGTCATCTTGCCGTTGATGGTCGACGGGGTGTCGTAGCTCCACCAGTTGCTGCCGCACTTGGCGTACGCGGTGCCGGCGATCGTGCCGGTGGCCGGGCAGGTGTTCTTGAGGACCTTGTAGTCCTCGATGCCCGCCTCGTAGGTGCCCGGTGCCGCGCCGGTGGCGCTGCCGCCCGGCGCCGCCTGGGTGACACCGGTCCAGCCCCGCCCGTAGAAGCCGATGCCGAGCAGCAGCTTGCTGGCCGGGACACCCTTGCTCTTGAGCTTCTGGATCGCCGCGTCGGAGTTGAAGCCCTGCTGCGGGATGCCGGTGTACGAGGTCAGCGGCGAGTGCGGCGCCGTCGGCCCCTGGGCGTTGAACGCCCCGAAGTAGTCGTACGTCATCGGCATCAGCCAGTTGAGGTTGCCGATGGCGCCGGCGTAGTCGGTGGCGTCGATCTTGCCGCCGTTGCTGCCGTCCGCGGTGATGGCGGCGGTGACCAGGGCGTTGGAGCCGAACTTCGACCGCAGCGCGCTGATCACGTTCTTGAAGGCGTTCGGGCCGCTGGTGTCACAGCTCAGACCGCAGGCGTTGGGGTACTCCCAGTCGACGTCGATGCCGTCGAAGACGTCCGCCCAGCGCGGGTCCTCGACCAGGTTGTAGCAGCTCTCGGCGAAGGCGGCCGGGTTCTGCGCGGCCTGCGTGAAGCCGCCGGACCAGGTCCAGCCACCGAACGACCAGATCACCTTCAGGTGCGGGTTCAGCTGCTTGAGCTTGCGCAGCTGGTTGAAGCTGCCCCGCAGCGGCTGGTCCCAGGTGTCGGCGACGCCGTCGACGCTGTCCGCCGCCGTGTACGCCTTCTCGTAGTCGGCGTAGCTGTCACCGATCGAGCAGCGACCGCCGGTGGTGTTGCCGAACGCGTACAGGATGTGGGTCAGCTTGGCGGCCGAGCCGCTGGTCTGGATGTTCTTGACGTGGTAGTTGCGGGCGTACACGCCCCACTCGGCGAAGTAGCCGACGACCTTCTTGCCACCGGTGTTCGGCGGCGGCGTGGTCGGCGGTGGCGTGGTGGGTGGCGGGGTGGTCGGTGGCGTCGTGGTCGGTGGGGTGGTGGTCGGCGGGGTCGTGGTGGGCGGGGTCGTTCCGCCGCCGCACGCGGCACCGTTGATGGTGCAGTTCAGCGGTGCCTTGTAGGCGCCGCTGCCGTTGTAGCCCCAACTGAACGAGGCGCCGGGGGCGAGGCCGCCGGCCCAGCTCTTCTTGACCGCGACGTAGTGGTTGCCGCTGCTGGTGACGTCGGCGTCCCACGCGCTGCTGATGGTGGTGCCCGACGGCAGGTCGAACTCGATGCGCCAGGTGGTGACGGTGGCACTGGACCCGTTGGTGACGGTCACCCTCGTCTCGTGACCGGTCCCCCAGTCCTGCGCCTTGGTGAAGGTGGTGGTGACCGTGCCGGCGCCGAACGCGGTGGTCACCGGCACCGCTGCGACGGTCACGGCGACCACGGCACCGGCCCAGAGGGCTCGGCGGAGCGATCTTTTCATGCGGCGTCTCCCGAACTGTTAGGAAACTTTCCAAAAGAGATGGTGAGACGGTACTCACGCCGTCATCAGTTCGTCAAGATGTGCATGTTTCGATTTCTCCTGGTGCACGGAGTGCACACGCTGCGCCCATACCCGGCCGACGCCCGGCCCGCGAGTAGCCTCGGTCCATGACCGTCTTCGACATCCCGATCGACGCCCTCAACGGCGGCCCCGCCGACCTGGCCCGCTACCGCGGCAAGACGTTGCTGGTCGTCAACGTGGCCTCCCGCTGCGGCCTCACCCCGCAGTACGCCGGCCTCCAGAAGCTCGCCGACTCCTACGCCGACCGGGGCCTGGTGGTGCTCGGCGTGCCGTGCAACCAGTTCGCCGGGCAGGAGCCGGGCAGCGCCGCCGAGATCAGCGACTTCTGCCAGGTCAACTACGGGGTCACCTTCCCGTTGACCGAGAAGGTCGACGTCAACGGCCCCGACCGGCACCCGCTCTACGCCGCGTTGGTGCAGACTCCGGACGCCGACGGGCACACCGGTGACGTGCGGTGGAACTTCGAGAAGTTCCTGGTGGCCCCGGACGGCTCGGTCGCCGCCCGCTTCGCCCCCACCGTCGAGCCCGGCTCGGACGAGCTACGCACCGCCATCGAGAAGACCCTCCCTACCTCCTGACACCCCAGGGCGCCGCGCGTGCCGCCCTGATCACGCTCGAACATGGATGTAGTGGCCTCCCGGCTTCCGGACGCCACTACATCCCGGATCGAGCACGATCTTGCGGGCCGGGCCGGGCCGGGCCGGCACCGCACGGCGGCCGGCACGAACCGCTGGCCACCGGAGAGGGGCATGTCACCGGAGAGCCGGTCGTCGACCAGCGTGAGCAGTACGTTGTCCAGGACGGGTGCGGCGCCACCAGGCACCCGCCGGGAAGGCGAGGTCGCGAGCAGCCCCCGCCGGGTGAGCGAGTCCGTGGGCAGCCGCCCGCCGGGGTGACCGGAATAACCCACCAGGCTGGTCGGGAATGCGTCGCGGGTGGACGGAGTTGGGAACGAGCATGACAACTGTGGGACTGATCGGCAGTGGCAACATCGGCGGCACCGTGGCCCGGCTTGCCGTCGACGCCGGCTACGACGTGGTGCTGAGCAACTCGCGCGGCCCGGAGACCCTCACCGACCTGGTCGAGGCCCTGGGCGGGCACGCCAGCGCCGGCACCGCGCAGGACGCGGCACAGGTGGGTGACCTGGTGGTGGTCAGCGTGCCGCTGAAGGCGTACCGCGCGGTGCCCGTGGAGCCACTGGCCGGCAAGGTCGTCATCGACACCAACAACTACTACCCGCAGCGCGACGGGGCCTTCCCGGAGCTGGACTCCGGCGAGATCACCAGCAGTGAGCTGCTGCAGCGGCACCTGCCGCAGTCGCGGGTGGTCAAGGTCTTCAACAACATCTACTTCAAGGGCCTGGCCGCGCTCTCCCGGCCGTCCGGTGCGGCCGACCGCAGCGCCCTCGCGATCGCCGGTGACGACGCCGACGCGAAGGCCGAGGTGACCGCCTTCCTGGACCGGATCGGGTACGACGCGGTCGACGTCGGCCCGCTGGCCGAGGGGTGGCGCTACCAGCCGGACACTCCGGCGTACGGCACGCTCTACTCCGCCAGCCCTACCGACTGGGAGCACCCGGCCACCGGCGACGCCGCGAAGCTGCGCGCCGCCCTGGCCGCCGCCACCCGCTGACCAACCGCCGCCGCCCTCCTGCGACCGCCTACCGGCTCCTCGCGCGGAGGGCGGCGGCGAGTTCGTCGTCGTAGCTGGCGATCGGCCGCCCGTCCGCGTCGTACGCGACGAGCCGGCCCTGCGCCATGCTGGCCGAGCGGAACGAGAACGTCCGGCTCCCCGGGTACGCGTCGAGCAGCGGAATGACCCGGGGTGGCCCACCCGGGGCGGAGAAGTATTCCAGCCTGGTCACCTGCGGGGAGACCACCCCGTTGACCCGCACCTTGGTCCTCTCGGCCCGGGTGCCGAAGGTGACCGGCGCGTCCGTGCCGTAGGCGGCGCACTCGACCGGGCCCCGGCAGACGAAGAAGTATCGCGGGTTGACCACGTCGTCGAGGGCGTACGCCTTGAAGGTCGGGTCGGCACCGGCGGGCAACGGTTGTACCGCGAAGAACGCGACAGCCACGGTGGCCGTCACGCCCACCCGCAACCAGCCCCGTCGGCCCGCCGGTCGCCGGTGCGGGCGGGCGGCGGCGACCGCGACGCCACCGAAGCCGACCAGGCACAGCAGGAGCACCCCGATCGCGCGGGCGTTCTCGAAAAGGAACTGCACCCCCGGCCGCGTCGACACCGGACTGAGCACCGCGCCCAACGAGACGACCATGGCGGCCAGCAGCGCTCCCCCGGCCGCCCGCTGGGTGACGCCGGACGCGCCGATCAGCAGCATCGCCGCGAGCACCGGCCACACCTGGTGGTGGGTCCAGGACACCGGGGACGCGGCGACGGTGGCGCAGCCGACCAGCACCGCCGCGTGCCCGCTGCGGCCCTGTCGCGTCAACTGTCGCGCCCGCAGCAGGGCCGCCACGCAGACGAACGCCACCAGGGTGGCCCAGAGCACTGGCAACGCCGCCTCGTCCACGCCGACGCGCAGCAGCATGCCGTGCAGGGACTGGTTACCCAGTGACGCCAGGTTGCCGATCCGTGAGGTCTGCCGGACGGCCTCGGTCCAGTAGGTCCAACTCTCGCCGGGCAGCACGATCCCGGCGAGCCCCGCGCAGGCCAGGAATGTCGCCACGGCGCGGCCCGCGTCGCGGTAGCGGCCGGTGGCGAGGAAGTAGACGACGAACAGCAACGGGGTCAGCTTGATCGCCGAGGCGACCCCGACCAGCACCCCGCGCAGCCGGGGCGGGACCAGGCCCACCCCGTCGAGCAGGGCCATCAGCACGATGAAGATGCTGACCTGACCGAAGCGCAGATTGCTCTGCACCGGTGCGGAGAGCATCAGCACCGTGGCCGCCACCGCCACCACGAGCGGTCGCCGGGACCGCCGGGTGGTCAGCGCGACACCGACCGTCCCGGCGATGGCGACGACCGCCGCGCACGTCGCCACCAACCAGATTCCCTGCAGGACGCCCTCCGGCACGGCGGTGATCGGCCCCAGCACGAGGGCGGCGAACGGCGGATAGGTGAACGGACCGCCGTTGGCCGCCACGAAGCCGTACAGCGGCCGACCGGCGTGCAGGTCGGCCAGCGCGCCATAGTAGATGTGCAGGTCGGAGAGGCGATCCGGACGGCGCAGAACGAGCACACAGGACACCAGCGCGACGACGACGAAGGCCGCCCACGCCAGCGCCACCCGGCGATCCCGCATCGACCGAGAATAATCGGGACGGCACCAAGAAACACCCGCTGGGGCAACTTGCGCCGTAGTCCCGTTCACGGGACCCTGTTCTCTGGGTTGCCAACCGCTCACCGAACGTGCCCCCGGAGGCGACATGCACATGCCCCGTACCCTCCCCCGCCGACTGCTGGCCGGCACCGGCGTGCTCCTGCTCGGCACCGCCCTCGCTGCCGCCGGCGTCGGTGTTCCGGCCGTCGCCGCGACGGGCGCGGACACCGTCGGATACGTCCGGCTCGCCCACCTCTCCCCCGACACCCCGGCCGTTGACGTCTACCTGGCCGCACCGGGCACCGCGAAGCCGCGGGTCTTCCCGGGGGTCGGCTACGGCGTGGTCTCCGACTACCTCGAACTCGCGCCCGGCCGGTACGCGGTGGCGATGCGCGAGGCCGGCGCTCCCGCCAGCGATCCCCCGGTGCTCACCACCGAGGTCGCGGTGACCAGTGGCGACGCGTTCACGGTGGCCGGTGTCGGGCGGCACGCCGACCTCGGCCTGCGGGTGCTCAACGACGACCTCAGCGCCCCCAGCGACGGGCGTGCCAAGGTGCGGGTCGTGCAGGCGTCGGTGCGGACCCCGATCCTCGACGTGGCCGCCTCCGACGGCCCGAAGATCGCCGACGGGGTGCAGTTCGCCACCACCACCGACTACCAGCAGGTCGAGCCGGGTAGGTGGCGGCTGAAGCTGACCGGTGCCGGTGGTCCGAGCACCGACGCCGAGGTGCGGCTCACCGGCGGCGCTGTCTACTCGCTGCTGGTGCTCGACGCGAAGCAGGGCGGGCTGACCGCCGAGCTGCGCCGCGACGCCGAGGGCGGCACCGTCGTCCCGGCCGGTGGGGTGGACACCGGCGCCGGGGGCACCGCCCGCACCGGGCTCGACGCGTACCCCCTGGTGGCCGGCGGCCTGGCCGCGGTGGCCGGGGTGGTCGCGTTGCTGCTCTGGCGTCGGCGGCGCAGCACCTGGTGAGCGCCGGGCCGGGCCCGTCGATCCGGCGGCACCGTGACCGTCGGGTGCCGCTGGCCGCGCTGGTCGCGGCCGGCGCGGCGGTCTGCCTCGCCGCGAGCACCGGGGTCGGGCTGGCCACCACCGACCCGCCGCCGCCGGTCGCGACCTGGCACCCCGGCTGCGGCGACGACTGCCCGTCGGTGGCCGCCGCGCCCACGCCACACGGTCCACCCACGCGGGTACGCGTACCGCACATCGGTGTCGACTCACCGCTCACGGTGCTGGGCCTGGACGGCGCGGGCGCGCTGATCCCGCCGACCGACTTCGACACCGCCGGCTGGTACGGCGGCGGCCCGGCTCCCGGCGACACCGGCCCGGCCGTACTCGCCGGGCATCTGGACTCACGACGCGGGCCGGCGGTCTTCGCCCGGCTCGGTGAGCTGCGGCCCGGCGACCTGGTGGAGGTGTGGCGCGGCGGGCAGCGGTTGCCGTTCCGGGTGACCGGGTCGTTGCGTACCCGCAAGGACCAGTTTCCGACGGCAGTGGTCTACGGGCCGACGCCCGGGGCGGAGCTGCGCCTGGTCACCTGCGGGGGCGACTTCGACCGGCGGCGCGGGCACTACGTCGACAACGTCGTGGTGTTCGCGGTGACCGAGGCCGCAGGCCCGGTCCTGCCGACGTCCGCGGCGGGTTGAGCCGCGCACCCGGCCGGCATGGGCCCGCGCCGCGAGGTCCCGGCCCGCCGCGGCCCGCGCCGCGAGGTCCCGGCCCGCCGCGTGATCAACTCGGGTTCAAGGAAGTCGCGGTGTCCGGCGTGCCCGGATGCCGCGACTTTCAGGAGCCCGAGTGGATCAAGCCTTCAACCCGGCGGCCTCGCTCCGCCTCGGCGCGGATCAGCACGGCAGGCCGCGCGGGCCCCGGCGCCAGGGCCGGGGGTGTCAGAGAGGGCGGCGGCCGGCGAAGCCGCACTCGGCCCGGTGATACCAGCGCACGTCGGAGTCGCCCTCCAACCAGCACCAGAGCACGGCCCGGCCGGCCCGCTCGCCGGGGAAGTCGAGCAGCACCGGGGCGATGCCCTTGACCTGGATGTCGTGCTGGTGCAGCTCGTCGACGACGGCGTGCAGCCGGGCCTCCAGCGCCTTCACCTCGGCCAGCCCGCCGAGCGCGCTCACGCCGTGGTCGGCCAGGTCGGCGCGCAGCTCGGTCAGGTCAGCCCGCACCCGGATCAACTCGTCGACGCGGGGTTGCAGAGTGGCCACCAGGTGCCGGGCCTGGGCAAGTGTGAACACCCGGCCAGTATGCGGCACGCACGGCCCCGCGACGTGCCCGCAACCGCTGGGCGTGACGCGTCCGGACGGTCAGTCGGCCTGTGCCGCCAGTTCGCGCGCCCGATCCCGGGCGGCCTCCAGCGCGGCGAGCAGCGCCGCGCGTACGCCGTGCTTCTCCAGCTCGCGGATGGCGGAGATGGTGGTGCCGGCCGGCGAGGTGACCGCCTCGCGCAGCTTGACCGGGTGCTCACCGGAGTCACGCAGCATCACCGCCGACCCGATCGCGGTCTGCACGATCAACTCGTGTGCCACCTGGCGGGGCAGCCCGAGCAGGATTCCCGCGTCGATCATGGCTTCGACCAGCAGGTAGAAGTAGGCCGGGCCGGAGCCGGAGAGCGCGGTGACCGCGTCCTGCTGCGACTCGGGCACCCGGATCGTCTGGCCGAGCGGCTTGAACATCTCCTCGGCCAACGTCAGGTGCGCCCCGGTGGCGTACGCACCGGCGGAGATCGCGGTCATCGCCTCGTCGACAAGCGCCGGGGTGTTGGTCATCACCCGCACCACCGGGGTGCCGTCGGGCAGCCGGCGGCTGAAGAAGCTGGTGGGAAGGCCGGCGCAGAGCGAGATGACGAGCTTGTCGGCCGGCACCTTGGGGCCGACCTCGTCGAGCAGCGCGGCGGCGTCCTGGGGCTTCACCGAGATCGCGAGCACCGCCGCCTCGTCCACGGCGGTCAGGTTGTCGACCACCCGTACGCCGTAACGGGCTGTCAGCTCCTCGGCCCGAGCGGGCCGGCGGGCGGTGGCCAGCAGCCGGTCCACCGGCCATCCCGAGCGCAGCAGCCCGGAGAGCATCAGCTCACCGATCTTGCCCGCGCCGATCACCGCGACCGTGTGCACTCCGGCGGACATGTCGGCCGTACCCCCTCGCGTCGGGTCGCGGGGGGGCGGGGGGGGGGGGGCCCGCGGGCCCGCCACGCCGTCGACGATCGATCAGCTGCCGAAGAAGACCTCGGCCTCGGCGTACCGCTCCAGCGGCACGGTCTTCAGCTCGCGGGTCGCGTCGGCCAGCGGCACCCGGACGATGTCGGTGCTCTGCATCGCGACCATCTTGCCCCAGTCGCCGTCGTTGACGGCGTCGATGGCCTGCAGGCCCAGGCGGGTGGCGAGCACCCGGTCGAAGGCGGTCGGGGTGCCACCGCGCTGGATGTGACCCAGCACCACGGTGCGGGCCTCCTTGCCGGTCTTGGCCTCCAGCTGCTCGGCGAGCCACTGGCCGATGCCGCCGAGGCGGACGTGGCCGAAGGAGTCGAGCTCCTGGTTGGCGAGCACCATCTGGCCGTCCAGCGGCTGGGCGCCCTCGGCGACCACGACAATCGGGGCGTACTGGTGCTGGAAGCGCTTCTCGACGTAGCCGGCCACCTGGTCGACGTCGAACTGGCGCTCGGGCAGCAGGATCACGTTGGCGCCGCCGGCCAGGCCGGCGTGCAGGGCGATCCAGCCGGCGTGGCGGCCCATCACCTCGACGACCAGGGTGCGGTGGTGGCTCTCCGCGGTCGTGTGCAGCCGGTCGATGGCCTCCATCGCGATGTTGACAGCGGTGTCGAAGCCGAAGGTGTAGTCGGTGGCACCGAGGTCGTTGTCGATCGTCTTCGGCACGCCGACGACGTGCACGCCCAGCTCGTAGAGCTTGGTGGCCACGCCGAGGGTGTCCTCGCCGCCGATCGCGATCAGCGCGTCCACGCCCTGGGCGGCGAGGTTGTCCTTGATCCGCTCGACGCCGTTCTCGATCTTGAACGGGTTGGTACGGGACGAGCCGAGGATGGTGCCGCCGCGGGGCAGGATGCCGCGGACGTCGGCGATGTCCAGCGGCCGGGACAGACCCTCCAGCGGGCCCTTCCAGCCGTCCCGGAAGCCCACGAACTCGTGACCGTAAGTGGCGACGCCCTTGCGGACCACCGCCCGGATGACCGCGTTGAGACCGGGGCAGTCGCCGCCGCCGGTGAGCACGCCGATACGCATGATCCGCTCATCCTCCTGGAGCATCAGGTAAAGCCCGATTTGCCCCAGGATATGTGTCAGGTCAGACCATCGGCGCCGTTGCCGGCCCGGGGCGGGCCGTCACTGCGCACTGTAGTCGGCCCGCCGGTACGACGACAGCGCGCCCCGGCCACCCACCCCCGGTCAGTAGGTCACCTCGTGGTTCTCGCCGAGCTCCGGTGGCCGGCCGGTGACGGCGGACTTCGCGTAGCCGAGCAGGTTCACCACGGTGCTGCTCGGCGAGTCCCAGTACTCGGCGGAGCTGGCGTGCACCTTGATCAACGTCAGCCCTGGGGTGTCCAGCCCATCCGGGAACCACACCTTGAGCAGCGGGTTCCACAGCTGCTCGGCGCGGGCCCGGTCGAACCCCTCGGTGGCGGTGCCGGAGATCGACACCCAGGCGTTGTGCTTCTGGTCAGAGAAGGCGATGTTGACCTCCGGGTTCACCCGGATCTGGCGGACCTTGGCCGAGTCGGCAGAGGCGAAGAACCACAACTCACCGTCGAACTCGGCCTCCTGGAGCCCCATCGGCCGGCTCACCTGCCGCCCGTCCAGAGCGGTGGTGGTCAACATGCAGATCCGCGCGGCACGGGCCAGGCCGGTGACCCGGGCGCGCGCCTCCGCGGCGCTGGTCGGCTGGTCGCTCATGGCAATCTCCCTCGGCTCGGCTGGTCGAACCGTTGCCCGGGACAGAACCGGTCAAACCTAACGGCGGCGTGGCCACCACTAGCGGGCGGTCATCGCCCGCCAGCGGGCCAGATTGTGCCGGGCATCGACCAGAGCATCGTGCCGGGCCGCGTCCGCGTCCGGCAGGGGCGGCCTACCCCGGTCGTCCCAGAGCTGCCGCAGCTCCTTGGTGTAGCGGGGAATCTCCCGGGGCAGGGCCGGCATCGCACCCCAGAGCTGGGCGAGCACCACGTGGTCGTACGCGGCGAACCAGGCCCACAACTCCAGCTGCTCCCCCGGCCGGTCCCGGATCGGCTCGATGAGGAAGTCGTACAGGTCGTCGCGGATGCGCTCGCGCGAGCGCCAGGCCCGGTCCGCCGGGGATGGCAGCTTGTCCAGCACGTTGCGGCGGACCCAGGGCACGGCGCGGGAGTCGTCGAACTCGGTGGAGACCGCGTAGAACTCGCGGCCGTACTCGTCGACGACACCGATCGAGACGAGGTCGACCGTCGTGCCGTCCTCGATGAACTCGCAGTCGTAGAAGTAGCGGTAGACCATTCCGGGCATCTTCGCCCACCGCCGCTTCATCGTCCCCGGCGGGGCCCACCCCGCGCCCCGGCGACACCTTGTGAGTGGCGCGTCGCAGCTCGTGACGGTCACGGAAGTGCTTCGAGGGGTGTACAGCAAGCGACCGGACCGTCATGATCTGATGTGTACCGCTACCGGACGCCGAATCGGTGTCAGTTCACCTTGTCGGGGCCCATCAGGTTCGCCCGGTGAGCGAGTTGTGGTCCATGACCGGGGGAGGGGTTGGGCCGTGGAGGTTCGCCTGCCGGAGCCGGGTGACGCGCTCACGGGTGTGGAGATGTTCGCTGGGCTGGAGCCCGAGGTGCGGCAGCGCGTCATCGCCGCCGCTGTTCCACGTACCTATCGCAAGGGCCAGCTGCTCTTCGTGGAGAACGACCCCGGCGAGTCACTGATAGTGCTGCGCCGTGGCGCGGTGGCCGTGTTTCGGACCGCGCCCACCGGCGAGCGGGCCGTGCTGTCGGTTATCCGTCCGCCGGACGTGCTCGGCGAAGTCTCCCTGCTCGACGCGTCCACCCGGTCCGCCTCGGCGGAGGCCATCGAGGACTGCGCGGCGCTCGCGCTGTCGCGGGGCGCGTTCATGGAATTGGTGCACTCCAACCCCCGCATCCTGGACGCGGTGATGCGCTCACTGGGCGGGTTGATCCGCCGGCTCACCGAGCAGAACGCCGACCACGTCTTCCTCGACCTGCCCGGTCGGGTGGCGAAGACGCTGGTCCGGCTGGCCGGCGAGAGCCAGGCACCGATGATCACGATCGAGCTCAATCAGAGCCAGCTGGCCGAGATGGCCGGGGGTTCCCGGCAGAGCGTCAACCAGGCGATCGGCTCGTTCGCGAGTCGCGGCTGGCTGCGTACCGAGGGTCGTCGGATCGTGGTGACCGACGTGGCCGCGCTGCGTCGGCGCGCCGGCATGAACGACCGCTAATCGGTCGGCCGGCACCGGGCGGCTGCACGACGGGTGCGGCCGGCGGACCGAGGGCCCACCGACCGCACCCGGGCGATCAGTTCTCCGTGCTGTCGGCCGGCGGCGCGCCCGGCCCCGGACCGATCTTCTTCGGATCGGTCGGCTTACCAGCCGTGGACGTGCTCGACGAGGTGGTCGTGGTCTCCCCCGACCCGCCCGACTGACCCTCAGGCTCTTCCACCATGCCCTGCTCCTCCAGTTCGGCGAGAGTGACAGCATCGACGTCGATCGTGTCGCCCGGAGCCCACTGTGTGCCACCCGGATCGGTCCACGAGGCGGACAATCGTACTTGCACGGCACTCTCCCTGACATGAAACTTCCTGGTACGGAACACTAACCCCGGCCGATCGACGACGTTGCCCGTCCACCCGTCGGTTACCCGACTGGCGGGTCAGCCGCGATACTGGCCCCTCTCGCCCACGGAGCTGAACATCGACCTCAAGTGTGGACACTGCGCCCGCGCGGCCGGGCCGGACGACCGCTTCTGCGGCGGCTGTGGCCAGCCGCTCGGCGTCAACTGTGCGCACTGCGGGCACGCCAACAGCACCGAGGTCAACTTCTGCACCAGCTGCGGTCAGCCGCTGCGCGACCACGTCGTCGTGGTGCAGGAGGACCGGCGTCAGGTCAGCGTCCTCTTCGTCGACATAGTGGACTTCACCAGGTACGCGGAGCAGGCCGACCCGGAGCAGGCCCGCAGTCTGCAGCAGACCTACTTCGCCACGGTGCGCCGGATCGTGCACCAGTACGGCGGGGTGGTCGAGAAGTACATCGGTGACGCGGCGATGGCGCTGTTCGGCGCGCCGGTGGCCACCGACAACGACGCGTTGCGGTGTGTGCGCGCCGGCCTGGAGCTGCAGCGGAGCCTGGCCCGTCAGCCCGCCGGTCCGCAGCCGCCGCTGGGCTTCCGGGTCGGCATCGCGACAGGCGAGGCCCTGGTCGACCTCTCCGCCACCCGCGACGGTGGGCAGGCGTTCGTCACCGGAGACGTGGTCAACACGGCCTCCCGCCTGCAGGGGTTCGCCCCACCGGGCGGTGTCGTCGTCGACGAGAGCACCTGGTCGGCCACCCGGCACGAGATGGAGTACGCCGACCAGCCACCGGTCACCCTGCGCGGCCGGTCCGCGGTGAGCCGGATCTGGCTGGCCGTCCAGGTCCGACCGCACCGGGACCCGCGCGGCGCCGAGCTGACCCCGATGGTGGACCGGGAGCACGAGCGCGGCCTGCTGGTCAACGCGCTGCACCGGATGGTGACCGAGCGGACCTCCCAGTTGGTGACGGTGTTCGGCCCGGCCGGTGTGGGCAAGAGCCGGCTGCTGCGCGAGCTGGCCCGCAACGCCGGCAGCATGCCCGGCCCACCGGTCACCTGGCTCGTCGGGCAGTGCCCGCCGTTCGGCGAGAACGTCACCTGGGCCGCACTGTCGGACATCGTGAAGACCTGGGTGGGCGTGCCGGAGGTCGACGACCCGGCCGCGCTGCGCGAGCGGCTGCGGGCCCGGCTGGCGCAGCTCGCCGACCCGCACGCGACCCGGCTGGCCGAGGCGCTCGGGCCGCTGATCGGCGTACCCGGCGAGCGGCTCACCCCCGGCGAGACCGAGGCGGCCTGGCGGCGCTTCCTGCTCGCCCTGGCCGCCACCGGTCCGACCGTGCTCGCCTTCGAGGACATGCACTGGGCGGACCAGGCGATGCTCGCCTTCGTCGAGCAACTCGGCGCGACGGCGCGCGGCATACCGCTGCTGGTCGTCGCGACCGCCCGCCCGGAACTGCGGGAACGGCACCCGGCCTGGACCGGCACGATCAGTGGCGCGATGTCCATCTCGGTGCCGCCGATGCACGACACCGACATCGACACGCTCTACTCGCTGCTTCTCGGGCAGTCGACGCTGCCCTCCGCCTCGCGTACCCCGCTGATCGAGTTCGCCGACGGCAACCCGCTCTACGCCCAGGAGTACGCCCGGATGCTGCTGGATGGTGGCCTGCTCGACGGCGTCGACTCGGTCGCCCGCCCCGACCTCGACGGCGGCCCGGAGATGCCCCGCACCGTGCAGGCGGTCATCGCGAACCGGCTGGACCTGCTGGACCCGGCCGACCGGGCGGTGCTCCAGGCCGCCGCCGTGGTCGGCGTGGTGTTCTGGGCCGCGCCGGTGGCGATGGCGCTGGGGCGGCCGGTGGAGTGGGTCGAGCGCGCGCTGGACCGCCTGCAACGTCGCGACCTGGTGTACGAGCAGAGCACGTCGACGATGCCCGGTCAGCCCGAGTACCGGTTCCGGCACATCCTGGTGCGCGACGTCTGCTACCAGCGGCTACCCCGGGCCGAACGGGTGCTGCGTCACCAACGCACCGCCGACTGGATGGCGCAGCTCACCGACGGCCGCCAGTACGACCTGGCCGAGGTGCTGGCCCACCATCGCTGGGCGGCACACGAGATCGCCCGGACCGTCGGGCTGGACACCGCCCCCTACGCCCCGCCGGCTCGGGCCGCGCTGCACCGGGCGGCCCGCCGGGCGTACGAGCTGCACGCGCTGGACACCGCCGCCGCGCTGGTCAGCCGCGCGCTGGCCCTCGACGTCGGGCCGGACCCGGCGTTGGAGCTGTTCGACGCGGAGCTGGCGTTCTATCGGGACGGGGACGCCTTCCTGGTGGCGGGGGGCACGGACACCCTCAGCCGGCTGGCCGAGCGGCTCACCGCCGGCGGCGACCGGACGGGGGCGGCGCGCGCCTGGACGCTGCTGGCCACCGCCGCGTGGAGCCGGGCCGACCGTTCGGCGACGTTGCACTGCCTGGACCAGGCGATCGGCATCTACAGCGACCTGCCGGACAGTCAGGAGAAGGCGGGCGCCCTGCTGGAGCTGGCCCGGGTGCACATGCTGAACGCGGAGACCGAGCCGGCGTGCGCGGCGGCGCGGGCGGCAGCAGCCCTCGCCGAGCGGCTGGAGCTGCGCGAGGTCCAGGCCAACGCCCGGATCACCCTGGCCGTGGCGCGCTACCTGGCCGGCTCCGCCTCGGCGTTCCCGGAGCTGGCGGAGGTGACCGAGCACTGCCGGGTGGAGCGGCTGACCAGTCGACGGCGGGCGGTGCAGAACCTGGCCTGGGCGTTGCAGGAGGAGGGCGACCTGGCCGGCTCGGCCCGGTTGGTCGACGAGCAGCTCACCCTCGACCTGGGCGGCGAGCACAGCCTGGCCACCAGCTTCGCCGACCAGTGGGCGCGGTCGTACTACGCGGGTGACTGGACGGCGGCGCTGGCGATGGCCGCGGAGTCGACCCGACGACCGACCGCGGAGTGGGATCTGCACATCGTGGCGGTCTCGGGTTGGATGCGCGGGCTGGCCGGAGCCGAGCTGGACGAGACCGCGGGACCGGACGGACCGGGTGGGGACCTGGTCGAGCAGGCGCTGGTGGCGGCGCGGCGCAGCGGATTCCACCGGGTGCTGCGCTCCACCCTGGCGCACGCCGCGTTGTGCCGGGCGGTGCAGGGCCGCCGCGACGAGGCGATGGCGCTGCTCACCGAACTGGACGAGGACTGGCGGCGGACCCGGATGATTCCGTTCGCGGAGTGGGTGCCGACGGTCGGTCACGTCGCCGGAGTGCTCGGCGCGGACGCGGCCCGGCTGGTCCGGCAGCTGCTCGACCGGGCGCCCCGGATGACCCCGTGGGCGCACGCCGCCGGTCAGGTCGCCGACGCCACGCTGGCCCGGCACGTCGGGGACGCCCCGACCGCGGCGAGCCTGCTGCGGTCGGCGGCAGGGAGCTACGCCCGGATGACCGACGTGACCGACGAGGTCATCACACTGGCGCTGGCAATCGGCCCGCTGGCCGAGACCGACCCGCCCGCCGCCGCGGCGACCCGGGCCCGTCTGCACGACTTCGCCACCCGCCACCGCGCCCCCCACCTGCTCCAGCTGCCCTGACCGTCGACGGGCGGTGGCTAGGCGGCCAGCGGCGCCGGGATGGGTTCCTTGAGCTTCTGGGCGTAGATGTCGACGTACTCCCGGCCGGAGAGCTCCATCAACTCGTACATGATCTCGTCGGTGACCGCGCGCTCGACGAACCGGTCGCCGGCCAGCCCGGCGTAGCGGGAGAAGTCCAGCGGCGCCCCGAACCGGATCCGCACCCGGTCGATCTTGGGGATGAGCTTGCCCGGCGGTTGGATCTCGTCGGCGTTGAGCATCGCCACCGGCACCACCACCGCGCCGCTCTCCAGGGCGAGCCGGGCCACCCCGGTCTTGCCCCGGTAGAGCCGCCCGTCCGGGGAGCGGGTGCCCTCCGGGTAGATGCCGGCCACTCCCCCGGCCCGCAGCACCTGCAACTGGGTGTCCAGGGCGGCGCGGGCGGCCCGGCCGCCGGAGCGGTCCACCGGGATCGTGCCGGTGCCGACGAAGAACATCTTGGTCAGCCAGCCCTTGATGCCCTTGCCGGTGAAGTATTCGGCCTTGGCGACGAAGGTGACCTTCCGGGCGGTGATCAGCGGTGTGAAGATCGAGTCGGAGAAGGAGAGGTGGTTGCTCGCCAGGATCACCGGGCCGGTCGCCGGCACGTTGTGCAGGCCCTCCACCTGCGGGCGGAAGATCAGCTTGAGCAGCGGACCGAGGATGACGTACTTCAGCAGCCAGTAGAGCACCGGCGTCCTTTCCCGTGGTGTGCCCGCGACAGCGCCAGCCGTCGTCGCCGCCGAGCCTACGAAGCGAGCGCTCCCACCACAACGGACGGCGCTGCGGGGCTGCGGCATCGAGCTATGCCACGATCACCGAGATCGCACTTGTCGCGCAAGAACGGACAAAGGAGCCCTGCCGCGACCTGCGGGAGGAGCCGTGACTTTGGAAGACGCGACACAACGCACTCCCGGAACCATGCCCTGACGTGTCACGATTCAGAGCACGGCGTACGGACGGGCGTCGAAGGGCAGCGGTGGCCGCGCCGGAAGGCGCGTTAAGGGGGATGTCCGGGTGTCAGCGGGTGGGGCCCGCCGGGGACGGCGGGACAACGGGCTCGACGCGAACGAGTACGCCGTCGTCGGCGACGTCGATCCGCGCGTCGGCGAGCACCTGCTCGACGTGCTGGCCGCCGGTGGGATCGCCGCCTACCTCCAGCCCTCCGCCGACCTCAACCCGGTCACCCGCACCACCACCGTGCCGGCCCGACCGGTCGACCGGCTCTACGTCGACCGGTCGCATCTGACCACCGCACGGGACTACCTGACCCAACTCGCCGACGAGACCGCCGTGGAGCAGCCGCCGGCCCGCGACGAACCGGACATCGACGCCGAGTGGGCGCGGATCGTGGAGGGCTTCCACACCACCTCCGCACCCGGTGACCACCCGTGGCCCGCCTCCGAGGACGTGGACGAACGGGACACCCGGGACGAGTCGACCCCCGGGTCGTTGACCCGCTCCAGCACCGACGAGCCCGGTCCGACCGCCACCGACGTTCGCCGGCTCCCGTCCGCCACCGACATCTCCGGGATCTCCGTGGGGCGCGGCACCCGACCGGACGAACCCTCGCTGCTGGACGGGCTGGACACCTTCGGTGCCGACCTGCCCGACGACGATGACGACGAGGGCTACCACCCGCCGCCACCGCCCCCACTGCCACGGGTCAGCAAGTACGCGGTGATCGGCGTGCTCGGGGTGGTCGTCGGTTTCGTGCTGTTCCTCTTCCCGTGGCTGCTCCCGATCGACCGCTCGGCGGTCACGCTGTTCGGGTTCACCGGCATCCTGGCCGGTTTCGTCACGTTGGTCTGGCGGCTGCGCCCCGGCGACGAGGACGACGACGACCCGGACAACGGCGCCGTCGTCTGACGTCGGCCCGCATCCCGGGACAGCAGCGCCCCGCCGGTGGCGTAACAGTGGTGTAACTTACTGTCAGTAGGAATACCGCTGTACGTCACTTCCCCCGCTGACTGACCGGTTTTCCCTTGCTCGCGGCGGTCAGTCCTCTGCTGATCGGAATGCCCGAGATGCGACAGAGTTCTCTCGTGGTGGTCGCCAACCGCCTCCCCATCGATGACAATCAGGCGCCCGACGGCGCCTGCGAGTGGCGGCGCAGCCCCGGCGGGCTGGTCAGCGCACTGCACCCGCTCCTGCGGCACACCCCGGCGACCTGGGTCGGCTGGGCCGGTGGCACCGGGCCTGCCCCCGCACTGCCCGACGTCGACGGCGTGCGGATGCACACCGTCGCGCTCAGCCCGGAAGACCTGCGCGACCACTACGAGGGGTTTGCCAACGCCACCCTCTGGCCGCTCTACCACGACTCGGTCGAGCAGCCGCAGCACCACCGTCGGTGGTGGGAGGCGTACCAGCGGGTCAACCAGCGCTTCGCCGAGGCGACAGCGGAGGTGGCCGAGCCGGGCGCGGTGATCTGGGTGCAGGATTACCACCTGCAACTGGTCCCCGGTCAGTTGCGCGCGCTCCGCCCCGACCTGCGCATCGGGTTCTTCCTGCACGTGCCGTTCCCGCCGCCGGAGCTTTTCATGCAACTGCCCCGTCGGGCGGAACTGCTGCGCGGCATGCTCGGCGCCGACCTGGTCGGCTTCCAGCGCGTGCAGGCGGCGCACAACTTCGCCCAACTGGTGACCCGGGTGCTGGAACTGCCCGCCACCGACCGGCGGATCGGCATCGACGACCGGGTCGTCCGCATCGGCGCGTTCCCGGTCTCCATCGACACCGCCGAGATGGCCGCGCTGGCCGACCGGCCGGACGTGGCCGCGCGGGCCCACCGGCTCCGACAGGACCTCGGCGATCCCCGGCAGGTCATCCTCAGCGTCGACCGGATGGACTACACCAAGGGCATCGAGCAGCGTCTCAAGGCGTACAGCGAGTTGCTCGCCAGCGGCGACGTCAAGGTCCGCGACACGGTGCTCGTGCAGGTCGCCATGCCGAGCCGGGAACGCGTCGGCCAGTACCAGATCCTGCGCGAACGCATCGAGCGCGAGGTCGGCCGGATCAACGGCGAGTTCGGCCGGGTCGGCGAGCCGGCGATCCACTACCTCACCCAGCCCTTCGACCGCGCCGAGCTCGCCGCGCTCTACCGGGTCGCCGACGTGATGGCGGTGACCCCGCTGCGCGACGGAATGAACCTGGTCGCCAAGGAGTACGTGGCCGCACGGGTCGACGACACCGGCGCCCTGCTGCTCAGCGAGTTCGCCGGCACCGCCGCCGAGCTGTCCCAGGCGTACCTCGTCAACCCGCACGACCTGGAAGGGCTCAAGCAGGGCCTGCGGGCGGCACTGCGGGCCAGCCCGGCCGACACCACGCAGCGGATGCGCGCCATGCGCGCCCACCTGCACCAGCACGACATCCGGGCCTGGGCCCGCTCCTACCTGCGCGCCCTCGACGAGGGCGGTGCCCTGATCAGCCGCCTGACCAGCACCGAAACCGGCTCCGAGGGCACCGCGCGGGTGCCCCGGCCGGTCGCCCCGACCGGCAGCCCGGCCGTCCACCAGGGCGGCACCTGAGCACTGTCGGCCCGGCTGCTCAGTGCGCCGCGGGCTCCTTCTCCAACCAGTCCAGGATCGCGTCGATCGGCTCCGCCCACCGCACGTCCACCATCAGGTCGTGGCCCATCCCGGGAAAGAGCAACGGGGCCGACCCGTACCGGCGGGCCACCCGGGTCAACGTCGACGCCGGCACCACCCGGTCGTCCGGGCTGCCCAGCACCAGCACCGGGGGCGCGCCCACGGCCGGCTCCGCCTCCGGCGCGCCCAGCAGCGCCCACTGCGCCCGCCGACCCGCCCGACCGAGGCGTCCGACGTAGCGCCGAGCCTCCTCGTCGGGCAACTCACTACTGAACAACTGCCGCCGGTTGAGCCGCAACGGCCCGCCGAACACCGCCGGCAGCGTCCCCGCGGGGTTGCGGCGCAACGCCGCGCCCAGCAGACCCCAGCCGCCGAAGACCGGCGCCACCAGCACCGCGCCCCGCGCCGGGTAGCGGGCCAACGCGTGCGCCACGACCAGGGCCCCGGCGCCGTGCCCCACCAGCACCGCCTGCCGCGGCAGGCTCGCCGCCACCTGGACCACATCGTGGGCGTACGCCCGCAGCGTCGCCTCCGGCGCCGGCTCGCTGCCACCGTGCCCCCGCAGGCTCACCGCGTACGCCGGGAACCCCCGCGACGCGGCGTGACCCAACCAGTGCTCGGCGAACGCCCACGCGCCGTGCCCGAACCCGGGCACGAAGAGCAGCGGCGGACGCCCCTCCTCCAGCTCGGGGATCGCGCTGAGCACCTCCCGCCGGGCCGGCCGGACCGGGCGCGACCACTCCCGGCCGCGCATGATCCGCAGCTCGCTCACTGGTCTGCCTTTCGTTCGCGACGATGCGGCTGGGCGCTCACTTGCCCTCCAGCTCGGTCAGGGCGCGTTGGACGGCGCGCAGGTAGTCGGCGTGCCCGACCTCGAACCAGTGCCGGCTGCTCTCCTTGACCGGCCCGGAGTACCGCTCCCCGGCCCGCTCCCGCACCCGGGACGCGAACGCCGCGGCGCGTTCCGGCCGGTCCCGACGGGCCCGCAGCAGCCGGGCGAAGAGCACCGTCTGCCAGTGCGACAGGGTGAACAGCCCGGAGTCCGGTTGCAGCAGCCCGGCGACCGCCAGGGTGGGATGCCCCGGGGTGAACGCGTTGAGCCACAACGTGGGCCGACCCGCGCCCGCGCTGTCACCGAACACCGACGCGTCGAGGAACTCGAAGCGCGGCAGGTAACCGGTGGCGAAGACGACCACCTCGGGGTCGATCTCGCGGCCGTCGGCCAGCTCCACCGCGTACGGGTGGAACCGGGCGACGTCCGGCACCGGACCGATCCCGCCGTGGCCCACGTAGTAGACGAGCTGGCTGTTCGCGATCGGGTGCGTCTCGTACACCCGGTGGTCGGGCTTGGGCAGCCCGAAGCGGGTCAGGTCACCGACGGTCAGCCGCAGCGTCCAGTGGTAGAGCCACTGCCGTACCCGCAGCGGCACCCGCAGCGCCAACAGGGTGTCGTTGACCTGGTCGGCGGGGCGACCGAGGACGTACTTCGGCGCGTACCAGTAGCCGCGCCGGGTGGAGTGCCAGCAGCGCGACGCCTGCTGGGCGGCCTCGACGGCGATGTCGCAGCCGGTGTTGCCGGCGCCGACCACCAGCACCCGCTTGCCGCGCAGCTGCGCCGGGTCCTTGTAGGACGAGGCGTGCATGACCTCGCCACGGAACTGTTCCAGGCCCTCGTAGCGGGGCAGCTTCGGCGACCAGTTGTGCCCGTTGGCGATCACCACGGCGGCGTACCGGGCGGTGCGCTCCGGGCCGTACCCGCCGGTGGAGCGGGTGGTGACGTCCCACCGATCCCCCTCGACGGGCTGGACCCGGATCACCTCGGTGCCGAACCAGATGTGCGAGCGCAGGTCGAAGTGGTCGGCGTACCGCTCGAAGTACGACAGCACCTGACCGTGGTGCGGATAGTCCGGCCAGGAGTCCGGCATCGGGAAGTCGGGGAACTGGGTGAACGGCTTCGACGAGATCAGGTGGGTGCTGGCGTACACCGGGCTGCGGTCGTGCCGCCAGTTCCAGGCGCCGCCGACGCCCGTCTCCCGCTCGTAGCAGTCCACGCCGAACCCGTGCTCGCGCAGGTTCTTGATGGCGGTCAGCCCGCTGGCCCCGGCCCCGATGACGCAGACCGTGTCGCCCCGGTCGGAGACCGGGCGGCCGTCGCTGTTCGCCGCGGGCGAGGTCGCCTCCGGGTCGGGCCGGCCGTGGTCGGTGGAGGTGGACACCGGGGACATCTCCTTTTGGTACGGCAGGCGTGCCGGTCGCCGCGAAATCCTCTCCACAACGGGGCCGGATGTCCAGTCCTGGAGCGGACGCGTCGACGCGCGGGCCGGGGGCGGAGGTCAGCCGGTGGTGGGCAGGAGCAGGTCGACCAGGACCGGGAAGTGGTCGCTGGCCCGCCGGGTCTGCGGGGTGTCCACCACGTCGTAGTCGACAACGGTGATCCGTGGGTCGACGAAGAGCGCGTCGATGCGCCGGCGCGGGTCGGCGCACGAGTACGTGAGCCGTTCGGCCCGGTCGGCCGCCACCGCGGCGTCGGTCAACCCGCGCGACACCGTGGCCCAGGCGGGTCCGTCCGGACCCTCGTTGAGGTCCGCGCCGGCCAGCACCGGGCTGGTCGCCGCGTCCAGGCCACGCTTGAACTCGGCGGCCTGGGAGGGCCGCTCGGCCGGGTCGGTGGACAGATGCGAGCCGGCGACGGTGAACGCAGCGTCGCCGACCCTGCAGTCGGCGTACGCGGCGCCGCGCAGGTGCCGGCCGGGGGTCAGCGGGAAGCGCTGGCAGCGGGTGGCGCGCACCTGCACCCGCAGGCTGGTCAGCAGCAGGTTGCCCAGGGCGGGCAGCCCACCGGCGGCCACCACCAGACCGAACGACTCGGCCAACGTGGCGGACTTCTGCCGCCACCGGAACCGGCGCGGCCCCTCCTGCACGATCACCACGTCCGGCTTCGCGGCCCGGACCACCGCCGCCAGCGCGGCGGTGTCGTCGCGCTGGCTGTGGATGTTGTACGACACCACGCGCAGCGGCACACCCATCCCGACCCGCCTCAGATCCGGCGGGCCAGGTCAGCCGCGCCGATCACCCCGGCGCTGTTGCCCAGCTCCGCCGGGAGCACCTCGGCCACCGGCAGCCGACCGCGCTGGGCGAGCGCGTCGAGGTACGAGCGGCGGGTGGGCCCGAGCAGCAGGTCGCCGGCGTCGATCACGCCGCCGCCGACGACAAGGGTCTGCGGGTCGAGGATCTGCGCCATGTCGGCGAGGCTGGTGCCCAGCCACCGGCCGATCTGGGCGAACGCCTCGGCGGAGACCGGGTCGCCGCCCTGGGCGGCGGTGGTCACCATCGGGCCGGTGATCGCCTCGGCCTCGCCGCCGGCCAGCTCCAGCAGGGCGGTGGCCCGGTTGGGCTCCTGGCGGGCGCCGGCCCGGGCGAACCGGACCAGGGCGCTGCCGCTGGCGTACTGCTCGATGCAGCCCAGCCGGCCGCAACCACACTGGTGCCCGTCCGGTACGGCCAGCATGTGGCCCAGCTCCGCGGCGATGCCGTGCGCGCCGCGCATCAGATCGCCGCCGAGGACGATGCCGCCGCCCACACCGGTGCCGATGGTGAACATGATCATCGAGTCGTCGGCGTCGCGGGCCGCGCCGTAGCGGAACTCGGCCCACGCGGCGACGTTCCCGTCGTTTTCCACGATCACGGGCAGACCGACGGCCTCGCTGACGTACTCGCGCAGCGGTTCGTCACGCCAGGCCAGGTTGGGGGCGAAGAGCACCGTCGAACGGCCGGCGTCGATCCAACCGGCCGCGCCGATGCCGACGGCCTCGATGCTCCGCCCGGTGGCCAGCTCGGCGACCAGCTCGATGATGACGTCGCGGGTCTTGGCGACGTCATCGGCGGGAGTGTCCCGTCGGGTCTGCACGAGCACCTGGCCGGTGTCGTCCACGACACCGCCGGCCACCTTCGTGCCACCGACGTCGACTCCGATGGTCAGCGTCACCGCTGCCGCCCCCCTCTGCTGTGCTGTCCGGCCCAGGTTCCGGCCCAGTGCCGGTCCGGGTCGGAAATGTCCCGCGCTCAGGCGCCGTCGCCCGATGCTTCCGCGTCGGCGTCATCGGGCACCCGCGAGGCGGGCACCACGGGACGGGTGGTCGGTGCCGGTACGGTCGCCGACCCGGCCTCGTCGACGGGTGGTACGGCGGCCGGGGCGAGTGGGTCCGCCGTCCGGGTGGCGACCGACCAGACATCCCGCTCCGGCGCCGGCTGAGAATCATGCCCGGTACGGGTGGCATCGCGCCACACGTGGTCGTCGCCGGTCGCCGGGGACGGGGTGCTCGGGGCTGGCTCGGCAGGCACGTCGTCGGTGGTCGCGGCGGGTGCCGGCGACGGCGCGGCCGTCGGTTCGGCGGAGCTCGGTTCGGACGGTTCCGCCGGGGAGAACGCGCGGAGCAGGCTGGCCACGCCCGCGGCGAGGTCACCGGCGCCGGTGGCGAGGCGTTCGGCGAATTCCGGACTCGGGTCCCGCAACGCGGCGATGCCCCGACAGACCGGGCAGACGCAGCATTCGGCCGAACCGGTGGCGAAAGCACCACCGGTGCCGGAGCGCCCGTCGGGCCCCGCACTGTGACCGAGGACACCGGACACCATCGCACCCAGCGAGCCGAACGCGCCGCCCGCCGAGCTGGCGGAGGCCAGCCGCGCCCCCGCCAGCAGGGTGGCGACCAGCCGCTCCGCCTCTTCCCGGGCCGAACCCGGATCCGTTCCGCCCACCGTCGGCTCCTCTACCGTGCCACCGGACACGTCACTGCGCCGCACCGGTTGCTTCTACCCGGCGCTTGAGCTGCTTCAACGCGGTGTCCATGATCATCTTTTCGGCTTTGCGCCGAAACATCCCGAGCATTCCGACCGACAGCTCGACCTCCAGCGTGTAGGTCACAGTGGTGCTGCCGTCCGGGTTACCCACCAGGTCGTACGAACCGTGCTGGGCCTTCTGCATCTTCGAGGGGGCGACCAGGTGCCACTCGATCCGGGACAGATCCTCGGCGTACTCGTAGGCGAGCACGTATTCGTCGGCCATCACCCCGGCGTCGATGGTGAAATGCACCTGACTGGCGTACCCGTCCTCGTACTCCTCGACGACCTCGGCGCGACGCACCGCGTCGGTCCACTCCGGGTAGCGCGCGAAGTCGCAAATGACCGCCGTCACCCGATCCGGTGCGGCGCCGATGATGATCGACTGGGTGGAGGAGTCCGCCATGTGGGGAGGCTACCCGCCTCCTGCCTGTGCCACCCCGACCGCCCGCCGGGTAGGTTTCGACACAACCGACGCCCCGGGCGACGACCAGCCCGACCAGTGCGAGCACGAAGGAGTGCAGGTGCGCGAGTTTTCCGTCCCGCCGATCGTCACCGTTGGCGACGCGGCCAACCTCACCGATCCGGTCTGGGACAACGCCGAAGTCGCGCCCGACACCGTCCAGTTCGCCCGCCCGGTCCCGAGCGCCGAAGGCACGGTCACCGCCTGGACCGAGGTGACCTGCCTCCAGTTCCGTGACGAGGTCACCGCCGTGGCCCGCGGGCTGATCGCCGCCGGCATCGAGCCAGGTGTCCGGGTCGGGCTGATGAGCCGCACCCGCTACGAGTGGACCCTGCTGGACTACGCCATCTGGGCCGTCGGCGCGGTGACCGTGCCGATCTACGAGACGTCCAGCGCCGAGCAGGCCGCGTGGATCCTCGAGGACTCCAACGCGGTCGCCGTCGTGGTCGAGACCGAGGCGCACGCCGCCCTGGTCGCCGGGGTCCGGCACCGGCTGCCCGAGCTGGGCCAGGTCTGGCAGATCGATACCGGCGGGGTCGACGAGATGGTCACCACCGGTGCCGCCGTCGAGCTGGCCGAGGTGGAGCGGCGGCGCAAGGCCGTGCGCGCCGACGACCTGGCGACGATCATCTACACCAGCGGCACCACCGGCCGCCCCAAGGGCTGCGTGCTCAGCCACCGCAACATGTACGCCGACATCGCCAACGCGGTGCCGGTGCTGCCGAACCTGTTCAACACCGGCGCGAGCACCCTGCTCTTCCTTCCGCTGGCGCACGCGTTCGCCCGCCTCATCCAGATCGGCGTCGTACAGGCGCGGGCCACCATGGCGCACTGCGCCGACACCAAGAACCTGGTCGCCGAGCTGCAGGCGTTCCGGCCGACCTTCGTGCTCTCCGTACCCCGGGTGTTCGAGAAGGTCTACAACGCCGCCAAGCAGAAGGCCGAGGCGGACGGCAAGGGCGGCATCTTCGCCCGCGCCGAGCAGGTCGCCATCGCGTACAGCGAGGCGCTGGAGACCCCGGGCGGACCGGGCCTGGCGCTGCGCGCCCAGCACGTGGTCTTCGACCGGCTGGTCTACCGCAAGCTGCGCGCCGCGCTCGGCGGACGGTGCCGGGACGCGATCTCCGGCGGCGCGCCACTCGGCGCCCGGCTCGGTCACTTCTTCCGCGGCATCGGCGTGACGGTCCTGGAGGGCTACGGCCTCACCGAGACCTCGCCCGCCGCCGCCGCGAACCTGCCCACCGGCACCCGGATCGGCACCGTCGGCCGCCCCCTGCCCGGCGTGACAGTGCGGATCGAGGACGACGGCGAGATCCTGATCTCCGGCGAGTTGATCTTCCAGGGCTACTGGCGCAACGAGACGGCGACCGCCGAGACGATCAGTGCCGACGGCTGGTTCCGCACCGGCGACCTCGGCCAGCTCGACTCCGACGGCTACCTGAGCATCACCGGCCGCAAGAAGGAGCTGATCGTCACCGCCGGCGGCAAGAACGTCGCCCCGGCGGTGCTGGAGGACCTGGTCCGGGCACACCCGTTGATCAGCCAGTGTGTCGTGGTCGGCGACGGGAAGCCGTTCATCGCGGCGCTCGTCACCATCGACGAGGAAGCGCTGCCGGCCTGGCTGGAGAGCACCGGGCTGCCCCGCGAAACCCCCGTCGAACAGCTGCGCGAGCACGAGGGGCTCCGCAAGGAGATCCAGACCGCGATCGACGTCGCCAACCAGGCCGTGTCGAAGGCCGAAGCGATCAAGGTGTTCCGGGTCCTGCCCCAGGACTTCACCGAGACGACCGGCGAGCTGACCCCGTCGCTCAAGGTCAAGCGCCAGGTTGTCCACAAGACGTACGCGGCGGAGATCGCCGATATCTACCGAGGCTGACTACCATCCGTCACGTGCCCGCATCCACAGTCACCGCACCGCACCCGCATCCCCTCGCCGCGGCCGCCCGCCTGGTGATGCTGGCGCTGATCGCCGTCCTGACCCTGTTCGCCACCCGCGACGTCGCCCAGCTGTGGTGGATCGTGTTGCTGGCGGTGGCCGGGCTGCCGTCGCTGCTGGCACCGCAGCACCGGCTGGTCGGCCCGGTGAGCCGGGTGGCCGAGGTGGTGGTGCTGGGGCTGGCCGCGAGCCACGTCGCCGCGGTGGCGTCCATCGGCGGCACTGTCGACGGCCTGGGCGCGTCGGCGGTGCTGCCCTACCTGGCCGTCCCGGTGACCGTCACCGCGCTGCGCCGCCGCTTCCCCGAGGGCGCCGCCCTGCTCGTGGTCACCGCCGTCACCCTGCTGGTCAGCGGCGCGCTGACCCGGGTCGACGGCGGGTCCCAGCTCGGCCAGCCGGGTTACCTCGCGGTCTGCGCGCAGTGGCTGATCCTGGCGGTGCTGGGGCTCTACGCCGCCGGCACGCTGCACCGGGTGATGGCGGTCCGCGGCGAGGGCAAACCCCAGCCGTACGCCGAGGCGACCCGGCTGCTGACCCAGCTGCGGACGGTGGCCCGGCAACTGCCCGGGGCGACCCTGGACCCGGGCGGCATCTCGGAGCACCTGCTGGAGGAGCTGCGGACGGTGGCCCGCGCGGACCGGGGCGCGGTGCTGTCGGCCAGCGGCGGCGGTCGGCTCGTGGTCCTCGCCCAGGCCGGCGTCGACCGGGTGGACTGGGAGACGACGCTGGACGCCGACTCGGCGATCGCCGACGCCTGGGCCACCCAGCAGGCCACCACCGCCGCCCGGTCCCAGTCCCGCTCGCACCGTGGCGGCGACGTGTCCGCGCTGATCATTCCGCTGGTCGCCGGGGTGCGCACGGTGGGGCTGGTGGTGCTGGAGGCCGACGCCGCGCAGGCGTACCCGCCGCCGGTGGTGTCCCGGGTGACCGCACTGACCCGCCCGGCCGCGCTGCGGCTGGAGGCGGCGCTGCTCTTCGACGAGGTGCGCTCGCTGGCCACCAACGAGGAGCGGCAGCGGCTGGCCCGGGAGATCCACGACGGGGTGGCGCAGGAGCTGGTGATGGTCGGCTACGGCATCGACAACGCCCTGGCCACCGTCTTCGACGACGCCGACGAGACCGCCGAGGCCCTGCGGACGCTGCGCGGCGAGGTGACCCGGGTGATCCAGGAACTGCGGCTGAGCCTCTTCGAGCTGCGCAGCGAGGTGGACCGGCAGGGCGGGTTGGCCGCGGCGATCGCGGAGTACGCGCGCACTGTCGGCGCGTCCGGCGGGCTGCGGGTGCACCTCTCGCTGGACGAGTCCACCGCCCGGCTCCCGGCCGCCACGGAGGCCGAGTTGCTGCGCATCGCGCAGGAGGCGGTGACCAACGCGCGCAAGCATGCCGGGGCGTCGAATTTGTGGGTCACCTGTGAGGTCGACCCCCCGTACGCGCAAATAGAAGTGTCGGATGACGGTCAGGGGATGGCTGACCAGCGCCCGGACGGGCGGTACGGTCTTGCGATCATGGCCGAGAGGGCGGAACGTATCCGGGGCCGGTTGGAGATCAGGCCGCGGCAACCCAGCGGCACGACCGTGGCGGTGGTTCTCGGCACCTCGGCCCGGCGCGATAACGTGCGCGGCAGCGCAGCACCAGAAGGGGAGTAACCCGAGGATGACCACAAGTCCGATACCGGCCACCCGTACCAAGGTCCTCCTTGTCGACGATCATGACCTGATTCGCAAGGGTTTGCGGCACGCCTTCGAGCGCGACCGCCAGTTCGAGGTCGTCGGTGAGGCGGCCACGGCGGCAGAAGGAGTACGTCAGGCCGGCGCGTTGCAGCCGGACGTGGTGATCATGGATCTGCGGCTGCCCGACGGCAGTGGCCTGGAGGCCACCCGCGCGCTGCGCAAGTCCAGCGCGTCGATGGGCATCGTGGTGCTGACCATGTACGCCGGCGACGATCAGCTCTTCGGCGCCCTGGAGGCCGGCGCGAGCGCCTTCGTGCCGAAGACCGCCCCGGCCGACGAGGTGGTGGCCGCCGCCCGGCACGCCGCCTCCTCCCCCAGCGCGTTCACCGCGGCCGACCTGGCCGAGGCGATGAAGCGGCGGCTCGCACCGTCCGGCCCGCAGTTGTCTCCCCGGGAGGGGCAGGTGCTGCGGCTGCTCGCCGACGGGATGAGCGTGGCGGGCATCGCCAAGCAGCTGTTCGTCAGCGAGTCCACGGCGAAGACGCACATCTCGAAGCTCTACGAGAAGCTCGGCGCGGCCAACCGCGCTCAGGCCCTCATGACCGCACTCCGGCTCGGCCTGCTCGAGGCACCGGACGCGCCCAAGTTCTGACCTGCCGCCCGCTCGTCGAGCGGGACGTCGCGACCGACGGTCCGCGCCAGCTTCTCAGCCGGCGCGGGCCGTCGCGCATCGACCGACGTCGGCGGGCAACCTCCGGCGCGCTATGGTCTGGCGTGCGTGGCGGGTGCACAATACCCGCGCGGGCGACGACGCCCGCGTCGCGGATTCGAGGGGTGAAACGCATGCAGCGGCCGGACTGGGCACCCGACACCATCGACATCGAGCGCCCGAGCGTCGCGCGGATGTACGACTACTACCTCGGTGGCTCGCACAACTTCGCCGCTGACCGGGCCGCAGCGCAGGCGATGGTCGCCGCGGTGCCGGAGGCGCCGCTGATGGCCCAGGCCAACCGGGCGTTCCTGCGCCGGGCCGTGCACCATCTCGCCGAGGCCGGGATCCGGCAGTTCCTGGACATCGGCTCGGGCATCCCGACCGTCGGCAACGTGCACGAGATCGCCCAGCAACTCGACCCGCGGTCGCGAGTGGTCTATGTGGACGTCGACCCGGTGGCGGTGGCGCACAGCCGTGAGATCCTCGCCGGCAACGAGCGGGCCACCGTGGTGCAGGAGGACCTGCGCCACCCGGAGGCGATCCTGGCCCACCCGGACGTCCGCAAGCTGCTCGACCTGAGCCAACCGGTGGCCGTGATGGTCGTGGCCGTCCTGCACTTCGTCTCCGACGACGACCGACCGGCCGACCTGCTGCGGACGCTGCGCGACGCGTTGGCGCCCGGCAGCTACCTGGTGTTGTCGCAGGCCAGCGACGACGGGCGCAGCGAGGACGAACGCGCCGAGGCGGAACGGGTCTACCGGCGCACCGACAGCCCGCTGTGGGTGCGCAGCCGCGCCGAGCTGACCGCGCTCTTCGACGGTTTCGAACTGCTCGACCCCGGCGTGGTCTGGGTGCCCCAGTGGCGACCGGACACCCCGGAGAGCGCGGAGGACGCCGAGCGCGCGGTCTTCATGGGCGGCGTCGGGCGCCTCGGTGGCTGAGTCGCCGGGGACGACGCCCGGTCCGGGCACGTTCGCCCGGGCCTGGGCGAAGGCGGTCTCCGGCACCAGCTACCTCCCGATGACCCAGGCCCAGTTGGAGTCCCTGCTGGACCGGCTCACCGGGGAACTGGCCGGCGCGTTGCTGACCGAGCCGTTCGACCTGCGGGCCGGGCACCGGGTCGGTGCCGAGTTGGTGGCCGCGCACATCGCGTCCGCCGAAGGGCTGGGCCGTACCGTCGAGGTCATCCAGCTCCGCCTGGTGCGCGACCTGGGGTTGGTGGCCGAGGACGTCGAGGACCGGATGGCCCGGCTGCTGGCGGCCGTGGCGACCGGCTACGCCCGCGCGCTGCGCGACCGGACGCTCGACGAGCAGGAGTCGATCCGCCGCGCCGCGATGCGGGCCCGCACCCAGGCCGAGCGTGCGCTGCGGGCCAGCGAGGCCCGGTTCCGCCATCAGGCCACCCACGACCCGCTCACCGGCCTGCCCAACCGGACGCTGTTCACCGAACGGCTCGCCGCCGCGATCAACGAGCCGGGCCGGGGCGCGCAGCGGGTCGGGGTGTGCTTCCTGGACCTGGACCGTTTCAAGGTCGTCAACGACACCCTGGGGCACCAGATCGGTGACCTGCTGCTGGCCACGGTGGCGGAGCGGCTGAGCAAGGCCATCGGTGAGCACCTGGTGGCCCGGCTCGGCGGCGACGAGTTCGTGATCCTGGTGGAGCGCACCGCCGGCACCGACGACATGGTCGCGGTGGCCGAGGCCGCGCTCGCCGCGGTGCGCACACCGGCGCTGGTGGACGGGCACGAGCTGCAGATCTCGGCGAGCATCGGCATCGTCGAGCGCCAGGTTGCCGGCGCCAACCCCACGGACCTCATGCGCGCCGCCGACAGCACCCTGCACTGGGCGAAGTCCGCCGGTGGGGCGCGCTGGGCCCTCTACGACGCCGAGCGCAACCAACGGGAACTGGCCCGGTACGCGCTCTCCGCGGCCATCCCGGCGGCCCTGGAGCGGGGCGAGTTCTACCTCGACTACCAACCGCTGACCTCACTGCGCGACGGCAGCCTCGTCGGCGTGGAGGCGCTGGTCCGCTGGCGACACCCCGAGCTGGGGGTGCTGCGCCCGGACAGCTTCATCGGGTTGGCCGAGGAGACCGGCCTGATCGTCCAGTTGGGCGGGTGGGTGCTGGCCGAGGCGTGCCGCGAGGCCGAGGCGTGGTCGGCCGGGGGTGCCGCCGCGCCGTTCGTCAGCGTCAACCTGGCAGTACGGCAGGTGCACCGGCCGGGGTTGGTGCAGGAGGTCCGCACCCTCCTGCGGCAGACCGGCCTGCCCCCGGAACGGCTCCAGCTGGAAATCACCGAGAGCACCATGATGAGCACCGCCAAGGAGCCGGTACGCGCCCTGCGGGTCCTTGCCGACCTCGGGGTACGCATCGCCATCGACGACTTCGGCACCGGCTACAGCAACCTGGCGTACCTGCGGGACCTGCCGGTCACCGAACTGAAGGTGGCCGGCGAGTTCGTGGCCGGCCTACGGTCGTCCTCCGTCGGCCGCACCGACGAGCGGATCCTCGCCTCGCTGGTCTCGCTGGCGCACGCGCTGGACCTGACCGTCACCGCCGAAGGGGTGGAGACCGCCGGGCAGGCCGAGCGGTTGCGCGCGATCGGCTGCGACGCCGCCCAGGGCTGGCACTTCGGCCGCCCGGCCCCCGCCGATCGCATCCTGGCCCGCATCCGCTGACCTTCGGGCCCGCCCACGCCCCAACCGTTCCCGCCCACTCCCCCAACCGCGGCTCACCCCGACGTCACGACACCCGCAGTGGAGCGGCCGTGGGGTCGAGCGGACAGCGCGGGGCCGGACTCCGTTGAGGCTGATGTCGGTGAGTCATCTCGATGACTCACCGACATCACGCTGATCCCGGAAAGGCATCGGCAGGTCACCGAGACACGCCTGCTTGAGCCGACCCACCGGCGAGGTAGACACTGTCTACGCGGCATGGTAGACAGTGTCTATGGACGCCGACGAGACCGGGCTGCGCGCGCGGCTGGTAGCCGTCGGGGTGGACCTGGTGCTCAGCGAGGGCCAGTCGGCGGTGTCGCTGCGGGAGATCGCCCGCCGTGCCGGGGTCTCGCACGGCGCACCGCGCCGCTATTTCCCCACCCACGTCGACCTGCTCTCCGCCATCGCCCGGGAGGGCTTCGCCGACCTCACCGCCCGGGTCGAGCAGACGATGCGCGACGTCGGGCCGGATCCGCGTACCCGATTGACCGCCCTGGCCCGGACGTACCTGGACTTCGCGGCGGCCCACCGCGGCATGTTCGAGCTGATGTTCCGGCACGACCTGCTGGACAGCGGCCGGCTGCGGCTGCGGGAGACGAGCCTGCCGCTGTTCGCCGTGCTGGCCGACCTGGTGGCGCAGGTGCGCCGGCCCACCGACGCCCCTGCGGCGGTGCTCGCCGGCGCACTCTGGGCCAACCTGCACGGCATCGCCCAGCTCTGGGCCTGGGGCAGCCTGCCGCTGGCCACCGGCGCCACCGACGACGACGCCCTGCTGCGCGCCGCGCTCGACGCCCATCTCGGCCCGCCCCCCACCTAGCCGAACCCGGAGAACCCGTGCCCCTGCTGTACGACCTCACCAAGCTGACCGTCGGCACCACGCTGCGGCTGGGCTGGCGGCCCCGGGTGGAAGGGCTGGAGCATCTGCCCCGGCACGGCGGCGCGATCCTCGCCGGCAACCACCTGTCCGTCGCCGACGAGTTGTTCCTCGTCACCTCGACACCCCGCCACGTCACCTTCTGGGCGAAGGTCGAGTACTTCAACGGCCGGGGGCCGGGCGGCTGGCTCAACCGGCGGATCGTCGCCGGCATGGGCGCCATCCCGGTCGACCGCACCCACGGCCGGGCCGCCCTGCGCGCCCTGGACGCCGCCGTCCCGGTGCTGCGCGCCGGCGGCCTGGTAGCCGTCTACCCGGAGGGCACCCGCTCACCGGACGGGCGGCTCTACCGGGGCCGCGTCGGAATGACCCGACTGGCCCGTGACGCCGAGGTGCCGATCATCCCGGTCGGCGTGACCGGCACCGCCGAGGTGCTGCCC
Organism: Micromonospora sp. C97; assembly: GCF_018070385.1. Lineage (NCBI taxonomy): Bacteria > Bacillati > Actinomycetota > Actinomycetes > Micromonosporales > Micromonosporaceae > Micromonospora > Micromonospora sp. C97. The sequence goes on from NZ_JAGPXU010000033.1 coordinate 39,517, forward strand.
GTCGACGCCCGGCTGCCCCGCCGACACCCGGTCACCCTGCGGTTCGGCCCACCGATCCCGGTCGCCGGACGGATCAACAGCCCACGCGACATCCGGACGGTCACCGACGAGGTGATGGCGGCGATCCAGCAACTCACCGGCCAGGAGTACGTGCCGCGCTACGCGCCCGCCCGGGAGCGCTGAACGCGGGCAGCGGTCAGCCGGCGAGCAACGCCGCCATGCGGTCCGCCTGCGCCTCCCAGCGCCACTCCCGTTCCACCCAGGCCCGGCCCGCCGCGCCCAGTTGGCGAGCCAGGTCCCGGTCGGCGAGCAACGCGGCGACCCGGTCGGCGAGCTGGCCGACGTCCCGGCCGCGTACGACGTAGCCGGTCTCCCCCTCACGGACCGCGTCCGGTGCGCCTCCGGAGTCACCGGCGACCACCGGCAGGCCGGTCGCGGACGCCTCCAGGTAGACGATGCCCAGCCCTTCGACGTCGAGGCCACGGTTGCGGGTGCGGCACGGCATCGCGTAGACGTCACCGGCCGCGTAGTGCGCCGGCAGCTCGACCGACGGCACCGTGCCGGTGAACACCACATCCCGTTCCACACCGGTCTGGCGGGCCAGCTTCTCCAGGGTCGCCCGGTACGGCCCGCCACCGACGATCAGCAGCGCCGCGTCGGGCACCCGGCGGCGGATTTCCGGTAGGGCCCGGATCAGCGTGTCCTGACCCTTGCGCGGCACCAGCCGGGACACGCAGACGACCACCGGACGGTCGGTCAACCCGAGCCGCGCCCGAACCTGTTCACCGTCCACGGTCGGGTGGTACATGTCCACGTCGACCCCGGGCGCGAGGCGACGCAGGTCGGTCACCCCGTCCAGCACCCGGGCCAACCGGCTACGGGTGTACTCGCCGAGATAGGTGGTCACGTCCACACCCCGGCCGATACGCCGCAGCGCCGGCCGGGCGGCCGGCACCGCCGCCCAACCGACCTCGTGGCCGTGGGTCTGCGCCACCACCCGCTGGATGCCGGCCCGTCGCCGCAGGCCGGCCGCGAGCAGCCCCAGCGGGGCCGCCGCGCCGAACCACACCGTGTCGCAGTCGTACGCGCGCGCCAACCGGGCCGCCCGGCGGGCGACCAACGGGGTGGGCAGCAGGACCCGGGTGCGTTCCCGGATCACCTCGAACGGCTGGTCGGCGTCGAACTTCGCGGCTCCGCGCCAGCTCGACGCGTAAACGACCACCGAGCCGGCCGGTTGCCGGACCGCGAGGTTGTGCACAAAGGACTGGATCCCACCCGGGCGGGGCGGGAAGTCGTTGGTGATCAGCAGGGTGCGACTCATCGGCCAGCCTCCCGGGCGTACGCGCGGGCGGCGGCCATCCGCTCCACGGTGGACGGATGCGAGGCCGAGTAGAGGTATTCCCAGCGGGGCGGGTCGGGATCGCCGAGGTTGACCGAGCCGAGCCGGCGCTGCATCGACTCGAAGGACTCCGGGTCGTTGGTGAGCGCGAGCGCGTGTGCGTCGGCCCGCGCCTCCACCCGACGGGACATCAGCGCCTGCACCGGGGCGGCGACCAGCCCGGCCACTGTGACCAGGGCGACCAGCAGCGGAAACGCGGCAGGTTGGGCCACCGAGTCGACGCCGGCCAGCCGCAGCAGTGGACCCCACGAGCCGAGCAGGTAGAGCGCCACCACCGCCGCCGCCGCACCCAACGCCCCGGTCAGCGTGCCGACCGCCACGTCGGAATCCTTCGCGTGCCCCAACTCGTGCGCCACGACGGCGGTCACCTCGGCCGGGGTCGCCTCACGCAGCAGCGTGTCGTACACGACCACCCGGCGGGTCGGCCCGAGACCGGAGACGTACGCGTTGACCGCCCGGGTGCGGCGGGAGGCGTCGGCGACCAGCACGTCTCGCACTGGCACCCCGTCGCGGGCGGCCATGCTCATCAGCTCGGTGCGCAACGGGCCCTGCTCCATCGGGGTGAACCGGTTGAACACCGGCTCCACCAGCACCGGCAGCACGAACGACAGCAGCACCACCAGCACGGCGGCGCCGGCCGCGCCGAACGCCCACCACCAGCGCGGCGCGAGCCGGATGACAGCGTAGAAGCCGAACAACGCCACCGCGCCGATCACCGCGCTGACCGCGTACGACTTGAGCAGGTCGACAGCCCAGCCGCTCCAGCCGTTGGTGCTCAACCCGTAGCGGGTGAGAACGCTCTGCCGCCAGGCGGCGAACGGAAGTGTCACGAGGTCGGCGACGAGCATCACCGCCAGCCCGCCGAGCACGGCCTGCGCGGCCCAGTGCCCGCCGAACGGCCGGCCCACCAGCTCGACCAGGCGACTGCCCAGCGGGGTCAACCCGAGCGTGAGGGCGATCAGCAGCCCGACGGCGAGCGCGGCGTAGCCGCCGGGGCGCAGCGCGGCCCGGAACTCCCGCCCCTTGGCCACCTGCTCGGCGGGCAGGTCACCCAGCGCGGCGAGCTGGTCGGCGCGGGGCGCCGGTGGACGGTGCCACGGGATGAGCAGCGCGGCCAGCACGACCAGCGCGACGGTCAGCCCGGCCAGGGCCAGCAGCGCCCACCCGCGCGGGGTCACCGCGTCACCGCCCGGCGGGTCGGATCGCCGCCACCGAACGCGGCGCCGCCGACGAGCCCGCCGTCGTCCCGCCGTACCTCGCTCATCGCGCCGCTCCTCCCGCCGTGACCGCTCATCCTATGGCCCGGGATAAGCCCGCTTCCGGGCGCGGTGTGGCGCTCAGGCGACCCGGCGGGTGGCCCGGCGGCGAGCCGCCGGCGGGCGCACGGGCGCGGCCAGCACTTCCACCTCGAAGCCGGCCCGGGCGAGCACCTCGATGGCCTCGACCTCGGCGGCGACCAACCCGGCCGCCGGGGACGTCTCGTCGAACAGGGCGGTCAGCGGGCAGCCGGAACAGCCGTCGGCCCGCTTCGCGCACCCGTCGCAGTCGATGAGCATCACGCCTCCTGATCGGCTCGCGGCACCCGGGCGACTCTCGTCGTCGCCGGCCGAGCACCGTCGGTGACATCGACACTAAACACCGGGTACGACAGGAACCCCGTCCGACCGCCCGTTTCAGGGCTAGATCCACTCCACATCAGCGATATCGGGGTATCCCACCCTTTCGGAACGCCCGACATCACGGAACTCTGCCGGTCGAGCGAGCGGCATCGTTTGGTCGCTCGGTCAGTCGGGCACTGAGCGACGGTGGCCGACCTCGATGCTTCGTCCGTCGTGGACTTCCGGTACTCCCCCCGTCGACATCGCCTCGCCAAGGTCCTCGTTCTGCTGGGTGCCGCGGCCCTCCTCGCCTTCTACACAGTGGTGTTCGACGAGGTGTGGTGGAAGGTGCTGCTGCGGTTCGGGATGATCGGCGCCATCGTCGCGCTGACCACCAACTGGCAGCTGCGCCGTCAGCCTCGGCTGCCGCTGCGGCTGACCGAGGAGACGCTGCACCTGACCGGGCCGAACGGAACCAGTCTCAGCATCGACTGGGTCAACATGGCCAGCGCCCAGGTCCGAGGCCGCATGGACCCCCGGCTGGTGGTCACGCCACTCGACCCGGAGCAGACACGGCCCCCCATGCGGGCCGGGCAGTGGTCGACCCCCGGGCGCGGCCCCTATGAGTTGGTCGTCCGGCTCGCCTGGATGACGCCGGGCACCGACGCACTGCGTCGTGAGCTGGCCCGGCGACTACCGACCAGCTGACCCCGAGCGTCCGCCCGGTCGTCGGGGTTGGGTGTCAGCCCTGCGCGTCGAGGTCACGCAGTGCGTAGCGGAGGTGCTGCCACTCCTCTTGAAAGATCACGTGCAGGCAGTGCCGGACGGACACGACGTGCTCGGGCCACCAGGCGCTCGGCCGAGACTCGGCGAGCACCTCCGGCGTGACGGTCGCCAGAAACTCGCGCACCATGGCCTGCCGCTCGGCCCGCACCTGGAGGACCGCGTCGAATGTCGGCTGCTCGGTAGCGAAGACCGACATGTCGAAGCCGTCGGTCTCATACTCGGCGTGCCACTGACCCAGCGGGTGGAACGGCTGCGGCAGGCGCAGGACTGCCTTTCCCAACCAGGCGTCGGCGGCGAACGCGAGATGACGCAGCGTCTGCGCGAACGACCACTCCCCGTCGATCGAGACGTCGACAGCACCCTCGGGCATGGACACGGCCCGGTCGACAGCCGCCGCCCAGGCCCGTTCGAGCGCGGCCCACCCCGCCCGAAGGTCGTCCGGGTTCTCGGCCCGCCGGAGGTCGCGCCCGGGAAAGCGCCGGTTCAGCTCGGCCTCGACCATCGGCACGACATCGACGCCGTTGATCAGCAATGTGCCCTCGGCCAGCCACGGCGCGTCGATGTCCAGACCATCGACGTCAACGCCGCGCATCACCGCACCGGCCAGCGTCGACCTGTTGAACCGGGCACCCCGCAGATCCTGGTCGACGAAGACCGTGACGTCGTCCCGTGCCATGGTGACTCCCTCCGCCGACGACAGCGGCGACGTTAGCCCTCGGGTACGACAGCGGACCACCCGACAATCGATTGAGCAGGATCGACCGGGTTCAAGGACCATGGGCCATCCCAACCGGTCGGACACCCCGACATCATGGAACTCGTGTCGATCACGACGCCGGAGTCCGGATGTACGGATGGAAACCAGCGTGTGGCGGGGACGTCAGGACCGGGCGAGCCGCCGCAGCAGGGAGTCCGCGCCCAGCGGGTACGCCCCGTGCCGGCGTACCCCGTCGGCGACCTCGCGGTCCGACGAGACCACGACCACCGGCCGGCCCGCCGGTTCGGCGCGGACCAGCCGCCGGATCAGCTCGTCGGCGGTCTCGCCCTTGCGGGAGAAGAGCACCCGCACCCCGCGCGGTGCGGGCGGCAGCCCGTGCATCCGCTCGGCGCCGTCGAAGACCACCGTGACCTCGTCGCCGGTCTGCGCGGCGATCCCGCCCAGCCCGGTGATGAGGCGTTTGCGCTGCTGCTCCAGGGACATCTCACCGAAGCCGCGCTTGGTGACGTTGTAGCCGTCCACCACGAGGTGCGCCCGGGGCAGGGCGAGCAGTTGGTCGAGCCGGGCCGGGTCGTCGGTGTCGCGGGCGCGGGTGGCCGGGCCGGCCGGGGCGCTGCCCGGCTGCTCGGCGAACGCGTCGGCGACGAAGTCGGCGGGGAGTTTGTCGACCGGGTCGAGCGCCAGCTCCCGGCGCAGCCCGACGGCGGCCTGGCCGATGGTCTCCAGGAGCAGCCAGAGCCGGGCGTCGTCGACCGAGCGTGCCTCCTTGGCACTGGCCCGCGCCACCCCGGCGGCGGCCTCGGCCTCGGCCAGCCGGGCCCGGGCGCGGCGGAGTTCGGCGTCCACGTCGGCGCTGGCGCGGGCGGCCCGGCCGCGTTCGGTGGCCAGCAGCTCGGTGGCCTTCCGTTCGCGGGCCTGGGTCTCCCGCAGGGTGCGGGCCAGTTGCCGGGACTCCTCGCGGAGCTGGCCCAGCTCCTCGCGGACCCGGGCCAGTTCGTCGCGGAGCTTGTCGGCCTCGACCCGGGCCACCGCGCGATCGTGCTCGGCACGGGTGGCCCGCTGCTCGGCCTCGCGGACCAGCTCGGCGACGACGGCGCTGTCGGCCTCGGCGCGCACGGCCGCCCCGCTGGCGTCGATCAGCTCCCGCCAGCCCCGCGGCCGGGCCAGGTAGGCCAACGCGGCCACCTCGACCGGGTCGGCGGCGGCCGGCGCGGTGCCCTCGACCACTGCCGCGCCGAGGTCACCGGCGTCGGCCAGGACCCGCGCGGTGACCCGCTGCCGGAACAGCGGGTCGGCGGTGAGCTGGGCGGCGATGACCGGCGCGCCGAGCCGGGCGCGCCGGTTGGGGGCGAACTTGGCCACCCGGCGCAACGGCACCGGCACCTCGTCGGTGGGGAGGGTGGGCAGCACCGCCGCGGTCAGCGTCACGATCCGTTGCCGGACCGGCTCGGGCAGGGTCGGCTCGGGCTCGGCGGCGGGGCCGTCGTCCGTCGTCGACTCCGGTGCGTCGGATGGGCCGTTGACTACGTTGTCGTCCGGGTTGCCCACACCGTCGAGCGCGACCGGATCCTCCTGCGGGAGGTGGTCGTCGAACGGCTCGGTGAGGGGCATGTGGCAAGTCTCCCACCGCGACCGGGCCCACCGCCCGGTGAGTGAGCCGATCTCTCATCCTAGCCCCATGGTGACGGATGGGACGGCTGCGACGGGAGTGTCGCACCGGGGCGCTAGCGTGCCGCCGATGGCACAGGCGGAGTACGTCCAGGAGTCACTTGCCGGTCTCGACCCGGCGGTGGGCGGGGTGGACCCGGCCCTGCCGCTCTACGCGACGACCTTCGTGGTGGTCGACCTGGAGACCACCGGCGGCGCGCCGGACGGCGGCGGCATCACCGAGATCGGCGCGGTGAAGGTGCGCGGTGGTGAGCAGTTGGGGGTGTTGGCGACACTGGTCAACCCGGGGCAGCCGATTCCGCCCTTCATCACGGTGCTGACCGGGATCACCCAGGCCATGCTGGTGCCGGCGCCCCCGATCGAGCAGGTGCTGCCGAGCTTCCTGGAGTTCATCGACGACGCGGTGCTGGTGGCCCACAACGCCCCGTACGACGTGGGCTTCCTCAAGGCCGCCTGCGCGAAGCACGGCTACCGCTGGCCCAACCCCCGGGTGCTGGACACGGCGGCGCTGGCCCGCCGGGTGCTGACCCGCGACGAGGTGCCCAACCGCAAGCTCGGCACCCTGGCCGCCTACTTCCGCACCAGCACCCAACCGACACACCGGGCCCTGGACGACGCGAAGGCAACCGTCGATGTGCTGCACGGACTGATCGGCCGGCTCGGCGGGCACCGGGTGGACACGGTCGGCGACGCCATCGAGTTCGCCCGCGCGGTCACCCCGACCCAGCGCCGCAAACGGCACCTGGCCGAGGGGCTGCCCAAGGTCCCCGGGGTCTACATCTTCCGGGCCGCCGACGACCGACCGCTCTACGTGGGCACCTCCGTCGACATCGCCACCCGGGTGCGCAGCTACTTCACCGCCGGCGAGAAGCGCGCCCGGATCTCCGAGATGCTGGGCGCGGCCGAGCGGGTCGAGGCGGTGGAGTGCGCCCACTCGTTGGAGGCGGAGGTCCGTGAGCTGCGGTTGATCGCCGCCCACGCCCCGCCGTACAACCGCCGGTCCAAGTACCCGGAACGGATGGTCTGGCTCAAGCTGACCGACGGTCCGTACCCTCGGCTGTCGATCGTCCGCGACCTCTCCCCCACCGACACCGCGTACCTCGGACCGTTTACCTCCCGGCGCGCCGCCGAGCTGGCCGCCGCCGGTTTCCACGACGCGGTGCCGCTACGCCAGTGCACGCACCGGCTCTCGCTGCGCACCGTCACGCCGGCCTGCGCGCTGGCCGAGCTGGGTCGCTGCCCGGCACCCTGCGAGCACAAGATAACCCCCGAGGAGTACGACGACAGCGCCGTCGCGCCCTTCCGCACGGCGACGGCCAGCGACCCCCAGCCGGTGGTGGACGCGCTGCTCGCCCGGATCGACGTGCTCTCCCGTGACCAGCGCTACGAGGAGGCCGCCGTGGTGCGCTCCCGGCTGGCCGCCGTGCTGAGGGCCACCGTGCGGATGCAGCGGCTGGCCGCGCTGACCGGCATCGTGGAGCTGGCCGCGGCCCGGCCGGCCGCCCGGGGCGGCTGGGAGTTGGCGCTGGTCCGCCACGGCCGGCTGGCCGGCGCGGGGGTCTCCCCGCCGGGCGTGCACCCACGGCCCACCCTGACCACGATCCGGGCCACCGCCGAGACGGTGTCAGGCGGGCACGGTCCGGTGCCGGCCGCCACCGCCGAGGAGTCCGAGCGGATCCTGTCCTGGTTGGAGCGGCCGGAGACCCGACTCGTCGAGATGTCCTCCGGTTGGTCCTCTCCGGCCAGTGGTGCGGGCCGGTTCCGTGACCTGCTGGCGAAGGCCGAGAGCGGCGCGTCCCACCAACTCTCGACCGAACGCTCATGACCAACTGACCGATCGGACTACGTCGACTCGCTTAGGCTGTTAGAGAAGTGCAGTCCTGCCCGATTCGTGGGCCTGCTCCCGCCGCCGGCTTCCGGTGACGCGGAGCCGGGGTGAGGAGGTGTCCCTCGTGGACGTCGACGCCGGACACGGCGCCGCCCTGGGGGGCGCCCTGCCGACACAGCCGGGTGAGCTGCCGCTCGCCCGCCGGCTGCGGTCGCTGCTCAGCTGGCCCACCACCGATTCCGACCCGGTCACCCAACTGGTCCGCACCCACCGGGGCATCCACGCCGGCACCGATCCCGCGGTGCTGCGCCGCGCCTACACGATCGCGGAGAACATGCACCGCGGGCAGTTCCGCAAGAGCGGTGAGCCCTACATCACCCACCCCCTCGCGGTGGCGCAGATCTGCGCCGAGCTGGGAATGGACACCACCACCCTGGTCGCCGCGCTGCTGCACGACACCGTGGAGGACACCCGCTACACCCTCCAGGCGCTCTCCGAGGATTTCGGCGGCGAGGTGGCCCACCTGGTCGACGGGGTGACCAAGTTCGACAAGGCGTTCTACGGCAAGGCCGCCGAGGCGGAGACGATCCGCAAGATGATCGTCGCGGCCGCCAAGGACGTCCGGGTGTTGATCATCAAGCTGGCCGACCGGCTGCACAACATGCGCACCCTCGGGGTGCGCTCCGCGTCGTCGCGGGAACGGATCGCCCGCAAGACCCAGGAGGTGCTGGTCCCGCTCTGTGACCGGCTGGGCATCCAGACCCTCAAGCGCGAGCTGGACGACGTGGTGCTGCTGCACCTGGAGCCCGAGGAGCACGCCCGGCTGGCCCGGCACGTGCACGACCGGCCAGGCTGGGACTCGTACCTCGACTCGGTGGTCGCCCGGGCCCGGGTGGCGTTGCGGCGCAGCCGGGTCGACGCCGAGGTCAGCCCCCGCCCCCGGCACCTCTACTCGATCTGGAAGGACACCATCGCCGGCGGCCACACCGCCCCGTACGATCTGCCCCGCATCGTGGTGGTGGTCGACGGCCCGGCCACCGACTGCTACGCCGCGCTCGGCGCGATCCACGGCACCTGGCGACCGGTGCCCGGCCGTTTCAAGGACTTCATCGCGTCACCGAAGAACAACCTCTACCGATCGCTGCACACGAGCGTCTGCGGCCCGCAGGACCGCACGGTGGAGGTGCTGATCCGCACCGAGGAGATGCACCGCTCCGCCGAGTACGGCATCGCCGCCGACTTCCGTTTCCCGCGCTCGGGCAACGGCGGCGCCGCGGCCCGCGCCGAGCAGTTGGACTGGCTGCGCCGGGTGCTCGACTGGGAACCGGACGCCGCCGACCCGGCCCAGTTCTACGAGTCGCTGCGCTGCGACCTCGCCGAGGGGCAGATCCAGGTTTTCGCCGACGGGCGGCAGATCGTGCTGCCGGCCGGCGCCACGCCCGTCGACCTCGCCTACGAGCTGGGCAGCGAGCGGGGCGACCACTGCCTCGCCGCCCGCATCAACGGTCGACTCGCCCCCCTGAGCTCCGAGCTGGACGAGGGCGACGTGGTGGAGATCTTCACCGAGAACGACGGCGACAACGGCTTCGAGGCCGGGGTGGCGCCGCGGGGCCCCCGCCGGGAGTGGCTGAGCTTCGTCAAGTCGCCGAACGCGCAGATGCAGATCAACAGGTGGTTCGCCGAGCACACCGAGCCGGGCATCACGATCAGCGACAAGGTGCGCCTCGGCCGGGCCACCATCGGGCTCGCCCTGCGTCAGCACAACCGGGGCCTCGCCAGTGACCTGCCGCTGCTGCGCCTCTCCGAGGAGTTGGGCTACCCCGACCTGGAGACCCTGCTGGTCGCGGTCTTCGACCGGGTGATCGAACCGGACACCGTGGTCCGCCAGCTCATCGACCTGGTCGACCATCGGCAGTGACCCGACGAGCCCCAGCGCGTCCGAAGGACATTCGCGACCACTAGCCTGGAGTCATGATCCCCCGCTCCCGCGCCACCGGTCGGGCCCTCTTCTACCAGGCCTTCTACCGGCTGCCGCTGCCGGTGCGCCGGCGTCTGGTCCGGCTGGCGGTGCCCAAGTACGTCGTCGGCGCGGTGACCCTGGTCCGTGACTCCGAAGCGACGGGCGCGGGTCGGCTGCTCATGCTGCGCCAGCCGCCCGGCAAGGCGTGGTCCCTCCCCGCCGGCCTGCTCGACCGGGGCGAGGCCCCGGTGGTCGGCGCCGCCCGTGAGCTGTTCGAGGAGTCCGGCATCCGGCTTCCGCCGTCCCGGCTGCGCCCGGCGGTGCCGAACGCGATCGTGCACGCCAAGGGCTGGGTGGACATGGTCTTCGAGGCCGACGTGCCGGCGTCCAGCACCGACCTGACCGTCGACGGGGCGGAGGTCTTCGAGGCCGCCTGGCACCCCCTGGACGACCTGCCCAAGCTGACCTGGCCGACGGCCCGGCTGCTCGCCTACTACGACATCGGGCCGCTGGCCGGGAAGTTCCCGCCACCGGTGCCCGACGACACCCCGTGACCGGCGCGGCCGGTGTGCCGGCGCAGCTGTGCGCGGTGGTGCTCGCCGCCGGCGAGGGCACCCGGCTGCGCCCCCTCACCGAACGGGTGCCCAAGGCGCTCTGCCCGGTGGGCAACGTGCCCCTGCTGGATCGGGCGTTGGTGCGGTTGGCCGGCCTCGGCCTGACCGGTCCCGCCCGGGTCGCTGTGAACGCCTGCTACCTCGGCGAGCAGATCGTGGAGCACGTCGGCGACCGGGCCCACCTGTCGGTGGAGCCGGGCGACCCGCTGGGCACCGCGGGCGGGGTGGCCAGGCTGCGGGACTGGATCGACGGGCGGCCGGTGCTGGTCGGCAACGCCGACGCGTACCTCGCCGACCCGACCGCTCCCCCGGGCCCGGACGTGGCCGCACTGCTCGACGGCTGGGACGGGCACACCGTACGCCTGCTCGGCCAGCCCGCCGCGGACCCGGCGGCGCCGGGCACCTTCGCCGGGCACTGCTTCACCGGCTTCTCGCTGCTGCCCTGGCGTCTGGTCCGGGACCTGCCGGTCGTCTTCTCGGACCTGGTCCGGGCCGTGTGGCGGCCGGCCGAGGCGGCGGGAGCCCTGGCGGTGGTGCCCTATCCGGGCACCTTCTTCGACACCGGCACCCCGGCCGACTACCTGGCGGCCAACCTGCACGCCGCCGCCGGCGGCGCTCTCGTCGCGGAGTCCGCGACGGTGACCGGCCGCTGCGTGGAGTCCGTGGTCGGCGCTGGCGCGCGGGTGGACGGCGACGTGTTTCGCACTGTGGTGTGGCCGGGCACGACAGTACGCGCCGGTGAGCGGCTGGAGAACGTGATCCGGGCCGGGAGCGACCTGACGGTGCCCTGCGCCGCCCAGGGCTGAGCGCGCCGGCTCCCGCCTCCGGTCCCGGGCCGGAACATCTAGCATGGGCGACGACGCCGACGAACGGAGAAATGCCCCGTGATCACCGCGATCGTGCTGATCGACTGCGCCACCGACGCGATCCCCGAGGTGGCGGAGAACCTGGCCAACCTTCCCGGTGTCAGCGAGGTCTACTCGGTGGCCGGGCACGTCGACCTCATCGCCATCGTCCGAGTCCGCGAGTTCGACCAGATCGCCCAGGTCATCGCGGGCAGCATCTCCAAGGTCGAGGGTGTGCTCAACACCGAGTCGCACATCGCCTTCCGGGCGTACTCCCAGCACGACCTGGAGGAGGCGTTCGCGATCGGCCTGGCCGGCGCCGACTGACCCGCTCACCGCTGCCGGGCCCACGCCGGCCGCACGGCGGCGCGTCAAGCGCACAGGGCGGCCGGCCCACCCCGCTGGGTGGACCGGCCGTCTGCTGTGGCTACGTCAGCTCTCGCTGGGAGCCGGTACCTCGGTGGAGCCACCGCCCGGAGCCGGCGACTCGGTGACCGTGCCACCCGGAGCCGGCGACTCGGTGACGGTGCCACCCGGAGCCGGCGACTCAGTGCCGGTGCCGCCCGGGCTGGGCGTACCGCTGGCGCTGGTCTGCGGAACCGGGATGCCCAACTTGTTGGCGAGCGCCACCAACTCGTCGTAGTGCGTCTGCAGCGTCGGAAGCGCCGTCTGCGCCAGCTGGACCACCGACGGCTCGGAGCCCTGCGAGATCTCCGTCTGGGTGGCCTGGATGGCCTGGACGTGGCCGGCCAGCTCACTTGTCACCCAGAGCCGGTCGAACTCCGCGCCGCTGGCGTTGTTCAGCTTGTCGATGACCGCCTGCTGGTCGGCGCTGGGCTCGTTCGGCAGTTCCACGCCGAGCTGCGACGCGGTCTGCTGCACCGTCTGGTCCAGCTGGGTGTGGTCGGTCTTCAGCATCGCGCCCAGGTCCTTGACCCCCTGGTCCTTGCCCTTCTGCTGGGCGAGGTCACCAGCGGTGATCTCGAACAGGTTGACCTGGTGTACCGCCTGCAGGTACTGGGTGTCCTGCGTCGACGGCTGTGCCGCGGCCTGCGCGGCCGCGGCCGGCGCGACACCGACCAGTACCAGCGCGGCCAACAGGCCGAGGCGTTTGATACCCAACATGCTTCCCCCCCTTGAGACGTTGGACCGCACGGATACCCGGCTCACCGGGGTTATTCCTGCGATCCCCCTGGCGCGCGGGGTCGACCGGTCCTGCCGTGCCCGTCCGACTCCTGGTCGGATGGGCGGGGAGGGTGCGGATACGACGTGGCGCCCGCCGGAATCCGACGGGCGCCACGTAACGGTGCGACTGGGCGGTCAGTGGCGGCTCTCGCCGCTGCCGACCTCCTCGCGCTCGGGCCGGGGCTCGACCGGCGGGTGCCCCGGTGAGACCGGCGCCTCGACCGGCTTCTCGATCGGGTAGAAGAAGCCCCGGATGGCCGGGCCGAGGGCCCCCAGCCGGTTCATCTTCTTCGGTACGACCCAGCCGACGTAGTCGAGCTGGCCGTGGCCGTCCGCGTGCCCGTTGGCCGCGCTGAGCGGCTGGTGCACCTCGACGAACCGGCCGTCCGGCAGGCGCCGGATGATGCCGGTCTCCACGCCGTGCGCGAGCACCTCCCGGTCGTGCTGCTGCAGACCCAGGCAGAGCCGGTAGGTGACGTAGTACGCCAACGGCGGGGCCACCAGCAGGCCGATCCGGCCGGCCCAGGTCATCGCGTTCAAACTGATCTGGAACTTGTCCGCGATCACGTCGTTGGCGCCGGAGAGCGTCAGCACGACGTAGAACGCGACGGCCATGGCGCCGACGGCGGTCCGGGCCGGGGCGTCCCGGGGACGCTCGAGCAGGTTGTGGCTCTTGCGGTCCTTGAGTTGCCGGGCTTCCAGGAACGGGTACATCGTCGACAGGCCCACCAGGATGCCGGGTAGCACCACCGTCGGCCAGAACAGCGGCGGGATGACGTACCCGTCGCCGATCGGGATGTTGATCTCCCAGGCCGGCATGAGTCGGGTCGAGCCGTCGAGGAACATGACGTACCAGTCGGGCTGGCTGGCGGCCGAGACCACCCACGCCTCGTACGGGCCGAACAGCCAGATCGGGTTGATCTGGAACAGACCGCCCATCAGCGCGATGACGCCGAAGACGACCATGAAGAAGCCGCCCTGCTTCAACGCGTACCGCGGGAACATCCGCTCGCCGACCACGTTGTTGTTGGTCCGGCCGGGGCCGGGCCACTGGGTGTGCTTCTGCTTGAAGACCAGGCCCAGGTGGACGCTGATCAGCGCGACCAGCAGACCCGGGATGAGCAGCACGTGGGCGATGAAGAACCGGCTGATGATGATCGTGCCCGGGAACTCGCCACCGAAGATCGACGAGGTGACCCAGGAACCGATCACCGGGATGGACAGCATGATCGCCGAGGCGATCCGCAGGCCGGTGCCGGACAGGCCGTCGTCCGGCAGCGAGTAGCCGGTGAAGCCGGCGAGGAAGCCGACCCAGAACAGCAGCGAACCGATGATCCAGTTGGTCTCACGCGGCTTGCGGAACGCACCGGTGAAGAAGACCCGCAGCATGTGCACGACGATCGCGGCCATGAACAGCAGCGCCGCCCAGTGGTGCATCTGCCGCATCACCAGACCGCCCCGGACATCGAACGAGATGTCCAGGCTGGAGGCGTACGCGGCGGACATCGGGGTGCCCTGCAACGGCGCGTAGCTGCCGTCGTAGACCACCTCGGTCATCGCCGGCTCGAAGAAGAAGGTGAGGAACACACCGGTCAGCAGCAGCACGACGAACGAGAACAGCGCGATCTCGCCGAGCAGGAAGGACCAGTGGTCCGGGAAGACCTTGTTCAGCAGCTTGCGCAGCGGGGTGGCCACCGCGAAGCGGTCGTCCACTCCCACCGCTGCCTTGCCCGGCGTCGCCGCAAGGTCAAACTTTCGACGCTTCATGGCCGCTCCCAGAAATCAGGCCCGACGGTCTCGGTGTAGTCGGACTTCGCCACGAAGAAGCCCTCGGAGTCCACCTCGATCGGCAGCTGCGGCAGCCGCCGGCTGGCGGGGCCGAAGACGGGCCGGGCGTTGTCGGTGATCAGGAACTGGGACTGGTGGCACGGGCAGAGCAGCCGGTTGGTCTGCTGCTCGTACAGGCTGGCCGGGCATCCCGCGTGCGTGCAGATCTTGGAGAACGCCGCGTAGTTGCCCCACATGTAGTCACCGTGGCCGATCCGCTCGTTGGCCCGGCGCGACTCCTGCGCGTCCGAGTCGCGGAGGTGGATCAACAGCGTCGGCGAGTCGGCGTGCTTGTTGCTCACGCCGTGGTCGATGCCGGGGAAGACGGTCAGCTGACCACCGGTGCTGATGTCCGCCGGGCGGATCGGCCGGCCGTCCTCGCGGACCAGGCGGATCCGCTGGCCGCCCTCGGCCGTGGCGAACCCGGTGGTGAACATCTGGTTGTTCTTGTGCGGCTGCGAGATCAGACCGCCGACCAGCGGCGCCGCGGCGACCGCGGCGACCGGCGCGAGACCGGCCAGCAGCGAGATGCCGAGCAGCGGGCGACGCTTCACGCCCAGCTCGTCCGCCATGTAGAGCATGGTCTGGCCGGTGATGGTGCGGCCTTCGGAGTCCACCTGACCCTCGTGCCGGTCCTGGATCGAGACCTCCTTGGGCAGCAACTTCTTGCCCCAGGTCAGGATGCCGAAGCCGACGGCGAGCAGCGCCACGCCGAGGGTGAAGCCGAGCAGCGGGGTGTAGAACTTGTCGCCGCCCCGGCCGGCCTCGTACTGCCACGGCCACCAGATGTAGATGGCCAGGAAGGCGGTCGCGGCCAGACCGGTGATCAGGAAGAAGCCGGCGACCACCCGGGTCAGCCGACGCTCCGCCTTGGTGCCCGGCAGCACCTGCGGCTCGTAGTGGACGATCTCGATGTCGTCCCGGCGCGCACCCTCACGAACGATGTCGAACCGGGTCAGCTTGGGGTCGTTCACGTCGAGCGGCGCCGGGCCCTGCGAGGCCTGGTGCTCGGTGTGGGGGCTCATGCCGTCACCTCGCTACGGGTGGCGCCGAGCGGCACCACAGCACTGAATCGGATGGCCTGCTCGGTCACGACTTACCCGCAATCCACAGGCTAGCGAAGACGAGCGCCACGATGCCAACCAGGAAGATCGCCAGGCCCTCGGTGGACGGGCCGTACCGTCCGAGGTTGAACCCACCCGGGTCCTGGTCGTGCTTCAGCGTCTCCTGGATGTAGGCGATGATGTCGGCCTTCTGCTCCGGCCGGAGCTGGTTGTCGCCGAACACCGGCATGTTCTGCGGGCCGCTCAGCATCGCCGCGTAGATCTGACGGTCGGTCGCGGGGTGCAGGCTCGGGGCGAACTTGCCCGAGGAGAGCGCACCGCCGCCGCCACCGAACGCGTGGCACTGCGAGCAGTTGATCCGGAACAGCTCACCGCCGGCCGCGATGTTGCCGTCCTCGCGGAGGTCGTCGCCCTCGGGAACGACCGGGCCGCCACCCAGCTCCTGGATGTACTGGGCCAGCTGGCGGGTCTGCTCGTCGGTGAAGACCGGAGGCTTGCGGTGCGCCTGGGCCTCCTGGCGGGCCATCGGCATCCGCCCGGAGCTGACCTGGAACTCGACCGATGCCGCGCCGACGCCGATCAGGCTCGGCCCGCGGCCCTCGACGCCCTGGGCGTTGCGGCCGTGGCAGGTCACGCAGCTCACGTCGAACAACGCCTTGCCCTCGGCGGCGGCGCCGGTCAGCTGCGGGTTGTCCTGCGCCTGGGCGCCCGGGGCGAAGACGGTGTATGCGCCGCCGGCGAGCATCAGCGCGGCGATCAGCCGGACCGCGGCGCCCAGCCGGCGGCGGCCCCTGCTGCGCGCGGCGGGCCGCTCACGCAACCGCGCGAGCAGACCGCGTCGGCGGTCGTTGTCAGAAGTCATGAGCGGTGTCCTTAACCGGTTGGACCTGTCTCAGGGGACGGAGCAGCAGCGCGGAATGTGACGCGCAAGATCACTGGAGCCAGTAGATCATGGCGTACAGCCCGATCCACACGACGTCGACGAAGTGCCAGTAGTACGACACGACGATCGCCGACGTCGCCTGCGCCGGGGTGAACCGGCCCATGGTCGTACGGACCATGAAGATGACGAAGGCGATCAGACCACCGGTCACGTGCAGGCCGTGGAAGCCGGTGGTCAGGTAGAACACCGATCCGTACCCGTCTTCGTTGATCTTGATGCCGTCGGCGACCAGGTGCCGGTACTCGTTCAGCTGGCCGAGGACGAAGATCAGGCCCATCACGAAGGTGACGGTGAACCAGCGCCGCAGCGCGTGCACGTCACCCTTCTCCGCCGCGAAGACGCCGAGCTGGCACGTCACCGAGGACAGCACCAGGATCACCGTGAAGGTGGTCGCGTACGGGATGTTCAGCGCCTCGGTGTGCTTCTCCCACTGCTCCGGCGCAGCCGCGCGGATCGAGAAGTACATCGCGAACAGCGCCGCGAAGAACATGAGTTCACTGGAGAGCCACACGATCGTCCCGACGCTGACCATGTTCGGTCGGGTCAGAGAGTGGATCCGGCTCTTGTCAATGGCTGGGGCCGCAGTCACGCCGTCATTATTGCCCCTGACCGGGGCCGGCGATCAGCGGGGTGGCAAACCTGCGCCTTCCGTGGCCCCAGCGTCGGGGTCCGGTTCGCCTGGCCTAGCCTGAAAAGCGTGCTGCACGTCGATCCGATCTTCGCCGCCACCTCGGCCCCGCCGCCGTTCACCGTCGGCGCGGTGCTGAGCGAGACCCGCCTGGACAGCTGGCTGGCCCTCGGCCTGGTGCTCGCCGCCGGCCTGTACCTCTACGGGGTGTACCGGCTGCGCCTGCGCGGCGACCGCTGGCCCGTCATCCGAACCGTGTTCTTCCTCGGCCCCGGGCTGGGCGGCATCGCGCTCGTCACGGTCAGCGGGCTGCACGCGTACGACACCGCGCTGCTGTCCGTGCACATGATCCAGCACATGGTGCTGTCCATGGTGGCGCCGATCTTCCTGGCGCTGGGCGCGCCGATGACCCTGGCCCTGCGGACCCTGCCGGTCGGGCCGCGCAAGCGCCTGCTCGCGATCGTGCACAGCCGCGTCGCCCGGGTCTACAGCTTCCCGCTGGTGGCGTTCGCCATCTTCGTGGTCAACCCGTTCGTGCTCTACTTCAGTGACCTGTACCGCTACACCCTGGAACACGCCTGGGCGCACGAGCTGGTGCACGCGCACTTCATCATGACCGGCTGCGTGTTCTTCTGGCCGCTGCTCGGCCTCGACCCGCTGCCCGGCCGCTGGCCGTACCCGGCGCGCGCCCTGCTGATGCTGCTCTCCGTGCCGTTCCACACCGTGCTCGGCCTCACCATCATGCAGAGCAGCACGCTCTTCGGGGGCGACTGGTACCCGTCGCTCAACCTGGGCTGGGTCGACCCCTGGCAGGACCAGGTGGTCGCCGGCGGCATCCTCTGGGCCGGTGGCGAGTTCGTCAGTGTGACCATGCTCGCCGTGCTGGTGGTGCAGTGGGTCAAGCAGTCCGAGCGGGAGGCACGCCGGGTGGACCGCGAACTGGACCGCCAGGAGGCCCGCGACGAGGCCCGCGACCGCGCCGCCGACGCCGCGCCCGCCTGAGCTGCCCGGACGTACGCCCCGACGGGTGCCGCCGGGCGGGATGTCGGCTACATCACGCCGCCCGGTACGATCTCCGGGCAGCTACGAGGTGGGAGTGCCGACATGAGCGATCGTCTTTGCACCGTCTTGCTCTACAGCGACGACCCGCAGGTCCGCGACCGCATGCGGATGGCCGTCGGCACCCGACCCGCGCCCGGTCTGCAGATCGAGTTCGTCGACGCGTCGACCTACGCGGAGACCATCCGGCTGGTCGACGACTACGAGATCGACCTGCTGCTGCTCGACGGTGAGGCGAGCCCGGGCGGCGGCATCGGCATCGCCCGACAGGTCAAGGACGACCGGGACGACGCTCCCCCGACCTGCCTGGTGATCGCGCGCGCCGCCGACCGATGGCTCGCCGCGTACGCCGAGGCCGACGCGGTGCTGGTGCACCCGCTCGACCCGGTGACCACCGGGGGCACGGTGGCCGAGCTGCTGCGGACGCACGCACCCGCCTGACGTCCCACGCTCCTCCGGCACCCCCACGGCGCCGGAACTCCTCGGCGCCGGTTCCAGCCCACCCGCACTTCGCATGCTCGGGAGGCCCGCCATGGGCGATCGGACCTGGCCGCACCTGCTCAACGCGCTGCTGCGCGGCAACGAACTCTCCACCGCCGACACCGCCTGGGCGATGGACGAGATCATGACCGGCTCGGCCAGCGCGGCGCAGATCGCCGCCTTCGCCGTCGCGCTGCGGGCCAAGGGCGAGACTCCCGCGGAGCTGGCCGGCCTGGTGGAGGCGATGCTGGGCCGAGCCGTCCCGGTGACGCTCCCCGAGGAGCTGCGCCGCACCGCGCTCGACGTGGTCGGCACCGGCGGTGACCTCGCCCACACTGTCAACATCTCCACGATGACGGCGCTGGTGGTCGCCGGCGCTGGCGTCCGTGTCGTCAAGCACGGCAACCGGGCCGCCTCCTCCCTGTGCGGCACCGCCGACCTGCTGGAGTTCCTCGGCATCCCCCTGGATCTCGGCCCGGAGCAGGTCGCCCGCTGTGTCGAGGAGGCCGGCATCGGGTTCTGCTTCGCGGCCCGGTTCCACCCCGGGATGCGCCACGCCGGCCCGGTCCGCCGCGAGGTGGGCGTGCCCACCTTCTTCAACTTCCTCGGCCCGCTGACCAACCCGGCCCGCCCCCGGGCCGGCGCGGTCGGCTGCTTCGACCTGCGGATGGCTCCGGTGATGGCCAGCGTGTTCGCCGCCCGTGGGGACTCGGCGATCGTGATGCGCGGCGAGGACGGCCTGGACGAGTTCAGCACCGCCGCGCCGACCCGGGTCTGGGCGGCCCAGGGCGGCACCGTACGCGAGGCTGTGCTGGACGCGACGGACCTCGGGGTACCCCGGTCCACCCTGGCGGACCTGCGCGGCGGTGACGCCGCGTACAACGCCGGCGTGGCCCGTCGCCTGCTGGCCGGTGAGACGGGCCCGGTCCGGGACGCGGTCCTGGTCAACGCGGCGGCGGCGCTGGCCACCCAGGGCCCGCTGGACGGCGACCTGACCGAGGCGCTGCGCGCCGGTCTGGCCCGCGCGGCCGAATCGATCGACTCCGGCGCGGCCGCCGCGACCCTGGATCGCTGGATCGCGATCGCCACCGCTTGACCTGTCGACGCCTGACCCGTCGGCGCCTGACCCGTCGGCGCCGTCTTCGGGCGGACTCCGGGGGGTGATCGACTCGGGTTCCTTGAATCTGCGGTGTCCCGGGAGCCCGGACACCCCGATTTCAAGGAAGTCGAGTGGATCACACCCGGCGGCCGACGAGTGGGCGACGGTGCGCGGGGATTTGTCGGACCCGTCTGGGAAACTACAGCTGAGTAGTTCTCTGCCGCCGTCGGTGCGTCGCTGTCGCATCCGGGCGGGCCGGCCTGGTGATCGAGAGGAGACGCCCGTGTCGCACCGCGAGCTCTACTGCGACGTCTGCGAGGGCGTGGCGCTGTTCGAGGCCCCGCCGTGCGTCGACGGCCACGGCACCGACTGTCCAGAGCTGATCTGCGTCGACTGCGGCGCCGCAGTGGTCGTCGGCGCGATCGCCTTCCCGGTCACCCGACTGACCGTCCGCCACCGCCAGCCCGCCCCTCGCCGAGTCGCCTGACCGCCCACCGGCGCGCCATCTGACGGCCAGCGTCACGCCGCCTGACCTGCCGCCCGGCCCGATCCGGCGCCCGCCGCCTGACCGCCAGCGCCGCTCGACCGGGGTCGAGCATGACCGAAGGCCCGCTCCCCCACCGGGGAACGGGCCTTCGTCGTGCGGGGTCGGTCGCGATGGCGACCGGGTGTGGGTCAGTGCTCGGCGGTACGCCGGGTGCCGCTGTAGTACTCGAACAGCAGCCCACAGGCGGCGAGGACAACGGCCACCAGGCCGGCGCCGATCAGCCAGTACTGCCAGAACACCAGGCCGAGCGCGGCGATCGCGGCGGCCAGCGCCAGACCGAACGGCCAGTAGCTGCCCGGGCTGAAGAAGCCGACCTCGCCAGCGCCGTCAGCGATCTCGGCGTCCGGACGGTCTTCCGGGCGCAGGTCGATCCGGCGGGAGACGAACCAGAAGAAGCCACCGCACATCGAGCAGAGCAGGAACGACAGCAGCAGGGCTACGGTGCCGACCCACTCGATGCCGCCCGACTGCCCGTTCGTCCAGGCGCCGTAGAGGATGGTGGCACCGAAGAGGAAACCGGCGATGATCAGGAAGATACGCCACTCGGTCTTCATGCCGCTGCCTCAGCTTCCGGTGCGGGCCGGAACTTTGTCCGGGTTGAAGTTGTCCTGCGTCCGCCGCGTGTCGAACGGCTCCGTGGTCACCGCGTACGGCTGCTCACCGATCGCGGACAACGCGTCCTGGGTGGACTTGCCGCTCTGCTTGGCCGCGAGGAACTGGTCGTACTTCTCCGGCGACACCACCCGCAGCTCGAAGTTCATGAACGCGTGGTAGCTGCCGCACAGCTCGGCGCAGCGCCCGACGTAGGCACCCTCGGCCTCCAGGCTGGAGACCTCGAACACGTTGCGGATCTTGCCCGGCATGACGTCCCGCTTGAAGAGCAGCTCCGGCACCCAGAACGAGTGGATGACGTCGCGGCTGGTCTCCTCGAACCGGATGGACCGGTCGGTCGGCAGCACCAGCACCGGAATGACCTCACTGGTGCCGAGCGTCGACGCGGTGGTCTTGGCGTCCGGGCCCTGCCCGTCGCGGTAGTTGAACTGCCAGTTCCACTTGAACGCGACGACCTCGACCGTGACGTCCGGGTTCTTCGACAGCTTGTCCACGTCGGTCTGCACGATCGCCGTGTAGTAGAAGAGCACGGAGACGATCAGAATCGGCGCGATGGTGTAGAGGAACTCCATCGGCATGTTGTAGCGGGTCTGCACCGGCAGCGCGTTGCCGCGCTTGCGGTAGCGCACGACACACCAGAAGATCAGACCCCACACGAAGACACCGACCGCGAGGGCGGCGATGCAGGAGGCGATCCACAGGTCGTACATCCGCCGCGACTCGGCCGAGATGCCCCCCTGCGGCCAGCCGAAGCCGTCGAACGCCGCTCCAACGTCACAGCCCGTGAGCAGGACCAGCAGCGCGACGCCACTGAGACCGAGCCCGGCCAGCCGACCAGCACCGCGCCGCCGGCGCCCACCGGCCCCTGGGGAAGCGCTGTGCCGTACGGCCGACGGCCGTACCTCCGAACTCCTTGCGACCACCTGGTCCTGCCTCCCTAGCGCGCCGCGGTGCGTCTTTCCTCGGCACCGACGGCAAAGGCGTCACCGACGGTCGCAGATTACTCGACCATGACGGACTCGGCCGTGGTGGGGTCACTGTCCGCCCCCCATCGGGGGGAACCTAGGCATACCGCCGCGATACCGTCGGGCCTGTGAGCGCGAGGAGTGAGCCGGGGTTGCGAGCCCCGCAGCCGCGAACGAAGACCGACCTGTGAGCGCGAGGAGTGAGCCGGGGTTGCGAGCCCCGCAGCCGCGAACGAAGACCGACCTGTGAGCGCGAGGAGTGAGCCGGGGTTGCGAGCCCCGCAGCCGCGAACGAAAGGTGGCACCGTGAGCGCATCCCCGGTCTACCTGGACGCGGCGACCGCCGCGCCGATGCATCCGGTCGCGCGGCAGGCGTTGCTGGCCGCGCTCGACGACGGCTGGGCCGACCCGGGCAAGCTGTACACGCAGGCCCGCCGGGCCCGACAACTGCTCGACGCCGCGCGCGAGGCCACCGCGTCGACGCTCGGCGTCCGCGCCGATGAGGTGTCCTTCACCCCCAGCGGTACGACAGCGGCCCACGGCGCGGTGCTCGGGGGCCTGGCGGGGCGGCACCGGGTCGGGTCGACGCTGGTGCACTCGGCGATCGAGCACTCGGCGGTGCTGCACGCGGCGGAGCGGCACGTCGGCGCGGGCGGGACCGCCAGCGCGGTGCCGGTCGACCGGTCGGGGCGGCTGGACCTGACCGCCTGGTCGTCCGCCGTGCGGGCCCCGGGGGTCGCGCTGGCCGCGTTGATCACCGCCAGTCACGAGGTGGGGACCGTGCAGCCGGTCGCGGAGGCGGCGGCCGCGTGCGCCGACGTGGGGGTGCCGCTGTACGTGGACGCGGCGCAGTCGGTGGGTCGGGTGCCGGTGCCGGCCGGCTGGTCGGTGCTCACGGCGAGCGCCCACAAGTGGGGCGGGCCACCCGGGGTGGGGGTGCTGGCGGTCCGCAAGGGCACCCGCTGGGAGTCACCCTGGCCGGCGGACGAGCGGGAGAGCGGACGTACCCCCGGGGTGGTGAACCTGCCCGCGGTCGTGGCGGCGGCGGCGAGCCTGCGGGCGGCGGCGGCCGACGCGGCGGCCGAGGCGACCCGGCTGGCGCCGCTGGTGGACCGGATCCGGGAGCGGGTCGCGGCGGAGGTGCCCGACGTGGAGGTGGTCGGCGATCCGGTGCTCCGGCTCCCCCACCTGGTGACCTTCTCCTGCCTGTACGTCGACGGCGAGGCGCTGCTGCACGCCCTGGACCGGCGGGGTTTCGCCGTGTCGTCGGGGTCGTCGTGCACCTCGTCCACGCTGCGGCCGTCGCACGTGCTGGAGGCGATGGGGGTGCTGTCGCACGGCAACGTGCGGGTCAGCCTGCACCGGGAGACGACCGAGGCGGACGTGGAGCGGTTCCTGACCGAGTTGCCGAACATCGTCGCGGGGCTGCGCGCGGAGGCCGGGGTGGTGGGGCTGTGACGATGCCGGACGAGGTGATCGACTGCCGGGGTCAACGCTGTCCGCTGCCGGTGATCGCGGCGGCGCGACGCATGCCCGAGGTGCCGGTGGGCGCGGTGGTGAGGGTGCTCGCCGACGACCCGGCCGCGGCGGTGGACATCCCCGCCTGGTGCCGGATGCGCGGCCAGGAGTTCCTCGGCGCCATCACCGGCCCCGACGGCCCCGCCTACGACGTCCGCCGCACCCACTGACCCACCCCACAGCCCACCCCCGTCCCCCATGACCCCCCTCCGCCCCGCGATCTTGCGGTTTCTGCGGGGACAAAAGGGCGCATGAGCCGCGAGACGGCAACAGAAAGTGCAAGATCGCGGGGGCGGGGTAGGGCGGGGCGGGGCAGGCCGGGGCGGGTTACGGGAGGAGGTGGGGGCGGATCTCGTCGGCTGCGGTGTCGCCGTAGGACTCGGCGAGGCGCTTGACGAACAGGTCGCGCCGGACGTCGTACTCCTGGGTGCCGACGGTTTCCAGGACCAGCGTGGCCAGCAGAGAGCCGACCTGGGCGGCGCGTTCCAGGCCAACGCCCCAGGAGAGCGCGGTGAAGAAGCCGGCCCGGAAGCCGTCGCCGACGCCGGTCGGGTCGACCGCCCGGATCTCCCGCGCGATCGGTACGTGGATCGGGTCGATGCCCCGCCCGGCGATCTCCACACCGTGCTTGCCGAGCGTGGTGACCCGTACCTTGACCAGGTCCAGCAGTTGGTCGTCGCTCAGCTGCGCCTTGCTCTGCAGCAGCGACTTCTCGTAGTCGTTGGTCATCAGGTACTCGGCGCCCTCGATCAGCGCCACCACGTCCTCGCCACCCATCCGGGCGAGCTGCTGCGACGGGTCGGCGGCGAAGGCGTACCCGCGGGTGCGGCACTCGGCCGAGTGCCGCAGCATCGCCTCCGGGTCGTTGGCGCCGACCAGCACCAGATCCAGACCGTTGAGCCGTTCCGCGACCGGCGCCAGCTCGATGTTGCGGGCCTCGCTCATCGCACCGGCGTAGAACGACGCGATCTGGCACATGTCGGTGTCGGTGGTGCAGACGAAACGGGCGGTGTGCGCCACCTCGCTGACGTGCACCGAGTCGCAGTCCACGCCGTGGCGCTCCAGCCAGGAGCGGTAGTCGGCGAAGTCGGCGCCGACCGCGCCGAGCAGCACCGGGCGCAGGCCGAGCTGGCCCATCCCGAAGGAGATGTTCGCCGCCACGCCACCGCGGCGGAGCACCAGGTCGTCCACCAGGAAGGAGAGGGACACCTTGTGCAGCTGATCGGCGATGAGCTGGTCGGCGAAGCGACCGGGGAAGCTCATCAGGTGATCGGTGGCGATCGAGCCGGTGACGGCGATCTTCATGTCAACCCTCGGGGTCGGGAGCAGGGCGCGGTCAGCCTACCGGCACGGCAACCCGATGGTCACCGCTCGGTCGGACAACGGCAACCAGCCCGCCACGGTCCCCTTCGGGACCGCTCCCAGACCGGTGCGACCCCCGACCGGTACGACGATGGGGCCGTTCCGGAGAACGGCCCCATCGTCGCTGGTGTGTGGGGTGTGACTCAGTTGAACGAGTCACCGCAGGCGCAGGAGCTGCCCGCGTTGGGGTTGTCGATGGTGAAGCCCTGGGCGTCGATCCGGTCGGCGAAGTCGATCGTCGCGCCGGAAAGGTACGGGGCGCTCATCCGGTCGACGACGACCTCGACACCACCGAAGTCGGTCACGACATCACCGTCGAGCGAACGCTCGTCGAAGAAAAGCTGGTACCGCAGGCCGGAGCAGCCGCCCGGCTGCACGGCGACGCGGAGCCGCAGGTCGTCGCGGCCCTCCTGCTCGATCAGGGCCTTGACCTTCTGCGCCGCGACGTCGGTGAGGACGACGGAAGTAGGGGCCTGGGCCTCGGTCGACTCGGTCTGCGCTGGCGTGGTCACGTGGAAGTCTCCCTGCGCGGTTTGGGTCCGGACGCACTGGCCAACGTCGCGCGCCGTCCAGTGATTCCCGGTTGTGGTCCTCCGCCGATCGTACGCCGCCTCGGCCGGGTGCACCCGCGTGGCGTGACGCCCACCGCAGGTGGACCCACTCGTCAGGCGGCCGGAGCGCTCAGCGGCTCCACTGCCGGGCCAGCCGGGCGCCCAGTTCGCGCAGCCCGTCCGCGGGTCGGCTGAGCGCGGCGTCGAGCCCGCCGCCCTCCTCGCCACCGAAGTGCTCGACCAGGCTGTACGCGTCGGTCACCCCGGCCGAGGCGGCCTCCCGCCGGCCGGTGCTCACCTGCCCGGCCACCACCACGCAGGGAACTCCCCGGTCGCGGGCGGCGCCGGCCACCCCGGCGACGACCTTGCCGCGCAGCGACTGGTGGTCGAACGACCCCTCACCGGTGACCACCAGGTCGACGGTGTCCAGTGCGGCGTCGAGCCGGGTGGCCCGGGTGACCAGGCCGATCCCCGACTCGCAGGTGCCGCCCAGGGCGAGCAGCGCCGCGCCGATCCCGCCGGCGGCCCCGCCTCCGGGCAGCGTGCCGAGCCCCGTCGGGCAGCCGGCCAGGTCGCGTTCCAGCACCGCCGCGAAACGCTCCAGTGCCGCGTCGAGCAGCAGCACGTCACCGCGGTCGGCGCCCTTCTGCGGGCCGAACACGTTGCTGGCCCCGTGCAGGCCGAGCAGGGGATTGTCCACGTCGGTGGCGGCGACCAGTCGGACGCCGCGCAGCCGGGGCGCGCCGTCCAGCGCGTCGACGGCGGCGAGCGCCGCCCCGCCGTACGGCAGCGCGGCACCGCCCGGGTCGAGCGGCGTCACGCCCAGCGCGGCGAGCATTCCGGCACCGGCGTCGTTGGTGCCGGAGCCGCCCAGCCCGATCACCACGGTGCGGGCACCACTCTCCACCGCTGCGGCCACCAACAGACCCAGCCCGTACGAGGTGGTGGTCTTCGGGTCGCGTTCGGCTGCCGAGAGCAGGTGCAGCCCGCACGCCTGCGCGCTCTCCAGATAGGCGGTCGCGCCGTCGGCGGTGAGCAGGATCTCACCGGCCGCCGGCCGGCCCAGCGGGTCGACCGTCGACACCGGCACCCGCCGACCGCCGAGGGCTTCGGCGAGCACCTCCACGAAGCCTGGCCCGCCGTCGGCGAGCGGCCGGATCAGCAGATCGTCTCCGTCGGTGACGGTGCGCCAACCGTCGGCGACGGCGGCGGCCACCTCCGGTGCGGACAGGGTGCCGGCGAACTTGTCCGGGCAGAGCAGCACGCGCATGCCGAGCAGTGTGGCAGCCCACACCGAGCGAAGCTGCGTCGCGCCCGCGCTGTGGGAGCATGGATTACGTGACTTCGACCTGGGTGGAACCCTCCAACACGGCGACGGCTCTGCTGCTGCTCGGCCGGGGCAGCGACCCCGACACCGAGCGCGGCGTCGAGTGTCCGGGCGACCTGCCGGCGCCCAGCGATCCGGATCTGGTGGCCCGAGCCACCGCCGCGAAGGCGAAGCTGGGCAGCAAGGTCTTCGTGCTGGGGCACCACTACCAGCGCGACGAGGTGATCCAGTTCGCCGACGTGACCGGCGACTCGTTCAAGCTGGCGCGGGAGGCCGCGGCCCGCCCGGACGCCGAGTACATCGTCTTCTGCGGCGTGCACTTCATGGCCGAGAGCGCCGACATCCTCACCACCGACAGCCAGCGGGTGATCCTGCCCGACCTGGCGGCGGGTTGCTCGATGGCGGACATGGCGGTCCTGGGTCAGGTGGAGGCCGCCTGGGACACGCTGACCGAGCTGGGCATCGCGGGTGACACCGTGCCGGTGACGTACATGAACTCGTCGGCCGACATCAAGGGTTTCGTGGGCCGCAACGGCGGGGTGGTCTGCACCTCGTCCAATGCCAAGCGCGCCCTGGACTGGGCCTTCGAGCAGGGGTCGAAGGTGCTCTTCCTGCCGGATCAGCACCTGGGCCGTAACACGGCGGTGCTGGAGATGGGCCTGTCGCTGGACGACTGCGTGCTCTACGACCCGCACAAGCCCGGTGGTGGGCTCACCCCGGAGCAGCTGCGCGACGCCAAGATGATCCTCTGGCGGGGGCACTGCTCGGTGCACGGCCGGTTCACGCTGGACAGCGTCAACGACGTGCGGGAGCGGGTGCCCGGGGTCAACGTCCTGGTCCACCCGGAGTGCCGGCACGAGGTGGTCACTGCCGCTGACTACGTCGGCTCCACCGAATACATCATCAAGACGATCGAGGCGGCTCCGGCGGGCTCGGCGTGGGCGCTCGGCACCGAGCTGAACCTGGTCCGCCGGCTCGCGTTGGCGCACCCGGACAAGCAGATCATGTTCCTGGACAAGGCCGTCTGCTACTGCTCGACGATGAACCGGATCGACCTGCCGCACCTGGTCTGGGCCCTGGAGGAGCTGGTCGCGGGCCGGGTCGTCAACCAGATCACGGTGGACGCCGACACCGCGCACCACGCCCGGGTCGCGCTGGATCAGATGCTCGCCCTGCCTGGCGCGGACACTCCTCCGCCGGCGGTGTCCTGATCACGATCCGTAGCGTTCTTGGTACGCAAAAGTGCCGGATCACCGATTAATGCCACACACGCCGATGTGACCGAGTCCTTTTTCGTCACCGAGGGCTATGCTGCCCAAGCGACGACACACGCGGGCCGTTTGGATATGGCCGCATCCGGGGTAGCGACAACGTTCAGGCGCCCCACCATCAACACGGCAGCACCGACGCGCTGGAGGTTGCGTTGACCGACGACGTCCTGGTTGTGCACGGAGGCACTCCGCTCGAGGGGCGGATCCGCGTGCGCGGCGCGAAGAACCTGGTATCGAAGGCGATGGTCGCCGCGTTGCTCGGCGACAGCCCGAGTCGGCTGTTCGACGTGCCCAAGATCCGCGATGTCGAGGTGGTGCGAGGTCTGCTCGGCCTGCACGGCGTCAAGGTCACCGACGGCACCGAGGACGGCGAGCTGGTCTTCGACCCGGCGAACGTGGAGAGCGCGAGCACCGACCAGATCAACGTGCACGCCGGTTCCAGCCGGATTCCGATCCTGTTCTGCGGCCCGCTGCTGCACCGTCTCGGACACGCGTTCATCCCGGATCTCGGCGGCTGCCACATCGGCCCGCGCCCGATCGACTTCCACCTCCAGGCGCTGCGGGAGTTCGGCGCCACCGTCGACAAGCGGCCGGAGGGCTTGCACCTGTCCGCGCCGAACGGGCTGCACGGCACCAAGTTCGCCCTGCCGTACCCGAGCGTCGGCGCCACCGAGCAGGTGCTGCTGACCGCCGTGATGGCCGAGGGCGTCACCGAGCTGCGTAACGCCGCGGTGGAGCCGGAGATCATCGACCTGATCTGCATCCTGCAGAAGATGGGCGCGATCATCAAGGTCCACACCGACCGGGTGATCGAGATTCAGGGCGTGCCCAAGCTGCACGGCTACACCCACCGGCCGATCCCGGACCGGATCGAGGCGGCGAGCTGGGCGGCCGCCGCCCTGGCGACCCGTGGTCACGTCGAGGTGCTGGGCGCACAGCAGGCCGACATGATGACCTTCCTGAACATCTTCCGTTCGGTCGGTGGCGAGTACGAGGTCACCGACGCCCGCGCGCCGAAGCTGGGCGACCCCGGCCAGGAGGGCGGCATCCGCTTCTGGCACCCCGGCGGTGAGCTGAACGCGGTGGCGTTGGAGACCGACGTGCACCCCGGCTTCATGACCGACTGGCAGCAGCCGCTGGTCGTGGCGCTGACCCAGGCCCGCGGCCTGTCGATCGTCCACGAGACGGTCTACGAGCAGCGGCTCGGCTACACCGAGGCCCTGAACTCGATGGGTGCCAACATCCAGGTCTACCGGGACTGCCTCGGCGGCACCCCGTGCCGCTTCGGCCGGCGCAACTTCAAGCACTCCGCGGTGATCGCCGGGCCGAGCAAGCTGCACGCCGCCGACCTGGTCATCCCGGACCTGCGGGCCGGGTTCAGCCACCTGATCGCGGCGCTCGCGGCCGAGGGCACCTCCCGGGTGTACGGCGTCGACCTGATCAACCGAGGCTACGAGGACTTCGAGGCGAAGCTCGCCGACCTCGGCGCGCACGCCGAGCGTCCGTAAGTACCGACACACTCTTCACGCCCGGTGCACCGCGATGTGCACCGGGCGTGGACCGTTGGCTACCCTTGCCGCGTGCCGTCGCTCTTTCGCCGCAAGTCCACCGACCTCGTCGACGAGGCCGTCACCTCGGTGACCCCCGAGGAGACCGCCGAGCGTCCCCGGGGTTACACCCCGGCCAAGGGTCGGGAGACGCCCAAGCGGCCAACCGTCGGCCGCCGCCCGGCCGGTCCGAGCCGCCCCCTCACCAAGGAGGAGGAGCGGGAGCGTCGCCGCCAACTGCGCGCTGAGGCCGCGGCGGAGTTCCGCCGTGAGGGTGGCCCCCGCGACCGTGGCCCGGAACGGCTGCTGGCCCGCAACGTGGTCGACTCCCGGCGTACCGTCGGCACCTGGTTCTTCGGCGGCGCGCTGATCGTGCTGATCGGGTCGAACGCGGCCATGCCGGCGCCGGTCCGGTTGATCTCCAACCTGCTCTGGGGCGCGCTGGCGCTGGGCGTGGTCATCGACTCGGTGCTGATCTGCCGCAAGATCAGCAAGCTGATCCGGGAGCGCTTCCCGAAGTCCGACCAGCGGATGGGCTCGCTCTACCTCTACGCGGTCATGCGGTCGATCACCTTCCGCCGGATGCGCGCTCCGGCGCCCCAGGTCAAGCTGGGCGACAAGGTCTGACCCCGCCGCCCCAGCTCCGCGGGATATCGGCGAAACTGCCGCCTCAGACATCTTCGAGGCGGCAGTTTCGCCGTATCTGCGCGGATCCTGCGGTGCGTTCATCATGCTGAACGGGTTGCCGTTGTTCGCCAGAGCGAACGTTCGAACCCATGGAGCGAAGGCATGCCTCCGGAACCGGCTGCCCCGCTGGCCACCATCGCCGCCGCCCTGCGCCGGGAACGGGAACGGGTCGGCATCTCGCTCACCGAACTGGCCCGCCGGGCGGGGGTGGCCAAGTCCACCCTCTCCCAACTGGAGTCGGGCAGCGGCAACCCGAGCGTGGAGACACTCTGGTCCTTGGGCGTCGCCCTCGGCGTGCCGTTCAGCCGGCTGGTGGAGCCGGTGGACGACGTCGTACGGGTCATCCGGGCGGGAGACGGGTCGCACGTCCGCTCCGAGCAGGCCGACTTCAGCGGAACGCTGCTCAGTGCCGGTACGGCGCACCTGCGCCGGGACGTCTACCTGATCCGGCTGGAACCAGGGGCGATCCGAACCGGCCAGGGACACACCCCGCGCAGCATCGAGCACGTGGTGGTCGCCGCCGGTCGACTGCGGGTGGGGCCCGAGGGCGCGTCGGTCGAACTCGACCCCGGCGACTACGCCACGTTCCCCGGCGACGCCCCGCACCACTACGAGGCGCTCGCCGCCGGCACGTTCGCCGTCCTCATCATGGAACATCCCTGACCCGCTGCGGTGACTCCCGCCGGAGCCGGGTGGTCGTCGAGTGCGGTAGGGTCGGAGGCCAGATTCGGTTATAGGCCTAAATGTCCGAAACCAATGGGATAACGTTTGCGCCGGTGGGCGGCGCCACAGTGGCGGTGAGCGAGCCCACGCCGTTACCCTCCATCCGCAGCCACGGCCTGCCGGAGCGGCGACCTGACCGGCTCGTGCGGCCCCAGCGCGACAATTTGCAACGAGGTGACAACGCGTGAGCGAGCGGACGCGAGCCGGCCACCGGGGCGTGGCAGGCGGCGACCGGACGCCCAGCGGTCACCCGGCAGCGGCTGCGGACATCTCACTCCCGGCGAGGATCGGCCCGGCGGCCGGGTGTGGCGACGGGCTCGCCGGATGAACGGCCGCTACACCGACCGGTGGCCAGACCCGAACGAACCGGCCTGGGTGATCGAACCGACCACCGAGTGGCACCCCCAGTTTCCCGGCCAGCGCTACCCCGGCGACATCGGCATGCCGCACCAGCCGCCACCCCGTGGGCGGGCGACGGTGTCCGGCCGCGCCGAGGTGCCGCCGCTCGCGCCCACCCGCCCGGACGGCACCTACCTCGGCCGGTCGTGGTCCGACGAACCACCGGCGGAACAGGCACCCCACGGCCGGTCCTGGGTGGACGACGAGCCGGACGGGGCACCGGCCTACGGCCGACTCCGCGACGACGAGCGCTCGGCGTACGGGCGGCCCGACAG
>NZ_JAGPXU010000034.1:0-68937 GCF_018070385.1 Micromonospora sp. C97
GTTCCTTGCGGGCCTGGTCGGCCAGGTGGGTGGGCATGGGGTCGTGGCGGACGAAGTGCCGGCGGAAGGTGCCGGTGCCGGCCGTCATGGAGCGCAGCTCGACGGCGTAGCGGAGCAGTTCGGTGGCCGGCACCTCGGCGCGGACGAGGGTGCGGCCCTCGGAGTCCGGGTCCGGTTCGGTGCCGAGCACCCGGCCGCGCCGGCCGGACAGGTCGCCCAGCACCGTGCCCACCGAGCCGTCCGGAACCCGGATGCTCACCTCGTCGATCGGCTCCAGCAGGGCCGGCTGACCACGCTCGGCGGCGTCGCGCAGCGCCAGCGCGCCGGCGGTCTGGAAGGCCGCGTCGGAGGAGTCGACGCTGTGTGCCTTGCCGTCGACCAGTGTCACCCGCAGGTCCACCACCGGGTGGCCGGCGACCAGCCCGCGCTCCAGCTGGGCACGGACGCCCTTCTCCACCGACGGGATGTAGTTGTGCGGCACCGCGCCGCCGACGATCCGGTCGACGAACTCGAAGCCGCTGCCGCGCGGCAGCGGCTCGACCTCGATGTCGCAGACCGCGTACTGGCCGTGGCCGCCGGACTGCTTGACGTGGCGGCCGTGCCCCTTCGCGGGCACTGTCAGCGTCTCGCGCAGCGACACCCTGACCGGCTCGGTGTCCAGCTCGACGCCGCCGGCACGCAGCCGGTCGAGCACCACGTCCGCGTGTGCCTCGCCCATGCACCAGAGCACCAGCTGGTGGGTCTCCGGGTTGCGCTCCAGCCGCAGGGTGGGGTCGCCGGCGACCAGTCGGGCGAGGTTGCGGGCCAGGGCGTCCTCGTCGGCGCGGCTGCGGGC
Source organism: Micromonospora sp. C97 (assembly GCF_018070385.1). Taxonomy (NCBI): domain Bacteria; kingdom Bacillati; phylum Actinomycetota; class Actinomycetes; order Micromonosporales; family Micromonosporaceae; genus Micromonospora; species Micromonospora sp. C97. Next base: position 836 of record NZ_JAGPXU010000034.1, read on the forward strand.
GACGATCGCCACCGGCAGCAGCGGCTCCGGCATCTCCCAGGGGGCGATCAGCAGCGGCTCGTCCCTGGTGGAGATGGTGTCGCCGGTCTCGGCGCTACCCGACTTGGTGATCGCGCAGATGTCACCGGCCACGCAGAACGACACCTCCCGCAGGGTGGCGCCCAGCGGGGTGTAGATGTGCCCGACCCGCTCGTCGGCGTCGTGGTCGGGGTGTCCGCGTTCGGCCAGGCCGTGGCCGGAGACGTGCACCGTCTGGTCGGGGCGCAGCGTGCCGGAGAAGACCCGGACCAGCGAGACCCGACCGACGTGGCGGTCGACGGTGGTCTTGACGACCTCGGCGACGAGCGGCCCGGCCGGATCGCAGCTCAGCGGCGGACGCGGTGAGCCGTCCACGCCGGTCACCGCCGGCAGCTCGTGCTCCAGCGGGGAGGGGAACGCGGCGGTCAGCACCTCCAGCAGCACGTCCAGCCCGACGCCGGTCTGGGCGCAGACCGGCACCACCGGGTAGAAGTGGCCCCGGGCGACGGCCTTCTCCAGGTCGTCGATGAGCACCTCGTCGCTGATCTCCTCGCCGTCGAGGTAGCGGTCCATCAGGGTCTCGTCCTCGCTCTCGGCGATGATCCCCTCGATCAGCTCGTCGCGGGACTCGTCGATGGCCCGCTGGTGCTCCGGGTCCGGGTCGCGGACGTCGGCGGGCAGCCCGGCGCTGTAGTCGAAGACCCGGCGGGTGATCAGGCCGAGCAGACCTTCGGTGGACACCCCGTCGTCGCCGAGCATCGGCAGGTAGAGCGGCATCACGTTGTCGCCGAAGAGGCGCTGGCAGAGCGCCACCGTCTCGTCGACGTCGGCGCGGGGCTGGTCCAGTCGGGCCACCGCGACAGCCCGGGGCATGTCGACGGCGGCGCACTCCTCCCACAGGGCGACGGTGGCCGCGTCCATGCCGCCCGCGGCGGAGACCACGAACAGCGCGGCGTCGGCGGCCCGCAGCCCGGCGCGCAGCTCACCGACGAAGTCGGCGTACCCGGGGGTGTCCAGCAGGTTGACCTTGATGCCGTTGTGCAGCAGCGGCGCGCAGGACAGGCTGACCGAGCGTTGCTGGCGTACGGCGGCGGGGTCGTGGTCGCCGACAGTGGTGCCGTCGACCACGGTGCCGGCGCGACCGATCGTGCCGGTCGCCGCGAGCAGCGCCTCGACCAGGGTGGTCTTGCCCGCCCCGGAGTGGCCGACGAGCACCACGTTGCGAACCCGCTCGGGCTCGGTCACCAGTGGCGTGCCGCCGGTGGAACCCTTGTCGTGACTCTTCTGCGCCATGGGGCGCACCTCCCTCAGCCGGTGGTGGTGGCGACCGCCGCGCGACGGGAAGCGGCCCGGGGCGAGTGCGCGGCGATATCCTCCGGTGGTCTGCTGCACAGCGGGAACTCAACGGGCGGACGGGTGAGCTGGCTCACCTCCCGGCTCGATCTCACACCCGTTGCCGGACAGGCACAAGCCTCCCCCGGGCGGGTCGGCGGTACCGTCCGTATCGGCAGAGCTGGGCGGACCGTTATCGTGGGGACCGCCATGGCGAAGATCTTCCAAGTGTCGGCCCGCGCGGGGATGACCCGCGTCGTCGAGCCGATTGCCCGCGCCCTGCTGCGCGCGGGCGTCACCCCCAATGCCGTCACCGTCGCGGGCACCGTTGGTGTGCTCGTCGGCGCGCTCGGCTTCGGTGCTCGCGGCCATCTGGTCGCGGGCGCGTTGATCGTCACCCTGTTCGCGCTCACCGACCTGCTCGACGGGACGATGGCCCGGATGAGTGGTGGCTCCACCCGGTTCGGCGCGTTCCTCGACTCAAGCATGGACCGGGTCGCCGACAGCGCCGTCTTCGGCGCTGTCGCGTACTGGCTGGCCACGCAGGGCAACTACTCCGGGGTGGCCGCCGCGTTGGTCTGCCTGGCCGCCGGCAGCCTGGTCTCCTACGTGAAGGCCCGCGCCGAGGGGCTGGGCATGACCTGCAACGTGGGCATCGCCGAACGCACCGAGCGGCTGCTGATCGTCGGCGTCGGCGGGATCCTCACCGGCCTGAACGTGAAGCCGGCGCTGGAGATCGCGCTCTGGCTGCTCGCCGCCGTGTCGATCTTCACGGTGGGCCAGCGGATGACGCACGTCTACCGCCAGGCCCAGCAGCTCCAGCCGGACGGTCAGGCGTGAGTGGCCTGCCGGCGACCCGCCGTCGGAAGACCGGCGGCCGAGTCGCGTGAACCTCACCGAGCTGGGCTACATCGCCGGTTGGCGGGTGATCCGCGCGCTACCCCGGCCGTTGGTGGCGGCGGCGTTCCAGGCGGGCGCGGACCGCGCCCATCGCACCGGCGGCGGGGGTACGGCCCGACTGCGCGCGAACCTGCGCCGGGTGGTCGGCCCGGAGCTGCCCGACGCCGAGCTGGACGATCTCGTCAAGCGCGGGCTGCGCTCGTACGCCAGGTACTGGATGGAGGCGTTCCGGCTGCCCAGCCTGAGCCGGTCGCAGATCCTGTCCACCTTCCGGCTGGACGGCGCGGAGCTGCTCGCCGCCGACGTGGCGGCCGGCCGGGGCGCGGTGGTGGCGCTGCCGCACGCCGGCAACTGGGATGCCGCCGGTGCCTGGGTGGCGGCCACCGGTTGGCCGCTCACCACGGTGATGGAGCGGCTCAAGCCGGAGGGCGTGTACAAGCGTTTCCTGGCCTTCCGAAAGGTCCTCGGGATGGAGATCCTGCCGACCCACGGTGGGCCGCGCCCGGCCTTCGACGTGCTGCTGGACCGGCTCCGCGCCGGTGCGGTGGTGCCGTTGCTGGCCGACCGGGACCTCTCCGCCCGGGGGGTGGAGGTGGACTTCTTCGGCGGGAAGACCCGGATGCCCGCCGGGCCGGCGCTGCTCGCGCTGCACACCGGCGCGCCGCTCTACGTGGCCTCGATGTGGTACGAGCCGGACGCCGCGTGTGCGTCGCTGGATGGCCCGCTGCCGGTGCCCGGGCCCGAGGTGGGTCCCCTGGACCAGCGGGTCCGGTCGCTGACCCAGTTGATCGCTGACCGTCTGGCGGCGGGTATCGCCCGGCATCCGGAAGACTGGCACATGTTGCAGCGGATGTGGCTGGACCAGGGAAGGTCGGGGGAGGGCGCGGCGCTGCCCTCGTCGGCCTCCGGCCAGGCCTGAGGAGGTGGGCTGACACATGCGGATCGGCATCGTGTGCCCGTACTCCTTCGACGTGCCCGGTGGGGTGCAGAACCATGTCATGGACCTCGCCGAGGCGCTGATCGCGCTGGGCCACGAGGTCAGCGTGCTCGCGCCGGCTGACGACGATTCGCCGCTGCCGGAGTACGTGGTGTCCGCCGGGCGTGCCGTTCCGCTGCCGTACAACGGTTCGGTGGCCCGGATCGCGTTCGGCCCGGTGTCGACCGCCCGGGTGCGGCGGTGGATCACCAACGGTGACTTCGACGTGTTGCACGTGCACGAGCCGCTCACGCTGAGCCTGTCGCTGCTGGCCGTGCTCTCCGCCCGTGGCCCGGTGGTGGCCACGTTCCACACCGCGATGACCCGTTCCCGGGTGCTCGCCGCCGCGCAGGGCGTGCTCCAGATCGTGTTGGAGCGGATCACGGCCCGGATCGCGGTGAGCGCGTTGGCCCGCAAGGTGCAGGTCGAGCACATGGACGGCGGCGCGGTGGAGATTCCCAACGGGGTGGCGGTGGCCAAGTTCGCCGACGCCGAGCCGTTGCCGGGCTGGCCGGGGGAGTGCGCGGCCGGCACCGGGGGCACGCTCGGCTTCCTGGGCCGGTTCACCGAGGCTCGCAAGGGCTTCCCGGTGCTGCGCGACGCGTTCGTGGCGTTGGCCGCCACCCGGCCCGGCCTGCGGTTGCTCGTCGCCGGTCCCGGTGACCCCGACGACCTGTACGACCAGTTCCCCGCCGAGCTGCACGAGCGGATCACGTTCCTCGGCCTGGTCAGCGAAGCGGACAAGGCGCGGATGCTGCGCAGCGCGCATCTCTACGTCGCACCGAACACCGGCGGCGAGTCGTTCGGCATGATCCTCACCGAGGCCCTCGCGGCGGGTACGACTGTGGTCGCCAGTGACCTGGACGCGTTCCGGCGGGTCCTCGACGGTGGGCGGGCCGGTCGCCTCTTCCCCACGGGCGACCCGGTGGGGCTGCGTGACGTGCTGAGTGAGCTGCTGGACGACCCGGCCGGGCGGGCCACGCTGAGTGCCTGCGGCGATCAGGTGGTGGCGAATTTCGACTGGCCGGTGGTTGCTCGGCGCGTTGTGGAGGTATACGCAGCGGCGATCGAGGCAACCGACGGGCGGGTCATCGACCAGGAGTGGGTGGGGCTGGGCTGAGCCGGGTGTGACGGATGGTGCGGTGGTGACCGGTGGGACCGGTCCGGCCGCGCCCAATCGGACGAAACGGAGCAGCACTACGATGCCGCACATGTGGTGGGTGGTGGCCGGAAGCGTGGTCGTGGGGCTGGTCGCGGCGTACCTCATCTGGACCGCCGGCCGGGTCGAGCGGCTGCAGGGCCGGGCGGAGCTGGCGGCCCGGGCCCTCGACGCCCACCTGCTGCGCCGCGCGGCGGCAGCCGCGGTCCTGGCTGAGCGGCGTTTCGGGGTCGAGCTGTACGCGGCGGCCCGGATCGCCCTGGACGCCAGCCCGGACGAGCGGGAGGCGGCGGAGAACGACCTCACCCGGCAGTTGCGGAGCGTCCAGTTGGACCCGAACGATCCGAGCTGCGCCGCGGTCATCGCCGCCAGCCGTCGGCTCGCGTTGTCCCGGCAGGTGCACACCGACCTGGTCCGGGACGCCCGCTCGGCGCGCAGCAGGCCGCTGGTGCGCCTGTTGCGGATGGGACGGGGCCGGGAGTGGCCGCGCTACTTCGACATCGACGACCCGACCCTCGTCGTCCCGGCGGACGTCCCCGCCGCCTGATCCCCGGCGGGCGTCGGCCGCTCCCGACGGGCGCGGGCGGCCCGGTGACCACTGCCACAGTGCAGGCCACCGGGGGTCTGATTGGCTGTCGGTACGGCGTTGCACCGCGCGTAGCATTTTCGCTGCCACCCCCACCGCAGGTCCAAGGAGCGATGACCCGTGCCCGAAAACACCGCCTCGAACACCGGTTCCGCCCCCGTCGTCGGCACCGCCCGCGTGAAGCGCGGCATGGCCGAGATGCTCAAGGGTGGCGTGATCATGGATGTCGTCAACGCCGAGCAGGCCAAGATCGCTGAGGACGCCGGTGCCGTGGCGGTGATGGCCCTGGAGCGGGTGCCCGCCGACATCCGCGCGCAGGGCGGGGTGTCCCGGATGAGCGACCCCGACATGATCGACGGGATCATCGAGGCGGTCTCCATCCCGGTGATGGCCAAGGCCCGCATCGGTCACTTCGTGGAGGCGCAGATCCTCCAGTCGCTGGGTGTGGACTACGTCGACGAGTCCGAGGTGCTGACCCCGGCCGACTACGCGAACCACATCGACAAGTGGGCGTTCACGGTGCCCTTCGTCTGTGGCGCGACGAACCTGGGCGAGGCGCTGCGCCGGATCACCGAGGGTGCGGCCATGATCCGTTCCAAGGGCGAGGCGGGCACCGGTGACGTCTCCAACGCCACCACCCACATGCGGAAGATCCGCCAGGAGATCCGCCGGCTCTCCTCGCTGCCGGCCGACGAGCTGTACGTCGCGGCCAAGGAGCTGCAGGCCCCGTACGAGCTGGTCAAGGAGGTCGCCGAGAGCGGCAAGCTGCCGGTGGTGCTGTTCACCGCGGGCGGGATCGCCACTCCGGCCGACGCGGCGATGATGATGCAGCTCGGCGCGGAGGGTGTCTTCGTCGGCTCCGGCATCTTCAAGGCCGGCAACCCGGCCCAGCGGGCCGCCGCGATCGTCAAGGCGACCACCTTCCACGACGACCCGGACGTGCTGGCCAAGGTCTCCCGGGGGCTCGGCGAGGCGATGGTCGGCATCAACGTCGACGAGATCCCGCAGCCGCACCGCCTGGCCGAGCGCGGTTGGTGAGCGCGCTCCCGACAGCCACGGAAGGAACGGTGCCGATGAGCCGGCCCACCATCGGTGTCCTCGCCCTTCAGGGGGACGTCCGGGAGCATCTGGCGGCGCTGACCGGGGCGGGCGCGGACGCCCGCCCGGTCCGCCGTCCGGGCGAGTTGGACGCGGTCGACGGCCTGGTCATCCCCGGCGGGGAGTCCACCACCATCAGCAAGCTCGTCGACATCTTCGAGCTGCGCGAGCCGATCGACAAGCGGATCGCCGACGGCATGCCCGTCTACGGCTCGTGCGCCGGCATGATCATGCTGGCCACCGAGGTGCTGGACGGCCGCGCCGACCAGCGCGGTTTCGCCGGCATCGACATGACGGTACGGCGCAACGCGTTCGGCCGGCAGGTCGACTCGTTCGAGGCGCCCGTGGAGATCACCGGCGTGCCGGGCGGGGGATTCCACGCGGTGTTCATTCGCGCGCCGTGGGTCGAACGGGTCGGCGCGGGCGTCGAGGTGATCGGCACGGTGACCGGTGGCCCGGCCGCCGAGCGGATCGTGGCGGTCCGGCAGGGCAACCTGCTGGCCACCTCGTTCCACCCCGAGCTGACGGGTGACCCGCGCGTGCACGCGTACTTCGTGGAGCTGGCGCGCACCGCCTGAGCGGCCGACCCGCGCGGCCGGGGCGGCGGCCCTTCCCCGCCCTTTCCCGGAACCCGAGCGGATCCTCGCCCGGCGCGCCCGGCACCCATCCCAAGATCGTGCTTGAACATGGATGTAGTGGTGTCGGCGTGCCGGGGAGGCCACTACTTCCTGGTTCGAGCAAGATCTTGGGCGTGGGGTCTGCACCGGTCGTCATCCCCCGCTGGAGGCGCACCGGGTGCCCCGGGCAGTCCCGGGTGTGACATGGCGGGGTGTGGCCTCGGTAAGATTGCCGCGGTTCGGCAGGGCCGTCGCCCGGCGCGGGCACTTCCCGCGGGGCCGATCGGCCGCCGGATCGCCGGATGCGGCGCGGAATCGGTGCGGCAGTCGACGCAGGCGTGCAATGACAGACGGAGGTAGAAGATGTCCGGCCACTCAAAGTGGGCGACGACCAAGCACAAGAAGGCCGTCATCGACGCCAAGCGCGGCAAGATGTTCGCCAAGCTGATCAAGAACGTCGAGGTGGCCGCGCGCACCGGCGGCGGTGACCCCTCGGGTAACCCGACGCTCTTCGACGCCATCCAGAAGGCGAAGAAGAGTTCGGTGCCGAACGACAACATCGATCGCGCCGTCAAGCGCGGCTCCGGCCTGGAGGCCGGCGGCGCCGACTGGCAGACGATCATGTATGAGGGGTACGGCCCGAACGGCGTGGCCATGCTCATCGAGTGCCTCACCGACAACCGCAACCGGGCGGCCACCGAGGTACGGACCGCGCTGACCCGCAACGGCGGCTCGCTCGCCGACGCCGGTTCGGTGTCGTACATGTTCTCCCGGAAGGGCGTGGTGATCGTCCCCAAGGAGGGCACCACCGAGGACGACGTGATGCTCGCCGTCCTGGACGCCGGTGCCGAAGAGGTCAACGACATCGGCGAGGCGTACGAGGTGGTCTCCGAGCCGACCGACCTGATCCCGGTGCGGACGGCCCTGCAGGATGCCGGCATCGAGTACGAGTCGGCCGAGTCCTCCCTGATCCCCAGCGTCAACGTGCCACTTGACGAAGAGGGCGCGCGCAAGATCTTCAAGCTGATCGACGTGCTGGAGGACTGCGACGACGTCCAGAACGTCTACGCCAACTTCGACGTCAGTGACGACGTGATGGCGGCGGTCGACGCCTGAGCCCGGCCTCCGCCCGCCGCGATCGGGCACTGTCTGCCCCGACCGGGCCGGACAGGACAGATCGCTGGTCGAGAGTGCACGATCGCGGTGGGGTTGGTGGGCGGTGAGGAGGTGCCGTGGTGGTGCAGCGGTTCGCGGCCGGCGACACGGTCATCCGGCGTGAGGTGCTGCGCGGGGAGGTCTGGTTCGGCTGCCCGACGATCTGCGTCGAGGACTCCGCCGACCTGCTCGTCCTCTATCTCCCGCCGGGGGCCGAGTTCGGCTTCCCGGCCGACGGGGTGTTCCCGTGCGGGCGGCACCCGTGGGAGGCCGCCGGGCACCACTCCTGGTCGGGGCACGGCAAGCTGATGCTGCAACGCCCCGGTGAGGCGCACTCGATCGACGTGTTCTGGTCGGGCCCGGGGCGCGACTTCGCCGGCTGGTACTTCAACCTTCAGGACCCGGTGCGGCGTACGCCGATCGGGGTGGACACCCTGGACCACGAGTTGGACCTGTGGTGGGCCGCGGACGCCGACCGGTACGTCTGGAAGGACGTGGAGATGTTCGCCCAGCGCCTCGTCGAGGGGCGCTACCCGGGCATGGGGGACGCCATCCAGGCCGAGGGTGACCGGATCGCCGCCCTGCTCGACACGGGTGAGCGCTGGTGGGACCCGGCGTGGGCCAGGTGGCAGCCCGACCCCGCCTGGTCGGCCCCGCGGCTGCCCGCCGGCTGGGACCGGGTGCCACCCGCGCACTGAGCGGCCCGCCCGGCCGGTCAGGCCGGTGTCGCACGGCGACGGGCGCCGGCATCCGATCAGGACACCGACGCCCGCACCGGCGAACCGTACTGCTCAGCCGATGGTCTCCCGTTCCCGCCAGGCGGTACGCAGGGAGGTTCGGCCGTTGGTGCGCAGCAGCGACCCCTCGTACACCCGGGCCCCGGCGACCACGAACGCGCCGGCGGCGAGCAGCAGGATGACCAGCGAGACGATCGGTTCCCAACCGGCCGCGTCACCGGTGAACAGTCGCAGCGGCATGGCCGTGGGCGACGAGAACGGCAGGTAGGACAGCACCCGCATCGCGGTGTCGTTGTCGTTCAGGAAGATCACCGCGAAGAACGGCAGCATCACGGCGAACTGCACCGGTGTCGACACGGCGGCGATGTCCTCCTGCCGGTTGGCCAGCGCGCCGGCCGCCGCCCACATCGCGGCGAGCAGCACGAAGCCGAGCAGGAAGAACGGCACGAACCAGCCGATCGCCGGGGCGAGCAGGGTGAGCAGGCCCCCGCTGTCACCCATCTGCAGCCCGATCACCGCCACCACCGCGATCAAGGCGATCTGCGCGAACGCCAGGATCGCGCCGGCCACCACCTTGCCGGCCAGCAGGGCCCGTACCGGCACGGCGGCCACCAGGATCTCCACGATCCGGGTCTGCTTCTCCTCGGTGACGCTCTGCGCGATCTGCAGGCCGAAGGTCTGCGAGGTGATGAAGAAGACGAACGCGAAGACGAACGGCACCAGGAACGCCACCACGGGGTCGACCGCGTCCGGGTCGAGCAGGCGTACGGTCGGCTGGCTGCTCAGGGCCCGCACCACGTCGTCGGGGGCCTCGTCCATGGCCACGACGGCGGGTCCGCCGACCACCGCTGCGTCCACGTCGCCGTCGCGGACGGCCCGCTCGGCGGCCCGGTCGTCGGGGACGACCTGGACCTCCAGCCCGGCGGCGCGCAGCGGCGCGGCCACGCTCTCGGTCGCCGCGACGGTGGACGGCCCGCCGGCGAGCAACGGCGGCAGGATGGTGCCGGCCGCCGCGATCAGCAGGAAGAAAAGGGTGCCGAACAGGAAGGTGCGGTCGCGGAGCTTGACGCGGATCTCGCGTTCGGCGACCAGCCGGGTGGCCTGGGTGACGTTCACTGGGTGACCTCTCGGAAGATCTCGGTGAGCGAGGGGCTGACCGGGCGGAAGGCGCGGACCGGGCCGCGGGCCAGAGCCGCCTGGAGGACGGGCTGCTCGTCGGCGCCGGCCGGCAGGTCGAAGACCACCCGGGGGCCGTCCAGCTCGACCACTGTCACCCCGGGGTGGTCGCGTACCCAACCGGCGTCGCCGGCGACCACCAGCTCGTAGCGGGGCACCGTGTACGAGTCGCGCAGCTGCTGCCGGCTGCCGGCGGCCCGGATCACCCCGTCCCCGATGATCACCAGGTCGTCGCAGAGGCGCTCCACGACGTCGAGCTGGTGACTGGAGAAGAGCACGGGCGCGCCGGCCGACGCCCGTTCCCGCAGCACGGCGACGACGGTGTCGACGGCCAGCGGGTCGAGCCCGGAGAACGGCTCGTCGAGCACCAGCACCTCGGGGTCGTGCACCAGCGCGGCGGCGATCTGCGCGCGTTGCTGGTTGCCCAGCGACAGCGTCTCCAGCAGGTCGTTTCCGCGTTCACCGAGCCCGACCCGCTCCAGCAGGGCGTCGGTGGCACGGCGTGCCGCGGCGGCGTCCAGGCCGTGCAGCCGGCCCAGGTAGGCGACCTGCTCCCGGGTGGTCATCTTCGGGTAGAGGCCGCGCTCCTCCGGCATGTACCCGAAGCGTCGGCGGTCCTGCCGGGTCAGCGCCGTGCCACCCCAACTGACCTCGCCCGCGTCGGCGGAGAGCACCCCCAGGATGATCCGCATGGTGGTGGTCTTGCCGGCGCCGTTGGCGCCCACGAAGCCGGTCATCCGCCCGGCAGCCACCTCGAAGGACACGTTGTTGAGCACCTGCCGGTCGCCGAAGCTGCGGTCGACGCCGTCGAGGCGAAGCGTTCTGGTCACGCGCTGATGCTAGATCGAGTACGCCGTTGCGCCGTCCGCCCGGCGGCGGAGCGGGCGGGTCCGCCGGGCGGTGGACGCCGGTCACCCGCCGGGGCGGACCACCCCGTTCTCGTACGCGAAGACCACTGCCTGCACCCTGTCACGCAGGCCGAGTTTGGCCAGCACCCGACTCACGTGCGTCTTCACCGTCGCCTCGCCCAGGTGGATGGTCGTGGCGATCTCGGCGTTGCTCGACCCGGCGGCGAGCAGCATCAGCACCTCCCGCTCGCGCGGGGTCAGCTCGGCCAACGCGGCCTCGGCGTCCGGGCCCCGGTGGGCGGTGCCTGTCGGGTCGCCGGGTCGGGCGAAGGTGGAGATCACCCGGCGGGTGATCTCCGGAGCGAGCAGACCGTCGCCCCTGGCCAGCACCCGGATCGCCTCGACCAGCTCCTCCGGCGTGCCGTTCTTGAGCAGGAAGCCGCTGGCCCCGGCCCGCAGCGCGGCGAAGAGATAGTCGTCGCGGTCGAAGGTCGTGAGGATCAGCACGGCCGGCCCACCGGGCCCGTCGGCGGTGATCTGCCGGGTGGCCTCCAGGCCGTCCATCCCGGGCATCTCCACATCCATGAGTACGACGTCCGGGCGGGTGGCCCGGGCCATCGCGACGGCCCGTTCGCCGTCGGCGGCCTCACCGACCACCTCGATGTCGTCCTCCACCTCCAGGATGACCCGGAAGCCGGTACGGACCAGGTGCTGGTCGTCGGCGAGCAGGACCCGGACCGTCGGGCCGGTGTCCGGTGTGTGGTGTGCCGCCGCGCTCATGCCGACGGCCCCGCGCCGGCTGCCGCCTGCTGCCTGTCGCTCGGCCTCGGCTGCGGGCCGATCGGGGCCGCCAGGGGGAAGCGGGCGCGTACCCGCCAACCGCCGCCGGCCCGCGGCCCGGCCTCCAGGTCGCCGTCGTGGGCGCCGACCCGTTCGCGCATCCCGATCAGTCCCAACCCGACGCTGTCGGCCCGGCCGCCGCCCCGTCCGTCGTCGGTCACGTCGACCTCCACCTCGCGGGCCAGGTAGCGGACCCGCACGTCCAACAGGTTCGCTCCGGCGTGCTTCAGGGTGTTGGTCACCGCCTCCTGCGTCACCCGGTAGGCCGCCTGCGAGACGGACGCGGGCAACGTGACAGCGTCGCCGTACACCCCGAGGGTGGTCGTCAGCCCGGCGGCGCGCGCCCGCTCGACGAGTTCGTCGATCCGCTCCAGGCCGCCGGCCGTCGGCGGCGCGGCGTCGGTCCCGGCGGTGGTCCGCAGCACGCCGAGCATCCGACGCAGCTCGTCGACGGCGGTGCGGGCGCTCTGCTCGATGGCGGTCAGTGCCGTGCGGGCCTTGCCCGGGTCGCGGTCGAAGACCCGGCGGCAGGCGGATGCCTGCACGCCCATCACCGACACGTGATGGGCCACCACGTCGTGCAGCTCCCGCGCGATCCGGACCCGTTCGCCGAGCACCGCCCGCTCCCGGGCCTCGGCCTGCGACCGGCGCAGGTCCTCGGCCTGGGTGCGCAGTTCGTGTTCGCGCCGCGCGGCCACCCACGCGGTCTCGCCGAAGAAGTACGCGAAACCGAACACCAGCACGTTGAGCAGGACGCCGGTGACCATCGCGGCGAGCACCGGCGGCACCGGTCCGACCGCACCGGCGAAGGCATCCGCCGGAATGTGGTCGATCATCACCGCGTAGTAGACCCCGAGCCAGGCGAACATCGTGGCGATCACCCCGACCCGCAGTCGGCGCGACAGCTGGCGGTCCTGCCCCCAGGCGCCGACGGTGTAGATGGCGCAGAACAGGGCCCAGGGGGAGAACTGCGTCTCGGGTGCCGATCGTGCCTGCGCGGCGATGAACATCACCGCGACGACCAGCAGGGTGGCGGCCGGCCAACGTCGTCGCCAGATCAGCGGCAGGGTCACCGCGACGGTCCAGAACAGTTGCTCCGGCCCGGACGGCGGCGGGCCCAGCAGGAACGCCCCGGTGCTGCGGGCCAGGGTGAGGCTCACCAGGGCCAGCCCGGTCATCCCCAACCCGAGCCACAGGTCGTTGCGGCGCTGCTCGGCCGTTGGACCGGGGCGGTGCCATTCCCCCTGCGGTGCGGCGGTCATCCGAGAACGATGCCACGTGCCCGCCCGGGCGGGGTCGGCGGGCGGGTCACTGCCGGCCAACGGGCGGGCGGCCCGGCGCGGGGTACGCGCCGGGCCGCCGTCTGAGGGCGTCGCTCACGCCGTCTGGCGTCGGGTCTTGATCGCGGTGTCGATCAGGTCCCAGACCACCACCACTGCCGTTCCCACCGCGATCGCCGCGCCGAGGAGGTTTCGGTTGTCGGCGTCCGCCAGCCAGCTCAGCCGCTCGCCCAGGGCCGGGTTGAGCAGCCGGTCGGAGAGCGCCAACCACACCAGCGGCACGGAGAACGCCAGGTTGAGCAGCACCTTGGTGCCGAAGAGAGGCCAGGTCCAGCGTCCGATCCGGTACTTGACGATCTCGAAGATCACGCTGGCGACCAGCACGACGATCAGCGCCGGCAGCCAGAACGACCAGAGAGCCGGGTCGAGGATCGCGATGTTCTCGCCGTCGGTGCCGCGCACCCAGGACTGGAAGTGCTGGATGGGCAGGTACGCGATGGTCGCCACCAGCATGACCACCGAGGCGATGGTGTCGGCGAGCGGGATGCCCCGGTGCACCGGGGCGTCGGGCAGCTGGTCGACCGTCCAGTCCGGCAGGTTCACCGGCGTTTGGGAGCGCTCGATGATGGCGAAGGTCAGGGTGAGCCAGAAGGCGATCTGCACCGCCACCTGCAGGGCGACGACGAGGCCCGGACCGATGGCTCCGAAACCTTTCCCCTCGGCCGCCTCGACGATGGTGACGATCGTGCCGACGAGCGCCGGGATGAAGCTGAGCAGCAGTTTCAGCAGCCGCAGCCAGACCAGGTAGTAGGTCGGGCCGATGAGCTGGAGTCGACGGTCGGCGTACCGGGCGGCCAGCACGTCCGGGTTGCCCAGCTCGGTGAGCACCTCCCGCTCGGCGGTGGTGGCGTCCTGCCCGCCGTCGGTCCGACCCTCGATCATGTCCTCGATGGAGGCCCGCAGCTCGCTGGCGATCTCGTCGCGGCGCTGGGCGGGCACCGAGCGCAGGGTGGCGGCGAGGTAGCGGTCGGTCAGGGTGTTCATCGGTCCACTCCTTGGATCAGCCCGGTGATGGAGGTCTGCACGGCGGCGAGGTCGTCGAGCAGCCGGCTCAGCATCGACTCGCCCTCGTCGCTGGTCCGGTAGAACTTGCGCGGTCGGCTCTCCGCGGTGTTCCACTCGCTGGTCAGCAGCCCCTGGTCCTCCAGGCGGCGCAGCAGCGGGTAGAGCGTGTTGGCGTCGACCGGGAAGCCGTGGTCGGTGAGCCGTTGCAGCAGTGCGTAGCCGTAGTCCGGCCGGCGGAGCGCGACCAGGCTGGCCACCACGACGGTGCCTCGACGCAACTCCTGCAGGTGCGTCCGTAGAACATCCTCGCTAACCATGTGTCACACCATACTGTGTGCCACACACTAATGTCTAGCCCGACATCATCGTGTCCGCCCAACCTCCGAATCGGGCCGAGCGGCGACGCGGGGCGCCCGGTCGACACCGGACGCCCCGCGGGTGGGTCGAATCAGCAGGACCCGCCCTGCCGGAAGTTCCGCTCGACGAAGCTGGCCGGGCCGACCTGGAAGTAGCCCACCCCCGGCCGGATCGGGTGCCCGGTGAACAACTCCACCCGCGACCCGACCCGCACCAGGTACGCCTCGGCGTCCCCCGCGTCGTTGCGGATCAGCGACCCCCGTCGGCCGTAGATCGCCTCCAACTCGGCGAACGACATGCCGACACCGGCGCCGGCGGGAGATCGCGGCGGGTTGGTGGCCGTACCCACCTCCACCAGGCGCCCGTCGCGGAAGGCCAGCAGGAGCACACCCGCCCAGGAACCGGTGGCTCCGGCGTGCACCACCGGGCCGCAGCCCGACGCGGTCCAGTCGATGTGCCCGTTCGCGGTGAGCGCCGCCAGACTGGCGCCGATGCGGTACACGCCGGCGCCACGCACGCTGAGCACCTGCGGGTGGCTGTGTCCGACGGCGGCGGCGAGCGGACCGCGCGCCGACGCGGGCGCGGTGCCGCCGACCGGGGGCGCGGCGGTCGCCGGACCGGCGACCGTCGCCGGGACGAGCGTGCCGAGCGCCAACGCGGCGGTGGTGAGGAGGATCGCGGGACGGTTCATGACGGCTCCTTCGGTGCGGGGTCTCCTGCCCTGTTAGTCACCGCGCCCGGGCCAACGGTTCGTCGAGATCGCGAACCGCCCGGTCTACTGTGCAGAGAAACGCCGACCGACCGCGCTGGCCGGGGGTGAGACGGTGACGGCTCCACTGCGGATCGGGCCCTACGCCATCGAGCGACTGCTCGGCGTCGGTTCGTTCGCGACGGTCTGGCTGGGTTACGACCGGGCGCTCGACGCGCACGTGGCGATCAAGGTGCTGGCCGAGAACTGGAGCCACGACCTACGCGTCCGGGAACGCTTCCTCGACGAGGCCCGGTTGCTGCGCCGGTTGGAGCACGAGCGGCTGATCCGGGTGCACGCCCTGGGTGAACTGCCCGACGGTCGGCCGTACGCGGTCCTGGCCTGGGCGGACGGGGGCAGCCTGCGGGACCGGCTGGCCGCCGGCGAGATCCCCGTGCCGGCGGCGTTGCGGCTGCTCGGCGAGGTCTGCGCCGGGGTCGCCGTGCTGCACCGGCACGGCGTCGTGCACCGCGATCTCACCCCCGGCAACATCCTGTTCCGCTGCGCCGGCCCCGACGGCGCGGAACAGGTGCTGATCGCCGACCTCGGTCTCGCCAAGGCGCTCGCCGCCGCCTCCGGGCTGACCGCCCGGGCCGGCACCCCGGGATACATGGCCCCCGAACAGGACGATCCGGGCGCGGTGGTCGACACCCGCGCCGACGTGTACGGGCTCGGTCGCCTCGGCATCCGGCTGCTGGCCGCCGACCCGACCGGAGCGAACCCGACCAGCCCTGATCCGCACCGGCGCACCCCGGGGCTCCGACTGCGGCACGACGTGCCCGCGGCGGTCGCGGCGGTGCTCGCCCAGGCCACCGCCCACCGCCCGGCCGACCGCTACCCCGACGCCGCCACCCTGCACGCCGCGTTGACCCGTGCGAGCGACCCGGCGCGGCTGACCATCGCGACCGGTCCCGTACCGCGGCAGCCGCCACCGCGACCGGGGGCCCGCCGCCGGTTGCGGCTGGCCGGGGCCACGATGGTGGCCGTCGTCGCGGTGGGCGCGGTGGGCGCCGAGTCGGGTGGCGCCGGGTCGGCTCGGCCGGTCGGCGGCACGTACACGGCCGGGCCGCTGACCGTGGCGTTGCCGCCCGGCTGGTCCGCCACGGGTGCCACCTGGGCCGGTCAGTACGGTGCCGACGGCGAACCCGAACCAGCCCTGGTGATGTCGCCGCAACCGCGCCGGTGGGCCGTCGACCCTCGCCTGCCCGGCGCGTTCGTGGGCCTCTCCGCCAGCACGGCGGCACGCACCACGCCGGCCGGTTTCCTGGCCGAGCGGACGCACGGCGACTGCACGCCGGCACCGGCCCGGACCACCCGGCAGGCGGGCATCGAGTGGATCGTGGTGGCGTACCGCTGCGACCGGGACCGGCCGCAGATCATCGAGTCGGCCGCCCTGCACCCCGGCCGGGCCGCCCTGGTGTACGTGCAGCTCACCCCGCCAGCGCAGAGCGGACCCACCTTCGTGGACACCCTGCTCGCCGGGGTACGCCTGCGGTAGGTGCCGAACGCGCCCTAGCGGACCACCACTGTGACGGTGTGCTCCCGGTCGTTCTTGGGGATCGTCACGGCGACGGTGCCGGGGCGGACGAAGCGGATGTCCACCACGCCCGCCTCGTACTGCTGGGAGACCAACTCCGGGCGGTCCACGGTGACGAGGCCCGGCCCGATGCCCTGGATCCGCAGCACCGCGCCGGTGGCGAAGCAGAGCGACTTCAGCAGCTCGATCTCGGTCTCGGCGAGCGGCAGGTCGTAGCGGACCGCGCCCAGACAGGCCGGCGTCGTGTCGGTCGGCGGGGGAGTCGTTCGGGGCGTACCAGTGGTCCTGCTGGGGGTTGGCGGTGCGGCGGACGGGCGCGTGCCGGTCGGCGGCGGTCGCGATGGCGACCCGGTGGGCGCGGGGACCGCCGTGCTCGCCGGGATCGGGGAGGGGGTCGGCGTCGAGCGGGTCGGGGCGGGCGGTTGGACGGGCAGCGGCGAGACGGCGTCGGTGCCGCAGGCGGCGACCCACACCGTGGCCGTGAGGATCACGACGAGCCGGCGCAGCGATCGCGGGTTCATTCGGCGTCGAGTCGTTGGCGGACCTGCCGCCGGGCCAGGTGCAACCGGGACTTCACGGTGCCCACCGGCACGTCGAGCAGGGCGGCGATCTCCGGGTAGCTCAGCCCCAGGACGTCGCGCAGGGCGACCACCTCGGCGAGGTCGGGGTGGACCGCGTCGAAGGCGTCGAGCAGGTCGAGGCGGGTGCCCGCGACCACGCTGGTGCGCCGGGGGTCGGCCTGGTCGGGCAGCGGCACGCCGCCGGCCTCCAGTCGGCAGCGGCGGCGCAGCGTGCGGTACGTGGAGCGGGCCCGGTTGGCGGTCAGCCGGTGCAGCCAGGTGCGGAACGAGGAGCGCCCCTCGAACCGGGCGATGCTGCCGGCCAGCGCCAGCAGGGCGTCCTGGCAGGCTTCCTCGGCGTCCTCCCGGTTGGGCAGGAACCGGGCGCACAGCCGCAGCACCTCCGGGCGCACCGCGACCAGCAGGGCGTTCAGCGCGGCCGGGTCGCCGTGCGCGGCGGACCGGGCCAGCGCGTCGATGTCGTCCGCGTCGGGCATGCCGGGTGTCCAATGCTCGCCGGTGCCGATCCCCGGAGCGTACGACCGCCGAAGCCGCGGTGGCCCCGTACCGTCCGGCACCCGACGCGAACCGGCGCCCTACTCGAAGCGGGACACGTCCCCGGCGCCCCGGCGCAGAATCTCCGGCTCGGGCCCGGACAGGTCGATCACCGTCGTCGGCTCCATGCCGCAGTCGCCGGCGTCGAGCACCGCGTCGAGCTGGTGGTCGAGCCGTTCCTTGATCTCCCAGCCCTGCGTCATCGGCTCCTCGTCGCCGGGCAGGACCAGCGTGCTGGACACCAGCGGCTCGGCCAGTTCGGCCAGCAGCGCCTGGGTGACGACGTGCCTTGGCACCCGCACGCCGACGGTTCGCTTCTTCGGGTGCAGCATCCGGCGGGGCACCTCTCGGGTGGCCGGCAGGATGAACGTGTAGCTGCCCGGGGTGGACGCCTTCACCAGCCGGAAGACCGAGTTGCTGATCTGCACGAACTGGCCGAGCTGCGCGAAGTCGTGGCAGACCAGGGTGAAGTGGTGCCGGTCGTCGAGGTGCCGGATCTGCCGGATGCGGTCGAGTCCGTCCTGGTTGCCCAGCTGGATGCCGAGCGCGTAGCAGGAGTCGGTCGGGTAGGCCACCAGCCCACCGCCGCGGATCAGGTCGGCGACCTGGCCGATGACCCGGGGCTGCGGGTTCTCCGGGTGCACGTCGTAGTACCTCGCCATCCTGGAGAGCCTAGGCCCATCCGGGGACGATCAGGAGACGAGGGCCACCCTCGGCGCGGACGGTGGAGCCGCCGAGATCACCTCGGTAGGGTAGGTCCCGGTCGGCTCCGACCAACAAGATCCACACCGCCGGGGGGCGCCACGCATGGCTGATTCGTTCGCGCATCTGCACGTGCACACCGAGTACTCGATGCTCGACGGAGCGGCCCGACTGAAGGACCTGTTCGCCGAGGCCAAGCGGCTGGGCATGCCCGCTGTGGCGATCACCGACCACGGCAACATGCACGGCGCGAACGACTTCTACAACCAGGCGATGGCCGCCGGGATCACCCCGATCCTGGGCGTCGAGGCGTACGTGGCGCCGGAGTCGCGCTACCACAAGGCGCGGGTCAAGTGGGGTCGCCCGGAGCAGAAGAGCGACGACGTCTCCGGTAACGGCGCGATCACCCACAAGACGATGTGGGCGAAGAACGCGCAGGGCCTGAAGAACCTCTTCACCCTCAACTCGCGCGCCTCCATGGAGGGGCACTACGTCAAGTGGCCCCGGATGGACATGGAGCTGATCGCCGAGCACGCCGAGGGGATCATGGCCACCACCGGCTGCCCGTCCGGCGCGGTGCAGACCCGGCTGCGGCTGGGTCAGTTCGACGAGGCGCTCAAGGTCGCCGCCAGCTACCAGGACATCTTCGGCAAGGAGAACTACTTCCTGGAGATCATGGATCACGGCCTCTCCATCGAGAGCCGGGTCCGCGAGGGGCTCACCGAGATCGCCCGCAAGCTGGACATCCCGCCGGTGGTCACCAACGACTCGCACTACACCCACGAGGCCCAGGCCACCGCCCACGACGTGCTGCTCTGCGTGCAGACCGGCAGCAACATCGACGACCCCAACCGGTTCCGGTTCGAGGGCGGCGGCTACTTCATCAAGAGCGCCGACCAGATGCGCGCCGTGGACTCGTCCGAGCTGTGGCAGGAGGGCTGCCGCAACACCCTGCTGGTCGCCGAGAAGGTCGACCCGAAGGGCATGTTCGAGTTCCACAACCTGATGCCGCGCTTCCCGGTGCCCGAGGGTGAGACCGAGGAGTCCTGGTTCCGCAAGGAGACCTTCGCCGGTCTGGGCCGCCGCTACCCGAACGGCATCCCGGAGGGGCACGTCGTCCAGGCGGAGTACGAGCTGGGCGTCATCAACCAGATGGGCTTCCCGTCCTACTTCCTCGTGGTCGCCGACTTCATCCAGTGGGCGAAGAACCAGGGCATCGCGGTGGGTCCGGGCCGTGGTTCGGCCGCAGGCTCGCTCGTGGCGTACGCACTGGGCATCACCGACCTGGACCCGATCCAGCACGGCCTGATCTTCGAGCGGTTCCTGAACCCCGAGCGGGTCTCGATGCCGGATGTCGACATCGACTTCGACGAGCGCCGGCGCGGTGAGGTGATCAAGTACGTCACCGACAAGTGGGGCGAGGACAAGGTCGCCCAGATCGCGACCTTCGGCACGATCAAGGCGAAGGCCGCGATCAAGGACTCGGCCCGGGTCCTCGGCTTCCCGTACGCGGTCGGCGACCGGATCACCAAGGCCATGCCGCCGGCGGTGATGGGCAAGGACATCCCGCTCACCGGCATCTTCGACAACAAGCACCCCCGCTACGCCGAGGCGGGCGAGATCCGCGGCCTGTACGACTCCGACCCGGACGTCCGCAAGGTGATCGACACCGCCAAGGGCATCGAGGGGCTGATCCGGCAGACCGGTGTGCACGCCGCCGGCGTCATCATGTCCGCCGAGCCGATCATCGAGCACATCCCGTTGATGCGCCGCGACGCCGACGGGGCGATCATCACGCAGTTCGACTACCCGACCTGCGAGTCGCTCGGGCTGCTGAAGATGGACTTCCTCGGCCTGCGCAACCTGACGATCATCGACGACGCGGTCAAGAACATCGAGCTGAACCACGGCCTGAAGCTCGACCTGCTGGCCCTGCCGCTGGACGACAAGGCCGCGTACGAGCTGCTGGCCCGCGGTGACACCCTCGGCGTGTTCCAGCTCGACGGTGGGCCGATGCGGTCGCTGCTGCGGTTGATGAAACCGGACAACTTCGAGGACATCTCCGCCGTCCTGGCCCTGTACCGGCCCGGCCCGATGGGCGTCGACTCGCACACCAACTACGCGCTGCGCAAGAACGGCCTGCAGGAGATCACCCCGATCCACCCGGAGCTGGAGGAGCCGCTGCGGGAGATCCTGGCGCCCACCCACGGCCTGATCGTCTACCAGGAGCAGGTGCAGCGGGCCGCGCAGATCCTCGCCGGTTACAGCCTCGGTCAGGCGGACCTGCTGCGCCGGGCCATGGGTAAGAAGAAGAAGGAGATCCTCGACAAGGAGTTCATCCCGTTCCGGGACGGCTGCCGCGAACGCGGCTACTCCGACGAGGCGATCCAGGCCGTCTGGGACGTCCTGGTGCCGTTCGCCGGGTACGCGTTCAACAAGGCGCACTCCGCCGCGTACGGGCTGGTCTCCTACTGGACCGCGTACCTGAAGGCGCACTACCCGGCCGAGTACATGGCCGGGCTGCTGACCAGCGTCGGCGACGACAAGGACAAGATGGCGCTCTACCTGGCCGAGTGTCGCCGGATGCGCATCCAGGTGCTGCCACCGGACGTGAACACCTCGGCCGGGCCGTTCACCCCGGTCGGCAAGGACATCCGCTTCGGCCTGGCCGCCGTGCGCAACGTCGGGGCGAACGTGGTCGCCTCGATCATGCGCTGCCGGGAGGAGAAGGGCGACTACACCGACTTCTACGACTTCCTGTCCAAGGTGGACGCGGTGGTCTGCAACAAGAAGACCATCGAATCGCTGATCAAGGCGGGCGCGTTCGACTCGATGGACCACCCCCGCAAGGGGCTGCTCGCGGTGCACGCCGACGCGATCGACGCGTACGCCGACGTCAAGCGCAAGGAGGCCGTCGGCCAGTACGACCTGTTCGGCGCCGGCTTCGGTGACGCCGACACCGGCAGCACCACGGTGATGCCGACCATCGGCGACAGCGAGTGGGACAAGCGCGACAAGCTGGCCTTCGAACGGGAGATGCTCGGCCTGTACGTCTCCGACCACCCGCTGTTCGGCCTGGAGCACATCCTCAACGCGGCGGCCGACACCACCATCGCCTCGCTGGCCGAGGAGGGCGCGGTGCCCGACGGGGCGGTCGTCACCCTCGCCGGCATTCTCTCCGGGGTGCAGCGCCGGGTCACCAAGCAGGGCCGGGCCTGGGCGTCGGCCACCCTGGAGGACCTGGCCGGCGGGGTGGAGACGCTGTTCTTCCCCAACACCTACGAGGTGATCGGGCAGTACATCGCCGAGGACGCCATCGTGGTGGTCAAGGGTCGGGTGGACCGCCGCGACGACACCCCACGGATCATGGCGATGGACATGTCCATGCCGGACGTCAGCACCAGCGCCACCAACAAGCCGGTCACCCTCACCATCCCGGTGCACCGGTGCACACCACCGCTGGTGGAGCGGCTCAAGGAAACCCTGGTGCTGCACCCGGGTGACACCGAGGTGCACGTCAAGCTGCAGAACGGCGGGCGTACCACCACCCTGCGGCTGGGGCCGTTCCGGGTGGCGCCGACGACCGCCCTGATGGGTGACCTGAAGAGCGTCCTCGGCCCGGCCAACGTGAGCTGACCGGGCCTCGGCCCGCCAACGTGAGCTGACCGGGGCCTCGGCCCGGCCGGGCGTTCGTCCGACCGGGCCGGGGACACCGCCGGGCTCAGCCCCGGTCGGGGGCGCTGATCTCCCGCAGTTGGCCGTCGGCCAGCCGCAACCAGCGCTGCACGCCGATCTCCGCGAGGAACCGTTCGTCGTGGCTGACCACCACGAACGCTCCCTGGTACGCGGCGAGCGCGCTCTCCAACTGACCGACGCTGACCAGGTCCAGGTTGTTCGTCGGCTCGTCGAGCAGCAGCAGTTGCGGTGCCGGTTCGGCGCAGAGCACACAGGCGAGGGTGGCGCGTAGCCGCTCGCCACCGGAGAGCACCCCGACGGGCAGGTTGACCCGGGCGCCCCGGAACAGGAACCGGGCGAGCAGGTTCATCCGCTTGGCGTCCGGCAGGCTCGGCGCGTACGCGGCGAAGTTCTCCGCCACCGTACGGTCGAGGTCCAGCAGGTCCAGCCGCTGCGACAGGTACGCGATCCGCCCGTCGGCCCGCCGGATGTCGCCGCCGGCCGGTTCCAGGTCGCCGGTGACCAGGCGCAGCAGGGTGGACTTGCCGACGCCGTTCGCCCCGGTGAGAGCGATCCGTTCCGGCCCCCGGATCACCAGGTCCGCGCCGTCGCCGCCGAACAGGTCCCGGTCGTCGAAGCGGGCCCGCATCCCCTGGCCGGAGAAGACCGTGCGCCCGCCCGGGACGCTGGTGTCCGGCAGGTCGACCGTGATCCGGTCCTCGTCGCGTACCGCCCGCCCCGCCTCGTCGAGTCGGGCCTTGGCCTGCCCGAGCCGGCCGGCGTGCGTCTCCTGCGCCCTGCCCGCCGACTCCTGCGCGCTGCGCTTGAGACCGCCGGCCACGATCCGGGCCAGACCGGCGTTCTTGAGGTTCTTGGCGGCGTTGCTGGCCCGCCGGTCGGCGCGCTCCCGGGCCTGCTGCATCTCCCGCTTCTCCCGCTTGACCTCCTGCTCGGCGTTGCGCAGGTTGCTCTCGGCGACCTCCCGCGCCGCCTGCACCGCCTCGGTGTACGCGGTGAAGTTGCCCCCGTACCAGCGGATCTCGCCCCGGTCCAGCTCGGCGATGCGGTCCATCCGGTCCAGCAGTTCCCGGTCGTGGCTGACCAGCAGCAGACACCCGGACCAGCCGGTGAGCACGTCGTAGAGCTTGTGCCGGGCGTCCAGGTCCAGGTTGTTCGTCGGCTCGTCGAGCAGCAGCACGCTCGGGCGGCGCAGCAGTTGCGCCGCCAGGCCGAGGGAGACCACCTGACCGCCGCTGAGGGTGTGCAGCCGCCGGTCGAGCGACAGCTCACCCAGGCCGAGCCGGTCCAACTCCGAGCGGGTGCGCTCCTCGATGTCCCAGTCGTCGCCGATGGTGGCGAAGTGTTCCTCGCTCGCGTCGCCGGCCTCGATGGCGTGCAACGCCGCGACCCGCTCGGCCACGCCCAGCACTTGCGCCACGCTCAGGTCACCGGCCAGGGGCAGCGTCTGCGGGAGGTAGCCGAGCAGGCCGTCGACGGTGACGCTGCCGCCACTGGGCCGCAGCTCCCCGGCGATCAGCCGCAGCAGGGTGCTCTTGCCGGCGCCGTTGGGCGCGACCAGGCCGGTGCGACCGCCCGGCACCGTGAAGGACAGGTCCGAGAAGACCGGGGTGTCGTCCGGCCACGAGAAGGACAGATTCGAGCAGACGATGAAGGCATCAGACATGGCGAGTGACCTCAGAGGGTGGGCTGGGCGTGCGTAAGCCGCCCGACGACGAACGGGAACGGTGGAACGACGTCATGGCCATCGCGGCTGCGGCTTACGCGCGCCGAACCGATGGCCGAACACATCCGGTCTCACCCGGAGATGTCGTCGTCACCCGCCATGTCTGGTCTCCCTGGTCGTACCACTGACCCAACGCCGCCGAGTCTAACAACGGATCTCCGCCCCGCCACCGGGTTACCAGCCAGGTGCCGCTTCGCGGTATCGGACAGCCACTTCGGCGCAGCCGGCGCTAGGAAACGTCGAAGAGGCGTAGCCCGTCGTACTCGGCGAAGTCGGCGAAATCTTTGCCGTTGAAAGTCGCCAGTGGCAGCCGGTCGACCAGGCAGCAAGCCGCGATCCAGGAGTCGTTGGTCGGTCGAGGGAGCCCTCGGTGCTGAGCCCGTGCTTGGAGGTGACCCCAGGTGACCGCCACCGCCTCGTCGAAGGGAAGCAGCACGATTCCCGAACGCCACTGCGCGAGATCAGCCAGCTTGCGCGGACCCCAGCTGCGCAGTGCCGTCCACTTGGTCAGCTCGCCGAGCGTCACGAAGGTGATGCAGAGGATCTTACCGGCCAGGCGGGCACGGAGACGTTCAGGTAGTCGCCCGCGGAGGATTGCTGACGCTACGTCGCTGTCCAGAACGACGAGGCTCATGCGGCGCCGGCCCGCCGAGAGGTGTACAGGTCGGTGAGGAACTCGTCCAGTTCCTCGTCCGACTCGAAGAGACCCGGACGGGCCAGGTCGTCCACGGAGGCGACCGGCTGGACGCCCTGACGACGGGCCAACTCCTCGGCCGGCACGTGGTCAGTCGTCGGCCATTCGGGCATCTGTTCGGCATTGCTCGACGTCACGGCTCGCTCCTGCACATCGGGTCGGCCCAATTCTTCCACCTCCGACATCGATGGGCGGCATCTCGCGTTGATGTCGGAGAGTCAAGCTGTACCGCGCTCAGCGGGGTCGGTATTCGACCTCGGGGCGGCCGGGGGTGCCGTATCGGGGGGTGCGCGCGGCCCGGTCGACGGTCACCAGGTACTCCAGATAGCGGCGGGCGGTCACCCGGGAGATGCCAGTCAGCGCGCTCACCTCGGTCGCGGACAGCCCGGCCGCCGCGCGGGTGCCGTCGGTGAGGGCGGCGCGTACCCGATCAAGGGTCTGCGCGTCGAGCCCCTTCGGCAGGCTGTGCCCGGCGGTGCCGCGCAGGGTGGCGAACATCTGGTCCACCTCGTGCTGGGCGGCGACCTCGCCGTCGGCGAGCGCCTGGGCGCGGTAGTCGGCGTAGCGCTCCAGCTTGTCGCGGAACGCGGCGAACGTGAACGGTTTGAGCAGGTAGTGGGTCACCCCGAGGGACACGGCGGTGCGCACCACCGCCAGGTCCCGCGCGGACGTCACGGCCAGCACGTCCACGCTGCTGCCGGCCGCCCGCAGCGCCCGGCACACGTCCAGGCCGTGCAGGTCGGGCAGCCGAAAATCCAGGAGTACGAGGTCCACGCCGCCGCCGTGGTCGGCGCGCAGGGCCGCCATCGCCGCCCGCGCGGTGTGCGCCACCCCGACCACGACAAAACCCCGAACCCGTTCGGTGTACGCGGCGTGCGCCTCGGCCAGCAGCGGCTCGTCCTCGACGACGAGCACCCGGATGTCGGTCATGACCGCTCGATCCGGCTCGGCAGCCGGACGGTGAACCGGCTGCCGCCGTCGTCCGAGCGATCCACCTCGGCGCTGCCGCCGTGCCGGCGCACCACCTGCCCGACCAGCGCCAGGCCGAGGCCGCGGCCGGTGCTCTTGGTGGACCAGCCGCGCCGGAACGCGTCGGCGACCCGCTCCGGTGCCAGCCCGGGGCCGCTGTCGGCGACCCGGACCACCAGTTCGTCGTCGGCCGCGCCGACGAAGACGCGTACGCGGCGGGGCGCCGGGGTGCCGGCCACCGCTTCGAGCGCGTTGTCGACCAGGTTGCCGACCACGGTGAGCAGGTCAGCGGTCGGCAGCGGGCTGTCGTCGAGGCGGCAGTCCGGTTCGACGATCAGGTCCACTCCGCGCTCGCCGGCCTGCGCGGACTTGCCGAGCAGCAGGGCCGCGAGCGCCGGTTCGGTCACCGCGCCGACCACCCGGTCGGTCAGCTGCTGGGCGAGGGCCAGGTCGCGGGTGCCGAGCCGGACGGCCTCCTCGGTGCGGCCCAGCTCGACCAGGGTCAGCACGGTGTGCAGCCGGTTGGCCGACTCGTGGGTCTGCGCCTGCAACGCCTCGGTCAGCGCCCGCACCGAATCCAGCTCACTGGCCAGGGTGCGCAGCTCGGTCTGGTCGCGCAGGGTCAGCACGGTGCCGAGCGCCGCGCCCTCGAAACGGGCGGTCCGCTGGTTGGCGACGAGCACCCGGTCACCGGCGAGGATCGGCTCGTCGCGGGCGTCGCGCCCGGAGTCGAGCAACTCGGCCGCCGCGGGCGGCAGGTCGATCCCGGCCACCGGCTGATCGATCACCGGCGCGTCCGCGTCGAGCCCCAACAGTCGGCGGCCCTCGTCGTTCACCAGCGCCACCCGACGATCGGTGGTCAGCACGACGAGACCTTCCCGCACCGAGTGCAGAACGGCGTCGTAGTACTCGTACATCCGGGTCATCTGCGCCGGCCCCAGACCGTGCGTCTGGCGACGCAGCCGGCGGCTGAGCAGCCAGGAGCCCGTCGCGGCGAGCGCCAGAGCCGGCGCGGCCACCCCGAACAGCACCGGCAGTTGGCCGAGCAGCTTACGGTCGATGGCCCGGGTGGTGATGCCCACCGAGACCAGACCGACGAGGTGCCGCTGCTCGTCGTACACGGGAACGACAGCGCGCACCGACTCGCCGAGCGTGCCGACGTTCGTGGTGGTGAAGGGGTGGCCGGCCAGGGCGGGCCCGATCTCGCCGACGAACGGCTGGCCGATGCGCTCGCGGGTGGGGTGTGAGAAACGGGTGCGGTCGGGGGCCATCACCACCACGAAGTCGGTGCCCGTGGCCAGCCGGGTCGATTCGGCGTACGGCTGCAGGATGCTGGCCGGGTCGGCGGTGGTGAGGGCGGCGCGGACGTCGGGGGAGCGCGCCACCGTCTGCGCCACCGCGAGCACCTCCTCCTGCGCGGCCTGGCGGGAGTCGCTGCGGGCCAGCCAGACGGCGCCCGCCGCGCCGGCCAGCACCAGCAACGTCACCACCATCGCCTGGAGGGCGAAGAGTTGCCCCGCGATGCTCCACTGGCGTCGGGCCACCTCCACCACCTCCTCGTCGCGCCGCCGTTGCTGCCATCGCGGTGAACAGAATGACCGCAAGGCTGTCAACGGGTGAGACGCGCTTCACATTGTCGACATGGACACCACCACATCCGCCACCACCCCGGCGCCGGCGGTCCGCCGGGACCGTACCCGTTACCTGTATCTGGCCGTCATCGTGGCCGTCGTCGCCGGCATCGTGGTCGGCCTGGTCGCCCCCGATTTCGGCAAGGAACTCAAGCCGATCGGCACCGGCTTCGTCAACCTGATCAAGATGATGATCAGCCCGGTCATCTTCTGCACCATCGTGCTCGGCGTCGGCTCGGTCCGGCAGGCCGCGAAGGTTGGCAAGGTCGGCGGCCTGGCCCTCGGCTACTTCCTGACCATGTCGACGGTCGCGCTCGCCATCGGCCTGGTCGTCGGCAACCTCATCCACCCCGGCTCCGGCCTGAACCTCGGCCCGGACCTCGCCGGCTCGGGCAAGGCCGCCGCCGGTGACGAGGCCGCCGGTACCGCCGACTTCCTGCTCGGGATCATCCCGACGACGCTGCTCTCCGCCCTCACCGAGGGCAAGGTGCTCCAGACGCTGCTGGTCGCCCTGCTGGTCGGGTTCGCCGTCCAGGCCATGGGACAGCGGGGTGAGCCGGTGCTCAGCGCCATCACCGTCATCCAGCGGGTCGTCTTCAAGGTCCTCGCCATGATCATGTGGCTGGCGCCGATCGGCGCGTTCGGCGCGATGGCCGCCGTGGTCGGCGCGACCGGCGTGGACGCCCTCAAGAGCCTCGCCCAGATCATGGTGGGCTTCTACGTCACCTGTCTGATCTTCGTGCTGGTCTTCCTGGGCGCGCTGCTGTGGTTCGTGGCCCGGATCTCGATCTTCTCGCTGCTGCGTTACCTCGGCCGGGAGTTCCTGCTGATCCTGTCCACCTCGTCGTCGGAGTCGGCGCTGCCGCGGCTGATCGCCAAGATGGAACACTTCGGCGTGAGCAAGCCGGTCGTCGGCATCACGGTGCCGACCGGCTACTCGTTCAACCTGGACGGTACGGCGATCTACCTGACCATGGCGTCACTGTTCATCGCCGACGCGCTGGGCAAGCCACTCGCTGTCGGCGAGCAGATCTCGCTGCTGCTGTTCATGATCATCGCCTCGAAGGGCGCCGCCGGAGTCACCGGTGCCGGGCTGGCCACGCTGGCCGGCGGCCTCCAGTCGCACCGACCGGACCTCGTCGACGGGGTCGGACTGATCGTCGGCATCGACCGGTTCATGTCGGAGGCGCGGGCGCTGACCAACTTCGCCGGCAACGCGGTGGCGACAGTGCTGGTGGGAACCTGGACCGGCGAGTTCGACCGGGACCGGGCGGTCGGGGTGCTGAGCGGCAACGACCCGTTCGACGAGGCCACCATGGTCGACGAGCACGACGACGCGGCGCCGCGCCCCGACGAGAGGGAGACCGCGCCGGCCGGAGCGTCGGCCTGACGCACGGACGTGGACCGGGCTTCGCGGTGGCCCCGGCCGCCGTGATCCCCGGTCCGCGCCGTGATCCCCGGTCCGCCCCGTGATCCCGGGTCCGCCCCGTGATCCCGGTCCGCGCCGTGTTGCCGGTCCGCGCCGTGATCTCGGTCCGCGCCGTGATCCACTCCGCTTTCTGAATATCGGGGTATCCGAACGGCCCCGACACCGCGCTTTCCTGAAATCCGAGTCGATCTCCGGGCGGCGGGCGGCGATCTCTGAGCGGCGGGAGCGGGCGGCAAGGGCTGGATGGCGGCGGTGTCAGCGTCGGCGTGCGCGCCACATCGTGTGTTCCCGGGAAATCGCCGTCTCCGTGTCATTCACGAACCGCGACAGCTCGGCTTCCGTACTGATCCGGGTGGCCAGTGACCCCATGGCGGCAAGCTCCTGGCTGGCCAGCGCGTAGGCGGTCGCCACCGCGCCGTGTTGCCGCGTCTGGGTCCAGGCCGCGCCGGCCGCGACCGCCGCGGCGGCCACCCCGAGCAGGTCGAGGTCCGTCAGTCCGGCAGCCCTCGACACGGCCAGGGTCACCCCGACGATCTCCAGCACGAGCATGGTCACTGACCAGCGGGTCGCCCGCGCCCGGTTCGCCAGTGACCGTTCGGCGTACCAGGCCCGCTGGGCCTCGAGACGGCCGACCAGGTACGCGGCGCGGCGCTCCTCAAGGGGGGTGGCGCGCAGCGCACGCATTCCGTCAGTGATCTGTTGCCCGGCCACCGCGGGAGCCGCCAACCCGGCGGCCGACATGTCCCCGGTCAGGCCCAACAATCGGTTGGTGAATTCCTGAACGCTGTCCGATTCGCTCTGCGATCGGGGAAAAGGGTCAGCCGCGACGGTGAATCGCCAGGTGAGTGATTTGATGGATTCGGAGAGGGCCCTGCCGACGTACCACCGTTCATTCGGACGATTGGTGAGGAGAAAGACCTCGACGATCGAGGTGGCGGCGAACGCGCCCGCCGCCAGCGCCGGGCCGAGGGCGAAATTGTCGAGCTTCCAGGTGGCGACTCCCGCGACAGCGGCCACCAGGAGCAGGGACAGCCGCAGCGCGACAAGGGTGGCGTACACGCGTTGGCCGCGCTGCGACTCATCGGACACGGCGCGCTGAAACGGGGGAAGATCCTCGGCCTTCAGCATGTCGTTGACCCTCTCGACAGAACATCCAGGACATCGACAGTCGGACGCCAGCCGCTGTAGACAGTAGACACCCCTGTCCACCCCCACTCCCACCCCCCACTCCCACCCGTCACCCCTGGTGATCAAGAGGTTTGCGTCACGACACACCGGGATGGATGACGGAAAGCTCTTGATCACCAGGGCGGTGGACGTCGATCCGGGTGGGGGCGGGGATGATGTGGGGGTGGAGATGGGGGAGGCACTGAGGTTGGCCCGGTCGCAGTTGTGGTCGGACCGGGCCCGCGCCGGGCGTCACCTGAGCGCTGTCGTTGGGCGGGAACCGGTGGACACCGTGGTGCGGAGCCTGCTCCTCGACAGCGCGAACACCGCGGTCACCGACGCCACCGCCGAGGAACTGCTGCGGCGTCGTGACGCAGCCGGCCTGCGTCTCATCGCGGCAGCGTGGCATGTCGCTGAGCCGGAGCAGGGGATCATCTCACCGGTTGCCTGAGCGCCGCCTTCTTCGAGCTCGCCTGCGCGGAGCCGGAGGACCGGATGCGTTTTCGCGCCGTGCTCCGGAGTCTGCGGGACGATCCCGACCCGGATGTTCAGGCCGGTGCCCGCGACCTGCTTGATCGAGTCGCACGAGCGCTGCCGGGCTGAGCCCAGCGGTGCTGGGCTGAGGTGCACGAGCGCTGCCGGGCTGAGGCGCGCACGGGCGCTGCCGGGCTGAGGCGCATGAGCGCTACCGGACTGAGCGGCAGCAGGCAGCGCCGGGCCGTTCGGGGTTCATGAGGTGACGGGGTGTGGCGTGGCGGTCTTGTCGCAGGGGGTGCCGATGCCGAGGTTGACGCGGTCGGTCCGGCCGTCCGACGTCACGATCAGCGGTACGCAGGCGACCTGCGCGACCCAGGCGCCGCCGACGAAGGCCAGCCACTGCGCCTGCCCACCCTCGGGAGTGCAGGCGTGCACCGTGACGGTCGCCGCGGGCGCGCCGGTGCCGCCCCACCCGAGCCGGGCCCTGTCCTGCCAGCCCGGTGCCACCCGCAGGTCGACGACGGTGCCGGCGCGGACGACGAGCCCCCATTTGGCGAACAGTCGCGCCGCCGGATCGGCCTCCCCGGAATCGCCCGCCGACAGCACCGGGGTGTCAGGCACCGCCACGTCCTCGCCCACCAACCGGTAGCCGGCCGGCGGCGCCGGCAGCGCGTCGACCGATGGCGTGCACGGCGGCCCGGCACCGCTGGCACCGGTGGCCGGCGCCGACCGGTCGGCCGGAGTTGCCCGATCAGCCGGCGCTGAGGTGGGCTGGCGCGGGTCACCTGCCGACGTGCAGGCGGACAGGACCACCGCCAGGCACAGGCCGGCCAACCCGGCCGCGGCACGTCCGGTCCGGCGCTCCGCAGAATTCGAATTCATTCGATATTTATAGCAGGAGGCCGATATACGCGTTGGTAACATCGCGGTGGGCGACACCGCTCGTAACCAATAGCGGAAATGAACGATCGGTAACCAGTCGATCTTGCGTGTGACATATCCAACTGTCGCTTTTCCAGCCGCCAGAAGAATTGGGTACGTAAACCAGGGCAGGTACCTTCCTGTCGTGCCAGA
This sequence comes from Micromonospora sp. C97, assembly GCF_018070385.1. Lineage (NCBI taxonomy): Bacteria > Bacillati > Actinomycetota > Actinomycetes > Micromonosporales > Micromonosporaceae > Micromonospora > Micromonospora sp. C97. The sequence goes on from NZ_JAGPXU010000034.1 coordinate 31,942, forward strand.
CGCCTCTCGACAGTTGATTGCCGATCGCTATCGGCTGGTCCGTCCGCTCGGCCAGGGCGGGATGGGCCGCGTGTGGCAGGCCCGCGACGAGATGCTGCAGCGCGACGTCGCCATCAAGGAGTTGGTGGCACCGCCCGGCCTGCGCGACGACGAACGTCGGGAGATGCGCGAACGGTCCATGCGTGAGGCGCGGGCCGTCGCCCGTCTGGGCCACCCCAATGTGGTACGCGTCTTCGACGTGCTGCATTCCGGCGGCGACCCCTGGATCGTGATGGAGCTCGTGCCGTCCCGGTCCCTGCAACAGGTGCTCGAAGCTGAGGGGTCGATGTCGGCGGACCGCGCCGCCCGGATCGGGCTGGGCATCCTGGGCGCGCTGCGGGCCGCCCACCGCGCCGGTGTGCTGCACCGGGACGTCAAGCCGGCCAACGTGCTGCTCGCCGACGACGGCACTGTGGTGCTGACCGACTTCGGTCTGGCCACCCTCCCCGGCGACCCACGGATGACCCAGACCGGAATGGTGCTCGGCTCGCCGGCGTTCCTCGCACCCGAGCGGGCCACCGACGGCGACGTGGGGCCGGCGGCCGATCTGTGGTCGCTGGGCGCCACCCTCTACGCGGCCGTCGAGGGACGTACCCCGTACCACCGCTCGTCTCCGATCGCCACGCTGGCGGCCCTGGCCACCGAGCCACCACCGCCGGCGCGACGGGCGGGTCCGCTGACCCCACTCCTGGAGGGACTGCTGCGCCGGGAGCCGGGTCAACGGATCAGCGCCGAGGAGGCGGACCGGCTCCTGCGCCAGGCCGCCACCCCGGATGTGCCGGCGACTGAGGTGAGCGGGGCCGGCGGCGGACCGCTGACCCGGATCACCACCGCCACGGCCGACCTGCCCCGTCCGACGATCGTGCCCGAGTTCGTCCCCGCCGAACCCGGTCCGCCCGCGTCGCCGGCCGTTCCCGACGCGTCCGACGCCCCCGCGGCACCGACTGTCAATGCCGCGCCGGCTGCCACCATGTCGCCCGCCGTCGCTGCCGCGCGGGCCGCCCCAACGTCGCCCGCCGTCGCTGCCGCGCCCATGTCGCCGGCGGTGCCCCCGTCACCCGCTGCCGCCCCGGTGCCCGGGAAGGGTCGTCAGCGTCGGGCGCGGCTGATCGGGTCGATCGGGGCCGCCGTGCTGCTGGTCGTCCTGCTGGTGGCCGCGTCAGTGCTCAAGGGCGGGCTGTTCGGTGACCCGGGTGCCGACGACGTGGCGGCGCCGGACGTGCACCCGTCGCCGGTCGTCGAGACGCCGGTGTCCAGGGTGCTGCCACCGGCGCCGGCGGGTTGGCGCTACTACCGTGACGATCCGCGCTTCCTCGTACCGGTGCCGGACGGCTGGCAGGCCCGGCGCGACGGTGAGCGCGCCGTGTTCCGCGAGCCGGACGGCAGTCGCGTGCTCGTCGTCGACGAACTCCGGTCCGTCCCCGCGGACCCGCTCGCGCAGCTGCGGGCGCGGGAGACGGCACAACGCGGCCGGTACGCCGAGTATCGGCAGGTCCGGCTCGACGCGCTGCGCTACCAACTGCGGGCCGCCGAGTGGGCGTGGACGTACACCGACCAGGACGGCACGCCGATGCACACGTCGAGCCGGGTGTTCGTCGGCCACAACGGCCACGCGTACTCGATCGACTGGACCACCTCGGCGGCCGAATGGTCCGCGAGCGAGGCCGTCCTCGCGCTGATCACGGATGGTTTCCAGGGCCTACCCGTCGCGGGTGCCCCGCCGTCGCGAGCCGCCAGCGCGCCGCCGTCGGCCAGTGCGCCGCCGCCGTCGCCGGGGACGGGCAGCGGAACGACCACCGCTCCGGGTAACCAGGCGCCGCCGTCCGCTCCGCCACCGTCTCCGACGAAGAGCAGCCCGCCCGCCGGCAAGCAGATCTCCAGCTTCGCCAGTGACCGCTGCATCGACATTCCGGAGGGCAACGCCTACGCCGGCGCGCGACCGCAGATCTGGGACTGTCGACGGACCGCCAAGCAACTGTGGACGTTCCCGTCGGACGGCACCGTCCGCTCGATGGGGATGTGCCTTGATGTCGCCGGCCACTCCACCCAGGACGGGGCGCACGTCATCCTGGCCGAGTGCTCCGGCGCGTCGTCGCAGAGGTTCACCCTCAACAAGGCGTACGACCTGGTGAACACCAAGGCGGACAGGTGCGTCGACGTGGTCGACTCGAACCCGGACAACGGCGCCCGGTTGCAGATCTGGCAGTGCACCGGCAACGCCAACCAGAAGTGGCGGGCCAGCTGAGCGCTGACGGCGGGGGCGCCGGTGGTTACGGTCGTGGATGCCACGCCTTCCCGACCGTCCGAGGAGTGATCGCATGCCCCCCTCTCCGTCCCGGCTCTTCGCGGAGATAGCGACGGCCGAACGACCGGCCGAGACCAGAGTCGTCATGCGACGTGCGGTGGTGCTCGGTGGCAGCATGGCCGGGCTGCTGGCCGCCCGGGTGCTCAGCGATCACGCCGAGGAGGTGCTGATCGTCGAACGGGACCCGTCCGACGTCGACGCCGGGCCACGGCCGGGGGTGCCGCAGGGCAGTCAGGTGCACGCGTTGCTGCCCGCCGGTCAGGTCCAGTTGGAGCGTTGGTTCCCCGGCATCGCCGACGAGGCGCTCGCGCTCGGCGCTCCGCCGCCGCCGCGCGACCCGGGCACGGCGAAGGTCTTCGTGAACGGCATGTTGGGCCTGCCACCCGCGGCGACCGGCACCGGGCCGGCGCTGATCACCACGCGTCCGTTCCTGGAGGCGCTGGTCCGGCGGCGCACCCTCGCCGTCGACAACATCCGGATGGTGTACGGCCGGGCGGAGGGCCTGCTCTTCGACGAGCGGCGGGTCACCGGCGTCCGGTACGTGCCCGAGGGCGGCACCGAGCCCGTCGTCGAGGCGGCCGACCTGGTGGTCGACGCGATGGGACGGTCCAGCCGGTTGAGCGACTGGCTGGCCGAGCACGGGTGGCCGCGTCCGCCCATGCAGCGCATGCCAATCAAACTGAACTACGCCACGGCGCTCTTCAGGCGCGACGAGAAGGTCAGCGACGCGTGGGTGGCGGTCTTCCACACCATGGCGGGCAGGGGGCGTACCGCCCGGATCGGTGGCATCAACTCGGTCGAGGGGGACCGCTGGATCATGCTGGTGGCCGGCTACGACGGTGACCGGCCCAGCCGCGACGTCGCCGACTTCACCGCCCGCTGCCGGGAGCACTACCCACAGATGTTCGGTGACATCGCCGAACACGGGGAGATGCTCGGCGGGGTGGTCACGTACCACCAGGCCGACAGCCGACGCCGCGACTTCCACAAGCTCGACCGCCTCCCCGCCGGGCTGGTCGCCGCGGGCGACGCGGTCGCGTCCTTCAATCCGGTGTACGGCCAGGGCATGACCTCCGCGACGCTGCACGCCTCCTGCCTGTCCAGGTACCTGCGATCCGGGCCGAGGCCGCACGACGAGCCGGCGCGGGCGTACTTCGACCAGGTCCGGGTGGTGGTCGACGCGGCCTGGCAGATCTCCACCACCGCCGACATCGAGCTGCCGCACGTCGACGGGCCGTACCCGCCCGGCTACAAGGTCACCAAGTGGTTCGGGGACCTGCTCTTCCGGGCGTCGCTGACCGACCCGGTGCTCAACGCCCGGCTGGGTCGGGTCACCACCATGCTCGACCATCCGGCCGCCCTGAGCCGCCCCGGCACCCTGTTGCGGGCTCTCCGGCTCGGTCTGCTGGGCAGCTCCCGGCGATGTTCGCCGGTAACCCGCCGCCCGTGGCGGGGCGCGGTGGAGAATGGTGGGCCGGGGAGGGCTGCTGCGACGGACCGGGGGAGCGGTAGTGCTCGGAACCAGCCTCCTTGGCCGGCTTCGCCGCCGTGACCCGGGTGACGTCATCCTGCGACGCGCGGCACGACTGACGCTCGTCGCGTCGGTCGTCTTCTTCGGCTGCCGCTACGGTGCGGGCAACTCCACCCTCGCCACGTACGGGTTGTTCGGCACGATCGCCGCCGGGTCGTTCGCGAAGCTGCCGGGTCCGGCGCCGCAGCGGGCGCGGATCCTCGTGCTGTCGCTACCGGTGGTGTGGGCGCTGATCGCGGTGGGCTCGTTCCTGGCGTGGAGCACGTGGGCGGCCGCCGGCGGCATGCTCGTCGTCGGGTTCGTGGTGGCGTTCGCCGGGGTCGGCAACCCGCGCCTGGTGGGGTTGGCGAGCGCGTTCCAGCTCTTCTACATCCTGGCGTCGTTCCCGCCGTACCAGCCGGGCACCCTGCCGGCCCGACTCGGCGGGGTGACGCTCGCCGTCGTGCTGCTCGCCGCGGCGGAGGTCGTCCTCTGGCCCGACCCGGTGCCGGTCTCCTACCGGCAGCGCCTCGCCGCGGCGGCGGACGGCCTCGCCGCCTTCCTCGACGACACCGCCGCCACGGTGACCGACCCGCACACCGCCGGGGCCGACCGGGACACTCGGCGCGCGCGGGCGTACGACGCGATGGCGGCGATCGAGCTGGGCCGTACCCCCGCGACGTGGGCGCCCACCGCGGCGGGCGCGCAGGACCGGGCGTTGCGGATCTGCGCCGCCGCGCTCCGGGAGGCGCTCGTCGAGGCGGACCGGCTGGCGGCGGACGCCCCGCCGGAGCCGATTCCGGACCTGGCGGCGGCGCGTCTGCTGCGCTCGTGCGCGGAGACGACCCGCGTCGCCGGCCGGAGCCTGTCGCCGGGTGCGCCGGCGGTGACCCTCGCCGACCTGGACGTCGCGGTCGCACGGGCCGAGGCGGCGTACCCCGTGGGAACGGGCAGCGTCCGCGACGCGCCGGACGTGCAGCGGTTGTGCCGCGACGCCACGGCGCTGGCCCTCGCCGACCAGGTGCGGGTCTTCGCCGTCGGTTGCCGGGTGGCCGCCGGGGCGCGGCTCGACGACCCGCACGCCTCCTCGGGGCTGTTCGAGTACGCCCGGCACAGCCCGTGGACGCTGTACTGGTGGCAGTTCCGCTCCCACCTGGCGCCGCGCTCGGCCCACCTGCACAGCTCACTGCGGCTGGCCGTGGCCCTGGCCATCGCCCGGGTGGCGGCCGGGGTGTTGCACCTGAACCACGGCTTCTGGGTGCTGCTGGCCACCCTCACGGTCCTGCGCACCTCGGCCGCCGACACCCGCACCGAACTGCGGCCGGCCGTGCTGGGCACCATCATCGGGGCGGTTGTCAGCGGCGGGGTGATGCTCGTCGTCGACGAACCGGTCGTCTACGCCGTCGTCCTTCCGATCACCCTGCTGCTGGCCCTGGGGGTTGGCCGCCTGCTCGGTCCGGTGTGGCAGCAGGCGCTGTTCACGGTCCTGCTGACTGTCGTCTTCGCCCAACTCGGCCCGGAAGGCTGGCGGCTCGCCGAGGCCCGCCTCGTCGACGTGCTGCTCGGTACGGTGATCGGCGTGCTCGCCGGGGTGGCGATGTGGCCGCGCGGCGCGGGCCACGACCTGCGGCACAACGCCGCCCGCTACCTGGCGGTCAACGCTGACGCCGTCGATCAGACGGTCCAGGCGGTGCTCGGCGCTTCGCCGCCACCCGACGCCGCGCTCGACCGGGTCCGCCGCCGGATGGTCCTGGTCGACGCGTCGTACTGGCAGTACCACTCCGAGCGGCACGATCCACGCCGGCCGCAGGTGAACTGGGGTGCCGTCCTGAGCGCCGGGCACCACGTCCTGCCCGGCGCACAGTCGCTGCTGCGCCGCAACCCGCCCGGCTGCCTCGCCGGCTGGCCCGAGGCGGCGGCGCTGCTGGCGGACTCCGCCGGCCGCCTGCGCTCGGCGTACGACACCCTCGCCGACGAGGTCGCCCACGGCCGGACAGCGGGCCCGGCACCGGTCTCGATGACCTGTGTCGACCAGCTGGACCGGATCCGTCCGCTGCTGCGCGGGGCCGACCTGCAGTCCGTCCGGCACCTGGTGGAGGTCGATCGGTGGCTCGCCGCTCTCGCCGACAGCCTCAGCCACATCCAGCGGCCCACCGCCGACGAGTCGGCCGGACGCCGCCGGGAGCCGTGAGGCCGCGGGTCGCGGATTGGCAGTCCCCGTCGCGCCGGGCTCGACATAGCGTCGAGGCATGGAGATCGAGCAGGCGCAGAAGCTGTGGCAGCCGGAGCCGGGCTGGTTGAACACCGCCAGCTACGGGCTGCCGCCGGAGCCGGCGTGGGCGGCGATGCAGGAGGCCCTTACCGCCTGGCGGGTTGGTCGTACGTCGTGGGAGGGCTGGGGCGAGTCGACGCACCGGGCCCGGGTAGCGTTCGCCGGCCTGATCGGGGTGCCGGTCGGTGACGTGGCGGTCGGCGCGGCCGTGTCCCAACTCCTCGCGCCGGTCGCGGCGGCGCTACCGGCCGGTGCCACGGTGGTGGTCCCCGAGGTCGAGTTCACCTCGAATCTCTTCCCCTGGCTGGTGCAGCGGGAGCGGGGTGTCACGGTCCGTACGGTGCCGCTGGAGTCGCTGGTCGACGCCATCGACGCCGACACCGACCTGGTCGCGTTCAGCCTGGTGCAGTCGGCCGACGGGGCGGTCGCGGCGTACGACGAGATCGTGGCCGCGGCCCGCGCGCACGACGCGCTGGTGGCGGTGGACGCGACGCAGGCGTGCGGGTGGTTGCCGTTCGACGGCAGCCGGGCCGACGTGGTGGCGGTGGGCGGCTACAAGTGGCTGATGAATCCGCGGGGGACCGGGTTCGCCTATCTGGCGCCCGCGCTGCGGGAGCGGCTGCGCCCCGACGCCGCCGGCTGGTACGCGGGCGGCGACCCGCACGCCTCCTACTACGGTCCGCCGCTGCGGTTGGCCGACGACGCCCGCCGGTTCGACATCTCACCGGCCTGGTTCAGCTGGGTCGGCGCGGCGCCCGCCCTGGAGGTGGTCGCCGAGATCGGCGTGTCGGCGATCGGGGCGCACAACGTGGCACTGGCCAACCGGTTCCTGACCGGGCTGGGTCGGCCACCGGGGGAGAGCGCCATCGTCAGCGTGGACGTGCCCGACGCGCAGCAGCGCCTCGCGGCGGCCGGCATCCGGGCGGCGGTGCGCGCCGGCCGGGTCCGGGCCTCCTTCCACATCTACTCCACCGAGGCCGATGTGGACGCCGCTCTGACGGCGTTGACCGGCTGAGATCCGCCGTCGGGGACGACCGGGCGCGCACCCGGCCGTCCCCGACGGCGTACGGCATCCGGCTCAGGCCAGGTGGCCGCCGATCTTCGTGTAGCCGCGCAGCAGGTCCCGGGAGATGATCAACCGTTGCATCTCGTCGGTGCCCTCGAAGATCCGGTAGAGCCGGACCTGCCGGTACCAGCGTTCGATCGGCAGCTCCCGGGTGTAGCCCATGCCGCCGTGGATCTGAAGCACCCGGTCGACCACCCGGTTGACCATGCCGGCGCCGTAGAGCTTGCCCATCGACGAGGCGTGCCGGGGGTCCAGCCCTTGGTCGACCGTCCACGCGGAGCGCAGCACCAGCCAGCGTGCCGCCTCCAACTCGGTCTCCGAGTCGGCGATCATCCACTGGATGGCCTGGTTGGTGCCGATCGTCGCGCCGAACGTCTCCCGGGTGTTGGCGTAGTCGATGGCCATCTGCAGGACCCGCTCGGCGATGCCGATGGCGTGCGACGGGATGGTGTAGCGGCCCTTGCCGATCCACTCCATGCCGAGCGTGAAGCCCTGCCCGATCTCGCCGAGGATGTTGCGGTGCGGCACGCGGACGCCCTCGAAGATCAGCGACGCCGGCCCGCCCTCGCCCATGGTCTGGATGAACTCCGAACGCCAGCCCATCGACCGGTCCACCAGGAACGCCGTGGCGCCGCCGTTGCGGGCGCCCTTCTCCCGGTCGGTCACCGCGACCACGATGGCGAAGTCGGCGTCGTGGCCGCCGGTGATGAAGGTCTTCTCGCCGTCGAGGATCCAGTCGTCGCCGTCGCGGCGGGCGGACAGCCGGATGTTGGCCGCGTCGGAACCGGCGCCCGGTTCGGTGATCGCGAAGCAGGAGCGGCGCTCACCCTCGATGGTCGGGATGAGGAACTCCCGCTTCTGCTCCTCGGTGGCGTGGAACAGGATGTTGTCCGCCTCGCCGCCGAAGCGGAACGGCACGAACGTGCGGCCCAGTTCGGTCCAGATCAACGACTGGAGGACGGCCGGCAGGTTCATCCCCCCGTACTCTTCCGGTGTGGCCAGGCCCCAGAAGCCGAACTTGCGCGCCTTGAGTTGCAGTTCCCGCACCTCGGAGTGGTCCAGGCCCGGCTGGTGCGCCCGTTCCCGGCGGAGCACCTCCGCCTCCAGGGGCATCACCTCGCGGGTGATGAACGCGCGCACGGTGTCTCGGACGGCGCGTTCCTCGTCGGACAGTGCGAAGTCCACGGTTCCCCCTCGGTCGGCGTGGCGGTGCGCCGCTGCGGGACGCAGCGGTCACATCTAAACTAGCGGTGTAAGTTTTCATTCGTCCAGACCCCACGACCCGAGACCCTCAAGGAGCGCAGTGCCCCGACCCCGCCAGCCCCGGCTCACCCGGCAGCTGATCGTCGAGAGCGCCACCGCGCTCATCGACGCCGAGGGCCTGCCCGCCTTCTCCACCCGCCGGCTCGCCGCCGAACTGGGCGTCCGCGGGCCGTCGCTCTACAACCACTTCGCCACCAAGGACGAGATCCTCGACGCGGTCGCCGACACGGTCACCGGTGCTGTCGACACCAGCGGCTTCGCCAGCCGGGACTGGGTCACCGCGCTGCGGGACTGGGCCTGGTCGTACCGGCGGGCGCTCACCGCGCACCCGAACATCGTGCCGTACCTCGCGCAGGGGCCGGGTCGTCGACCGGCCGCCCTCGCGATGGCCGACGCGGTCTACGGCGGGCTGGTCCGGGCCGGCTGGCCGCCGGCCCGCGCCACCCACATCGGCGCGGCGTTGCGCTACTTCGTGGCCGGGTCGGCGCTCGGCTCGTTCGCCCGCGGTTTCGTCGAGGACCCGGAGTTGTACGCGGCGCACTACCCGCACCTGCGCCAGGCGCACCGGCTCGCCGAGCATCAGCAGAGCGTCGACGAGGGCGCCTTCGCCCTGGGCCTGGACTCCCTGCTGCACGGGCTGGCCGCCGAGTACGCCCGCACCGTCGACCCGGTGGAGTCCGCCGGGCCCACCGGGTAGCGTCCAAACTCCCAGCGCTAGTTTCATCGCCCATCGCCCACCCTCGAAGGGACGACATGGACCTCGCCGCCGCCCCGCCGTCGCAGTTGCCCGACCCCCTGCGCCTGCGGCGCCACCTGCACGTCGACGGGGAGTGGACGTCGCCCGCCGGCACCGACCTGATCGACGTGGAGAACCCGAGCACCGGGGAGCTGATCGGGCAGGTGCCGGCCGGCACCCCGGCCGACGTGGACCGCGCCGTGGCCGCGGCCCGCGCTGCGTTTCCCGGCTGGTCGGCCGCCGCCCCCGCGCAGCGCTCCGCTCACCTCGACCGGCTGCACACGGCGCTCGCCGCCCGGGCCGACGATCTCGCCCACACCATCGCCGGGGAGCTGGGCGCGCCGCTCAAGCTCGCCACCCGGGTGCAGGTCGGGCTCCCATTGACAGTGCTGCGCGACCATGTGGCGCTCGCCGCCCGGGAGCCGGTCGAGGAGCACATCGGCAACTCCCTCGTCGTCCGCGAGCCGATCGGCGTGGTCGGCGCGATCACGCCGTGGAACTACCCGCTGCACCAGGTGATGGCGAAGCTCGCCCCGGCCCTGGCCGCCGGTTGCACTGTGGTGCTCAAGCCCAGCGAGCTGACCCCGTTGACCGCGTACCTGCTCTTCGACGCGGTCACCGAGGCCGGTCTGCCGCCGGGGGTGCTGAACCTGGTCAGCGGCACCGGGCCGGTGGTCGGCGAAGCTCTCGCCGGGCACCCCGACGTCGACCTGGTCTCGTTCACCGGCTCCACCGCCACCGGCGCGCGGATCATGCGGCTCGCCGCCGACCGGATCGCCCGGGTCGCGCTGGAGCTGGGCGGCAAGTCCGCCAACGTGATCCTCCCGGACGCCGACCTGGCCACCGCCGTCAAGGTGGGCGTCGGCAACGCCCTGCTCAACTCGGGTCAGACCTGCACCGCGTGGACCAGGATGCTGGTGCACCGCGACCGGTACGACGAAGCCCTCCACCTGATCGCCACGGCGGTGGCCGGCTACCGGCTCGGTGACCCGTTCGACCCGGCGACCCGGCTCGGCCCGTTGGTCTCCGCCGCCCAGGCGCAGCGGGTGCGCGGCCACATCGACCGGGCCGTCGCCGACGGCGCCCGGCTGGTCGCCGGTGGACCGGACGCGCCGGTGCCGGCCCGGGGGCACTTCGTCGCCCCCACCGTCTTCACCGACGTGCACCCCGACAGCGCGCTCGCCCAGGAGGAGGTCTTCGGGCCGGTGCTCGCCGTCATCCCGTTCGCCGACACCGACGAGGCGGTCGCCATCGCCAACAACTCGAAGTACGGGCTGGCCGGCGCGGTCTGGTCCGCTGACACGGACGCGGCGCTGGCGGTGGCCCGGCGACTGCGCACCGGCGCCGTCGACATCAACGGTGCCCCGTTCAACCCGCTCGCCCCGTTCGGTGGCTACAAGCAGTCCGGCCTGGGCCGGGAGTTGGGCGTGCACGGGCTGGCCGAGTTCTGCGAGCTGAAGGCGATCCAGCGATGACCGGCGGCGAGCTGTCCCCGGCCGCGCCGGGCGGCGGCACCGAAGCGGCGTCCGCGCCGGTCACGGTTCGCGCGCTGGTCGCGCGCGGGTCGGGTGCCGAGCTGCGGGTCGAGCGGGTACGCCTGCCCGCGCCCGGCCCCGGCGAGGTGCGGGTGACGATCACGGCGGCCGGTGTCTGCCACTCCGACCTGTCCATGGTCAACGGCACCCTCGCGGCGAGGTTCCCGCTGGTGCTCGGGCACGAGGCGACCGGTGTGGTGGCCGAGACCGGGCCGGGCGTGCAGGTGGCCGTCGGCACCCCGGTGGTGCTCAACTGGGCACCGGCGTGCCGGGCCTGCTGGTGGTGTCGGCGCGGCGAGCCGTGGCTCTGCGCCGCCACCACGGCCCCGACGGTGGCGCGTGGCGAGACCGACGACGGGGTCCCGCTGCACCTGACCCTCGGCCTCGGCGCTCTCGCCGAGGCGGTGGTGGTACCCGAGCGTGCCGTCATCCCGATCCCGGCCGGGCTGCCACCCGAACAGGCCGCACTGCTCGGCTGCGCGGTGCTCACCGGCGTGGGTGCGGTCCGGAACACCGCCCGGGTGACGCCCGGCGAGTCGGTGGCGGTCGTCGGGCTCGGTGGCGTCGGGCTCGCCGTGCTCAGCGCGGCCCGCCGGGCCGGTGCCACCACGATCCTGGCCGTCGACGTCGCGGAGGCGAAGCGGGATCTGGCGCTGGCCGCCGGGGCCACCGACTTCCTGCTCTCCGACGATCGGCTCTCCAAGGAGGTACGGGCGCGCACCGAGAGCCGTGGCGTCGACCACGCCTTCGAGTGCGTCGGCCGGGCGGCCACCATCCGTGCCGCCTGGCGGCTCACCCGGCGCGGCGGAGCGGTGACAGTGGTCGGGATGGGCGCGAAGGACGACATGGTCAGCCTCGGCGCGCTGGACATCTTCCACTCGGCGCGCACGCTGCGCTCCTCGGTGTACGGATCGTCCGACCCGGATCGGGAGGTGCCGATGCTGGCTGCCGAGCTGGCCGACGGCGCACTGGATCTGGGGGTGCTGGTCAGCGGCACGATTCCGTTGGACGAGGCGCCCACGGCGTTCGACCGGCTGGCCCGGGGCGAGGGCGCCCGCTGGGTGGTCACCCTCAGCTGACGCCGGTCACAGCCGGGATTTCAGGACGTCGACCTCGCAGCCTGGTGCGAACGGGTCGAAGCCGTGCGCGACGAGCCAGCGGATCGCCAGCAGGCTGCGCGCTGACCACCAGCCGCGGATGACGTCGAGGTCGACGTCGGCGCGGTAGCCGGCGAGGACGTCGGCGAGGCGTTCCTCGTGCCCGAGCGTCAGGGTGGCGAGGTCGAAGAGGGCGTCGCCCCGGCCCGCCTCGGACCAGTCGATCACACCGGTGATCTCGTCGCCGTCGACGAACACGTGGGTGATCTGCAGGTCGCCGTGCGTGAACACCGGGGTCCACGGTCGGAGCGCCGCCTCGGCGACCTGGCGGTTGCGGGCGACCAGGTCGGTGGGGAGGACGCGGTCGCGGACGAGCCACTCGCACTCGGCGTCGAGCTGTGATGTCAACTCGGCGCGGTCGCGACCGGGCCACGGCGGTAGTGGCGCGTCGTGCAGCTTCCGAACGGCGGCGCCCACTGCGGTCCACGCCGCCGACGACGCGGTCGACGGCTCGCCGAGGCGGCCGAGTGCCGTACCGGGCAGGGCGGCGAGCGCGAGCACTGGCGGCTGGCGCCAGAGGACCTCGGGAGTCGGGACCGGCGCGATGGCCATCGCCTCGACCTCGACGTCGGTGCGCCCCGAATCAGCATCGATCTTCAGGAACACGTCGCCGATGCGCAGGGTGGCGCGTTCCTGATGGGCTACGACCACCTTGACCTCCGGCACACCGGCCATTGTGGTGACCCGACCATCGGGATTCGACTGATTTTCCACGGGAGGCGGTGGTGGCCAGGTGCCCGGGGCCGACCCGGCGACCGCGGTGACGAGAGTCGTGCGACTGGTCGGAAGTCCGCGCCGGCGCTGAGGTTGCGTCAGGCGCTATACCTAGCAGTACTATGCATCGTACTTCTAGGTTTGGGGCGGGAGGTTTCATGAAGGTCGCCAAGGACCTGGTCGCCGCCTCGGCGACCCCGATGGTGCTCGGCATCCTGGCCGAGGGCGAGAGCTACGGCTACGCCATCCTCCGGCGGATCAACGAGCTGTCCGGGGGTGAGCTGGACTGGACCGAAGGGCTGCTGTATCCGTTGCTGCACCGACTTGAGCGCCTCTCCTATCTGGAGTCGAGCTGGCAGTCGGTCGCCGGTGAGCGCAAGCGCAAGTACTACCGCATCACCGACAGCGGCCTGGCCGAGCTGGCCGAGCAGCGCCGGCAGTGGGACACGGTGGTGGGCGCGCTCAAGGAGATCTGGCAGGACCGCGCGCCGCTGACGGTGCCCCCGTTGGGGGGCCTGGCATGACGGCACCCGACGGCCCGCAGGAGTTGGAAGCGCAGTTCGCCCTGTGGCGCCAGTACGTGCTCCGCCGCCGGGAGTTGCAGGCGGTGGACGCCGACGAGTTGGAAGACCACCTGCGCGGCTCCGTGGACGAACTCGTCGCCGCCGGCCTGAGCCCCGACGAGGCGTTTCTGGTCGCGGTGAAACGGATGGGCAGCCTCGACGAACTCTCCCGCGAGTTCGCCCGGGAACACTCGGAACGGTTGTGGAAGCAGTTGGTGCTGACCGGCGACTCCGCCGGCCCGGCCGACGGCCCCCGCGCCCGGCGGGACCTGTGGGTGATGCTCGCCTGCGCGGCGGGCGCGCTGGTGTCGGTCAAGGTGCCGGTGCTGTTCGGGCTGAGCTTCGGCGAGGACGGCGCGTTCTACGCGCGGAACTTCACACTGTTCGCGTTGCCCTGGCTGGCGGCGTACCTGGCCTGGCGTCGCAGCGCCCGACGGCCGGTGATCGCGGCACTCGCGGTCCTCTTCGCTCTCGGCGCGGTGGCGGCCAACGCCTACCCCCTGGCGGACGACTCGCAGTCAGTGGTCGTCACCAGCGTCCACCTTCCCATCGCCCTGTGGCTGGTGGTCGGCCTGGCCTACGTCGCCGACGACTGGCGCTCGTCGCGTCGGCGCATGGACTTCATCCGGTTCACCGGCGAGTGGTTCATCTACCTGGTGCTGATGGCGCTCGGCGGCGGCGTGCTCGCCGCGTTCCTGTTCAACACCTTCGCGGCCATCGGCATCGTCCCGCAGGAGTTCGTCTCGCAGTGGCTGCTGCCCGGTGGCGCCGCGGCCGCCGTCGTGGTGGCCGGGTGGCTCGTCGAGGCCAAGCAGAGCGTCGTCGAGAACATCGCGCCGGTGCTCACCCGGTTGTTCACCCCGCTCTTCACTGCCGCCCTGCTCGCCTTCCTCGTCGCTGTCGTCTGGACCAGCCACGGCATCGACGTCGAGCGTGAGGCGCTGCTCCTCTTCGACCTCCTGCTGGTCGTGGTGCTGGGGCTGCTGCTCTACTCACTGTCGGCCCGCGATCCGTCGGCCCCGCCCGGCCCGTTCGACAAACTCCAACTCGCGCTCGTGGTCAGCGCGTTGGCCATCGACGTGCTGGTGCTGATAGAGATCACCGGGCGCATCACCGACGACTACGGCGGCACGCCCAACCGGGCGGCGGCGCTCGGAGAGAACGTGATCCTGCTGGTCAACCTCGCGTGGTCGGCGTGGCTCCTGCTGACCTTCATCCGCCGGCGTACGCCGTTCGCGGCGCTCGAACGGTGGCAGACCGGTTACCTGCCGGTGTACGCGGCGTGGGCCTGGATCGTGGTGCTGGTGTTTCCGCCGCTGTTCAGCTTCGCCTAGTCGGCGAGCGACCAGCCGCGAACCGGGGCCGGCCACCCGCCACGGGTGGGCCGGCCCCGCTGTCACTTGCCGGTGACGATGCCCGGGTTGATGCACAGGCCCGGGTTCGCGCCGTTCTTCTCCGCGATCTCCAGGCAGCGGGTCACCTTGTCCACCTTCGCGTTGGTCTCGGTGATCTGCTTGGAGATCTCGGCGTTCTTGCGGTCCTGCTCCAGGTTGCGGGTCTGGGCCAGCTTGTCCTGGAACGCCTTGATGTTGCCCTCGGTCTTGTCGTCGTGGTTGACCCGGGTGATGGTCACCGAGAGGATGTCCACGTCGCTGGCGAGGCGGGTCTCCGCGCTGGTCTTGATGTTCGCGGCGAACGGCTTCAGGTCGACGTTGAGGTCACCGGTCTGGGCGTCGATCTTCTCCAGCGGGTTGTACGCGGCGAAGGCGTCGTTCACCGCGCTGTCGAGCTGCACTCCCACCCGCTGACCGCGGAAGCTGCCGAAGTCGCCCTTGTAGTCCATGAACTGCTTCGGCGCGTTCTCCGGCTTGACCTGCCATTCGACGAGCACCTCGACGCAGGCGTCGGCGAGGGTGCCGGTGCGCACGCGTACGCAGTTGTTGCCGCCGATGTGGTCGTACTTCTGCCGGCCCGCGTCCCACTCGCCGACCTTCTGCCAGGGCGCCACCCACTTCAGGCCCGATCCGGTCACCTCGCCGGTGGGCTTGCCGAAGCTGGTGACGATGCCGACCGAGCGGATGGGCACCGAGTGGGCGCTGGAGGCGATGCCGACCACCAGGGTGAGGGCGAGAAGGCCGAGCGCCGCGAGGGCGGCCGTCCGCTTCAGCGGCTTGGCCGAAGCGACGAGGGCGACGACGGCGCTGACCGCCAGGGCGACGGCGAAGACGATCGCCATGGTGAAGCCGACAGGCATGGGGTGAGGACCTTCCGCTGAGCTGTGTGGATCATCAACGTACGAGGGCAGGTCAAGCAGGTGGTCCGGGGGGACCGGCCTGGTGACCGGCCTCGCCGTGCCGCCGTCGCGGGGCGACGCGGCCGATATCCCTCCGGCCGGATGCCCGTCGCCGGCGAATCCCACGACAGCGCATCCACCGCGCGCCGTTTCAGCGAACCATCGGGTAGGAAACGTCTACCCGGGGGTACGTGTGGTGCTGAGCGCTTCGATGCCGGCGGATGCCGTGGAGGTCGCGTACAAGCGCGTCTGTCTGGCGGCTGAGGACCTGGACAGTAACCGTGTCGCCACTGTGCTGCTGGAGATGGCGCACGCGTGGGGCGTCGAGGCGCTCTGGGAGCAGGTCTGCGGGCCGCTGCTGGCCCGGATGCCGGGGCGGACCGCCGCCGAGATCGCCGTCGAGCACGCCCTGAGCGAGGGTGTCCGGGTCGGGATGGACGTGTACCGCCGGGAGCCCGGCCGGTCCCTGCCCGCGGGCGGGGTGTTGCTGGCCGGCGCCGAGCAGGAGGCGCACTGCCTCGGGCTGCACGCCCTCGCCGCCGCGCTGCGCGAGCAGGGTCGCGGCTGTCTGAATCTCGGCCCCGCGCTGCCCTGGGGCGCGCTGGCCAGTGCGGTGCACCGGGCCCGACCCCGCACCGTCGTGCTCTGGTCGCAGACGCCGCTCACCGGCCGCGCGTACCGCCTGCTGCGCTTCGCCCGGGACTTCCCACGCCTTCGGGTGTACGGCGCGGGGCCGGGCTGGATCGAGCCGCTCGGCAAGCCGGCCGTGCGGCTCGGCACGTTGGCGGACGCCGTCGCCGCCTGCCTGGCTGTCGCGCCGGGACGTGACGCCCACCACATACGATACGGATCGGTCCCGTATCGTTAATGCGCGTCGTAGGCTGACTCGCGTTACGAGTCTGACCCGTATCGTATTTCGTCGCGGGTGACCAGCGTGGGGGGAAAGCCGGGAATGGAACTGCAGAACAACACGGGACACCCGAGGCGGTGGGCGATCCTGGGGGTGCTGGTGATCAGCCTCCTCGTGGTCGTCCTCGACAACACGATCCTCAACGTCGCCCTGCGCACCCTGGCCGACCCGGTGCACGGCCTCGGTGCCAGCCAGGGCGAGCTGGAGTGGTCCATCAACTCCTACACCCTGGTCTTCGCCGGGCTGCTGTTCACCTTCGGCGTGCTCGGCGACCGCGCCGGCCGCAAGCGCTTCCTGATGATCGGTCTGCTGGTGTTCGGCCTGGCTTCGCTGCTCTCCGCGTACGCCCAGAGCCCCGGACAGCTCATCGCGGCCCGCGCCCTGATGGGGGTCGGCGGCGCGGCCATCATGCCGGTGACACTGTCGATCATCTCCAACGTCTTCGACCCGCGCGAGCGCGGTCGGGCCATCGGGGTCTGGGCCGGCGCTGTCGGCCTCGCCGTGGCGATCGGCCCGATCCTCGGCGGCGCGCTGCTGGAGCACTTCTGGTGGGGTTCGGTCTTCCTGATCAACGTGCCGGTGGTCGCCGCGGGCGTGGTGCTGGTGGCGCTGCTCGTCCCCGAGTCGCGTGACCCGCGCCCGGGCCGCATCGACGTGCTCGGCGTTCTGCTCTCCGTGGTCGGCCTGGTCGCCCTCTCCTACGGCATCATCGACGGCGGCGAGCACGGCTTCGGCCGTCCGCTGGCCTGGGGCTCGATCCTGGTCGGCGTCGCGGTGCTGGCCTGGTTCGTGCAGCACGAGCGGCGCAGCGACCACCCGTCGCTGGACGTCCGGCTGTTCAAGGTGCCCCGGTTCGCCGCTCCGGTCGCCATCGTCGGCCTGGTGTTCTTCGCCGCGATGGGCTCGATGTTCTTCGGATCGTTCTACCTGCAGCTCGTGCGTGACTACAGCCCGTTGCAGACCGGTCTGCTCTTCCTGCCCTTCGCCGGCGCCCAGCTGGTCTTCGCGCCGCGCAGCGCCACGATGGTCCGCCGCTACGGCGGGAAGGCCGTCGCCGCCGTCGGGTTGGTGCTGACCGCTGTGTCACTCGGCGCCTTCGTCTTCATCGGCGCCTCCACCCCGATCTGGATCGTGCTGCTCGTCTTCCTCATCCAGGGCGCCGGGATGGCCAACATCATGCCGCCGGCCACCGAGTCGATCATGTCGGCGCTGCCCCGGGAGAAGGCCGGGGTGGGCTCCGCGGTCAGCAACACCATCCGCCAGGTGGCCGGCGCGCTCGGCGTTGCCGTCCTCGGCTCGGTGCTCTCCGCTGTCTACCGCAGCGACATCGGTGACGCGCTGACCGGCCTGCCCACGCAGGCCCAGGACGCGGCCAACGAGTCGATCTCCGGGGCGTACGCGGCGGCGGGCCAGCTCGGCCCGGCGGCGCCGGGGCTGATCTCGGCGGCCAACGACGCCTTCGTCACCGCCATGCACTGGGCGGCCGGGCTCTCCGCGGTGATCGCCGCGCTCGGGATCATCGTGGTGCTGCGCTGGATGCCGGGCAAGGAGGAGACCAGCGTCGCCCCGGTGACGCCGGTCGCCGAGCCCGAATTGGCCGGCACGGCCTAGGTGCGGGAAGAATGGCGGACATGACGTCCACTGCTGATGCTCCGCGGTCGCCCGGGCGACCGCGGAGCATCCGCGCCGACGAGGCGATCATCGAGGCGACCCTCGACCTGCTCGCCGAGGGCAGCACCATCGAGGCGCTCTCGATCGAGGCGATCGCCGCCCGCGCCGGGGTCGGCAAGGCCACCATCTACCGCCGCTGGGCCGGCAAGGACGCGTTGCTGCTGGACGCGTTGCGGCGACTCAAGGGCGTCCTGGCCCAGCCGGCCGGGCACTCGGTCCGCGACGACCTGGTGCTGCTGGTCGGCGCGATCGGCAAGAACGTCGACCCACGCGCGGCGAAGATCATGCCCTGTCTGGTGCCCGCCGTGAACCGCAGCGCGGACCAGTACCAGCTCTACCAGAACATCATCGCGCCCCGGCGGAAGCTGATGCGCGAGGTGCTGCGACGCGGCATCGACGAGGGCGCGCTCCGCGCCGACATCGACGTCGAGGTGACGATGGCGCTGCTCACCGGCCCGATGCTGATCCAGCGGGTGCTGCAGTGGAATCCGGACCTGGACGAGCAGACCCTGCCCGAACGGGTCGTCGACGCGGTGCTGGAGGGCATCCGGGCCCGCTGACGTCGGCGGCCCCGGTGCCCGCCGGCCGGGTGGCGGTCAGCGGGTGCCGGCTGACCAGGCGTTGACGGCACGATGCCGTCGGCACGGCGGCACGGCGGCCCGGCGGTCCGGGCGGCGCGGCGGCGCGGCGGTGCGGTCAGCCGGCCGGCGCGCGCAGGCGGTGCAGACGCAGCGCGAGCTGCACCTCCAGCGCCCGCTCGGGGCGCTGCCAGTCGACGCCGAGCAACTGCCCGACCCGCTCCAACCGCTGGGTCACCGTGTTGACGTGCACGTGCAGTTGCTCGGCGGCCCGGGCCAGGCTGCCACCCACCCCGAAGTACGCCTCCAGCGTCTTCACCAGCGCCGTGCCGCGGCGGGCGTCGTAGTCGAGCACCGGGCCGACCGTGGCGGTGAGGAACTCCGTCACGTCCTTCTCACCGCGGTCACCGACAGTGCCCAGCAACAACCCGACGAAGCCCAACTCCACGGTGCTCGCGCCCTGCCCGGCACGGCCCAACGCACCCAACGCCGTCAGGCACCGGTCCGCCTCCTGAAACGTCACCGCCAGCGCCGCCGGCGTGTTCGCCGGGCCGCTCGCCCCGGCGGTCACCGGGCGGCCGGTCACCCGGGACAGGTCCCGGGCCACCGCGCGGGCACTGCCGCCCGCGTCCGAGCCCGGCAACATCAGCACCACCCGGCCGTCGCGGGCCGCCGCCAGTCCGCCGCGCGCCGAGGCGTACGTGGTGGCCCAGGAGAGCACCCGCTGCCGAGCCGAACCGGTCGCGGCGATCGCGTCGTCACCCACCGCCACCAGCACGTGCGGCGCGTCCAGGTCCACGCCGAGCCGACGGGCCCGGCTGCGCAACGCGTCGGTGTCGCGCAGCGGGCGGGCGATCAGGTCGTCCAGCAGCTCGCCCCGCACCCGCCCCTCCGCCTCCGCGACCGTCCGGCGGAACAACAGCAGCAGCGCGGTCACCAACGCGGCCCGCTCCAGGATGCGCTGGTCGGCGTCGACCAACTCGTCGTCCGGGCGCAGCACCAGGGCGCCCAGGTTCTCCGCGCCGGCCACCACGGCGGCGTACCAGAGCGGGCCCCGGCGGACGCTGCGCCCCTCGGTCCGGGACGCGGCCACCGCCTCCACGATGTCCGCGCGGTCCGGCTCCTCGATCTCACCCACCCGGGCCAGCAGGCGGCCCTCGGCGTCCAACGCCAGCAGCGCGCCGCCCAGCACCTCGGTCACCGCCGCCGCCACGTCCTCCACCCCACCGCCGCGCAGCACCAACGCGGTCATCCGGTCGTGGGCCGCCGCCGCCCGCTCCACCGAGCTGCTGTGCGCCCGGATGGTGGTGTTCGCCGCCGACAACTCGGCCAACGCCGAACGGGTCTCGGCCAGCAGCCGGGCGGTGTCGATCGCCACCGCGGCGTGCGCGGCCAGCGACACCAGCAGCGTCACCTCCTCCCGGACGAACGGCCGGGCCGAACGGTTGGCCGCGTAGAGCACCCCGATCGAGGTGGAGCCGAGCCGCAGCGGCACCCCGAGGATCGCCACCAGACCCTCCTCGCCCACCCCCGCGTCGATCTCGCCGGTGTGGTGGAAGCGGGCGTCCTCGCCGTAGTTCGCGGTGACGTACGGGGCGCCCGACTGGGCCACCAGGCCACCGAGGCCGGCACCCATCGGCAGGCGCAGCCGCTGGAAACGGGCCGAGACCGACCCGTCGGTCACCCGCATGTAGGTGTCGCCACGTTCGTCGTCGTTGAGCGTCATGTACGCCACGTCCGCGCCGAGCAGGTGACGGGCCCGGTGCACGATCGCCCGCAACACGTCGTCCAGGTCGCGCAGCCCGGCCAGGTCGCTGACCGTGTCGTACAGGCCGGACAGCTCGCTCTCCCGGCGGCGGCGGCGCTCCAGCAGCGCGCGGACCCGCAACGCCACAGCCCTGGCCTGCTCCAGCTCGGCCAGGCGCTCCGGCGGCAGCCCGGCCGCCCGCGCGGCCACCAGTGGTCCCTCGAACTCGACGGCCGCGGCCTCTCGGGCGAGCAGCTCCAGGAACTCCACCGGCGATGACATGGTCGACATTGTGCTCAGCCCCACTAGTTGGCCGTCCAGCCCCCGTCGAGGGCGATCGACGCTCCGCTGATGAACGCCGCCGGCGGCGAGCAGAGGTACGCCAGCAGTTCGGCCACCTCCTCCGGCTCGATCAACCGCTTGATCGCGGCCCGGGCCAGCATGATCTTCTCGACCACCTCGGTCTCGTCGATGCCGTGACTGGCCGCCTGATCGGCGATCTGGCTCTCCACCAGGGCGGTGCGCACGTACGCCGGGTTGATGCAGTTGGCGGTGACCCCGTGCGCGGCGCCCTCCAGCGCGACCACCTTCGACAGCCCTTCGAGGGCGTGCTTGGCCGAGACGTACGCGGCCTTGTAGGGCGAGGCCCGCAGCCCGTGCACCGAGGAGATGTTGATGACCCGCCCCCAGCCCTGGGCGTACATGTGCGGCAGCGCCCGGCGGATCAGCAGGAACGGCGCCTCCACCATCACGCGCTGGATGTACTCGAAGCGCTCGACGGGGAAGTCCTGCAACGGCGCGACGTGCTGGAGCCCGGCGTTGTTCACCACGATGTCCACGTCCGCGTCGAGGGAGTCCACCGCCGCGGCGTCGGACAGGTCGACCCCCTCCGCCCGGCCCCCGGCCTCGGCGGCCACCGCCTTCGCCGCCTCCAGGTTGCGATCCACCACGAGCACCGTGGCGCCGGCCGCGCCGAGCCGCAGGGCACACGCCCGCCCGATGCCGCCGCCGCCCCCGGTGACCAGGGCGGTCCGACCGGTGAGGTCGACCTGTACGACGTGGGGGACCACCACGGGTTCTGCCGTCATGGCGCAAGAAGTTACGAGCTGTGTGCCCCCCGGCACATGGGCCGGCGACACATACTCCGCACCGAAGCTGTGTGGCTCGCCCGCCCCTCCCGACCCACACGCGCCCACCGCCCTCGTCGCGCCGCACCGCGCCAGGCTGCGCCGTGCCGCGCCGCGCCGGGCCGTGCCGCGCCGGGCCGTGCCGTGCCGGGCCGTGCCGCGCCGGGCCGCTGCGCTGCGCCAGGCTGCGCCGCGCCGGGCCGGTTGCGCCGCTCCGCGCCAGGCTGCGCCTGCGCCTGCGCTGCGCTGCGCCGCCGCCGCGCCGCGCCGCGCAAGATCGCGCAATATCCAGGATGTAGTGGGCATCCCGGCGTTCCGTTGCCACTACATCCTGGATCGAGCGTGACCTTGCCGGCGTCGACGTTGCGATTCGCGCCCGATCGGCCGCCGGAGCGTCTGAGGCAGCGACATCCGGGAGGTTGCTCGGATCTTGGCGCGTGGCGCGTGGCGCGTGGCGCGTGGCGCGTGGCGCGTGGCGCGTGGCGCGCGCGGTGCGGGGTGCGGGCTCGCGGCGGCGTGAGTGCGGGGTGCAGGCGTGGGTGTGGGTGTGGGTGTGGGACGCCCGGGGCGTGAGTGCGGGGTGCGGGCGGGCGTGGGGTGCGAGGCGTGGGGTGTGGGGCGCGGGGGGCGTGTCCCGTGGGGCTGGTGGGAAGGGCGCCGGTTAGGGTGTCGAACACACGTACTGCTGACGGTTGGGGAGGGGGCGGCGTGCGCGTGCTCGGTGTCGACCCGGGTCTGACCCGGTGCGGGGTGGGTGTGGTCGAGGGTGTGCCCGGCCGGCCCTGCACCCTGGTCGCCTACTACGTGGTCTACACCGACCCGGCCGACGACCTGGCGCTGCGCCTGTTGCACCTGGACCGGTCGCTGACCGAGTTGGTGGCCGAGCACCAACCGGAGAGCGTCGCCGTCGAGCGGGTGTTCAGCCAGCACAACGTCCGCACGGTGATGGGCACCGCGCAGGCCAGCGGCATCGCCGTGCTGGCCGGGGCGCGGGCCGGGCTGCCGGTGCAGACGTACACCCCGAGCGAGGTGAAGGCGGCCGTGACCGGGTCCGGTCAGGCCGACAAGGCGCAGATGACCGCCATGGTGACCCGGCTGTTGCGGTTGGCCGAGCCGCCGAAGCCGGCCGACGCCGCCGATGCGCTGGCCCTGGCCATATGCCACGTGTGGCGCGGCGGGACCCGCTCCAAGCTGGCCGCCGCGGCCGACCGGGCACGACGAGGAGGAGCACGATGATCGCCAGCGTGCGCGGCACGGTGACCGCGACGGGTCCGGACCAGGCCGTGATCGAGGTCGGTGGGGTCGGGCTCGCCGTGCACTGCGCCCCGGGGACCCTCGCGGAGCTGCGGGTCGGCCAGGTCGCCCGGCTCGCCACCAGCCTGATCGTGCGGGAAGACTCGCTGACCCTGTACGGCTTCGCCGACGACGACGCCAAGTCGCTGTTCGAGCTGTTGCAGACCGCCAGTGGGGTGGGCCCGCGACTGGCCCAGGCGGTGCTGGCGGTGCACACCCCGGACGCGGTCCGCAAGGCGATCGCCAACGCCGACACCGCCGCCCTGACCCGGGTGCCCGGTATCGGCAAGAAGGGCGCGGAACGCCTGGTGCTGGAGCTGCGCGACCGGATCGGCCCGGTGCCGATCGGCGCCGACGGGTCGGCCGGGGTGACCCGTGGCAGTTGGCCGGAGCAGGTCCGGCAGGCCCTGGTGGGGTTGGGTTGGACGGCCGGCCAGGCCGATCAGGCGGTGGCCGCGGTGGCGGAGTCGATCGAGGGTGAGACCCCGCCGGTGCCGGTGCTGCTCAAGCAGGCCATCCGGCTGCTGGGTCGGACCCGATGAGCGCGAGGAGTGAGCCGGGTTTGCGAGCCCCGCAGTCGCGATTGAAGACGGCCCGATGAGCGCGAGGAGTGAGCCGGGTTTGCGAGCCCCGCAGTCGCGATTGAAGACGGCCCGATGAGCGAGACCGAGGGGCTCGTCTCGGCGTACGTCAACGACGCCGACCGGGACGCGGAGGCCACAGTACGGCCGAGGCGGTTGGCCGAGTTCATCGCCCAGGACCGGGTCCGCGACCAGCTGGACCTGTTGTTGCAGGGCGCCATGCGGCGGGGTTCGCCGCCGGACCACATTCTGCTCTCCGGCCCGCCCGGATTGGGTAAGACGAGTCTGGCCAATATCGTCGCCGCCGAGTTGGGCGCGGGTATCCGGGTGACCAGCGGTCCGGCGATCGAGCGGTCGGGTGATCTGGCGGCGATCCTGACCAGCCTCGCCGAGGGCGACGTGCTCTTCATCGACGAGATCCACCGGATTGCGCGGCCGGCGGAGGAGTTGCTGTACAGCGCGATGGAGGACTTCCGGGTCGACGTGGTGGTGGGCAAGGGTCCGGGGGCGACGGCGATCCCGCTGGACGTCGAGCCGTTCACCCTGGTCGGCGCGACGACCCGGTCGGGCCTGCTGACCGGGCCGATGCGGGACCGGTTCGGTTTCGTCGCGCACCTCGACTTCTACTCGCCGGCGGATCTGGAGACGCTGCTGCACCGTTCGGCACGGATCCTGGGGGTGCCGATCACCCCGGAGGGCGCGACCGAGATCGCCGGTCGGTCCCGGGGTACGCCGCGGATCGCCAACCGGTTGCTGCGCCGGGTCCGCGACTACGCCGAGGTCCGCGCGGACGGGGTGGTCGATCTCGACACGGCCCGCGCCGCCCTGATCGTGTACGACGTGGACGCGCTGGGCCTGGACCGGTTGGACCGGGCGGTGCTGACCGCGTTGGTCGACTCGTTCCGGGGTGGCCCGGTCGGGTTGTCCACCCTGGCGGTGGCGGTGGGGGAGCAGCCGGACACGGTCGAAGAGGTCTGCGAGCCGTTCCTGGTGCGGGCCGGGCTGTTGGCGCGTACGCCCAGGGGGCGGGTGGCGACCGAGGCCGCCTGGCGGCATCTGGGGCGCACACCACCGAATGGTACATTTGGTGTAGATAGTCCACCTGTGCCCGATCTGTTCTCGCTGGATGCCGAACAGCCGTGATGTGAACGTGATCTGTGCCGCATTCGGCGTTCTCAGGTGCAGGGTTTAGACTTCGCCGCGGTCTGTACAGGACGTGAGAATCCGCCTCCGCTCCGGCACCCACGGTGCCGGGCAGGCGGCCAATGGGAAGGTCAGTAACCGTGCAATTGGCAGCAGCGGGTGGCGGGGCCGGCGGTTTCACGCCGATCCTGATGATCGCCCTGCTCTTCGGCGTCATGTACTTCATGATGATCCGACCCCAGCAGAAGCGCCGCAAAGAGGCAGAGGCGATGCAGTCCAACCTCGGCCCCGGCGACGAGGTCGTGACCATCGGCGGGCTCTACGGCACGGTCACCGGCATCGAGGACGACACCGTCCTGATCGAGGTCGCCCCGGGCGTGCAGACCCGCTACGCCCGCCCGGCCATCGCGCGGGTGGTCACCCGTGCCGAGCTGCCGAGCGAGCCGGTCACCGAGGACGCGGACACCGCCAAGGACTGACCCCTCCCCCCGGGAGCGGCGAGTCCGGCGTACGGCCGGTCGACCCGGCTTCCGGGTCGTCGCGCCCCGACGGGGCAGCGGGCGAGACGTGAAAACTGGATAGTTGGGTCGACGTCGGGCGTCGACACGTTCCGGTGGCCGTCGGCGTTCCGCGCCGGGGGGCCCGGTTCTCGTGTCGGCATCTCGTCGACTCAAGGCAGACCCGTCGGGCGGGACCCCCGGCCCGACACCGCCGCCGCTGCGACAGCGGCGCGACCGTACAGGGAGACAGGACAGCCGTGGCACCACCTCAGGGACAGATGCGCCCCGGGCGGCAGCTCGCCGTGCTCGGGTTCATCTTCGTGGTCCTCTATCTTTTGGTGTTCTTCGCCGGCGCCAGCGGCAGTTGGAAGGACCGGCTCGAGCCCAAGCTCGGCCTGGACCTCATCGGCGGCACGCGGGTGACACTGGAGGCGACCAACAGCGTCGACGGCAAGCCCCCGACGGCGGAGAACCTCGAGGAGGCCCGCGAGATCATCGAGAGCCGGGTCAACGCGTTCGGCGTGGCCGAGGCCGAGGTGGTCACCGAGGGCAACCGCAACATCGTCATCTCCCTGCCCGGTGAGAACCGCAACCTCGACGACGTTGGCGAAGCCGCCGAGCTGCGCTTCCGCAAGGTGCTCAAGGCCGCCTCCGGCAGTGGTGTGGCCGAGGCGCCGCCCGCCGCCACGCCGACCCCGTCCGGCAGCGCCGCCCCGACCGGCAGCGCGACCCCGTCCGGCGCCGCGACCCCGACCCCCACGGGCAGCGCCTCGCCGAAGGTGACCTCGTCGCCCAGCGGTGGTCAGGGCGGGATGGCCCCGGCGTCGCCCAGTGCCACGCCGACTCCTTCCGCGTCCGCCTCGGCCTCGCCGAGCGCCGCCGCGCCCACCGCCAGTTCGGAGCCGGTGCCGGCCAGCGTGGAGGAGCAGCGCAAGGCCGTCGAGCAGAAGGTCGGCGCCGCCGCGTGGCAGGCCGCGAACGGGCTGCAGGCCCCGGCCGACCTGACCGCCGACCCGTCGCTGGCCGAGAAGCTCAAGCCGTTCGGCACGCTGTCTCCGCAGGAGGTCGCGGTGCTGCCGGCGCAGATGCAGTTCAACGTGCCGACGATCGGCTGCGCGCAGCTCGACCAGCGCCCCCCGGCGTCGATCTCCGACCCGAAGCAGCAGGTGGTCTCCTGCGAGGACGGCGCTTCGAAGTACCTGCTCGACCAGGCCAAGGTGCTGGGCACCGACGTCTCCGACGCCGATGCGGTGCTCGACCAGACCAACGCCTGGGTGGTCAGCCTGGACTTCACCGGCGACGGTCAGGGCAAGTGGACCTCGCTGACCCGTGAGGCGTTCAACAACGAGGGCCAGGCCTGTGACGCGACCGCGCTGGGCCAGGACGGCAAGTGCCGGGTCGCCGTGGTGCTGGACAACGAGATCGTGTCCTCCCCGGAGATCCAGGGTGTGCTCACCGGCAACTCGCAGATCACCGGCCAGTTCACCCAGAAGGACGCCAGCACCCTCGCCGGCCAGCTCCGCTACGGCGCGCTGCCGGTGACCTTCGAGCAGCAGGAGGCGCAGAACGTCACCGCCACCCTGGGCGCCAGCCACCTGCGCGCTGGTCTGCTCGCGGCCGGCATCGGCATGCTGCTGGTCATCATCTACGCGTTCTTCTACTACCGGCTGCTCGGCTCGGTCATCTTCCTGAGCCTGATCCTCTCCGCGCTGCTGGTCTTCGGCGCGCTGGTGGTGCTCGGCCGGCAGATCGGCTTCACGCTCACCCTCGCCGGCATCGCCGGCATGATCGTCTCGCTCGGTGTGGCGGCGGACTCGTTCGTCATCTACTTCGAACGATTGAAGGACGAGATCCGGGAGGGGCGCAGCCCGCGGAGCGCGGTGCCGCGTGCCTGGATCCGGGCCCGTCGCACGATCATCTCGGCCAACGCGATCACCCTGCTCTCCGCGGTGGTGCTCTACGTGGTCTCGGTCGGCACGGTCAAGGGCTTCGCGTTCGCGCTCGGCCTGGCCACCGTTCTGGACCTGGTGGTGGTGTTCCTCTTCCGTCACCCGATCATGACGATGTTCGCCCGGACCCGGGCGTTCCTGTCCCCGCGGGTCAGCGGTCTGGGCCGGGCGCTTCCGGCCCGCAACCAGCCGACTCAGCCCCGCAACCCGCGCGCCAAGGAGGCCTGAGATGGCTGAAAACGGTCTGGCGAGCCGCCTCTACAACGGCGAGGCCGGTCTCAACATCGTCGGCCGGCGCAAGCTCTGGTTCGGCGTCGCCGGGGTTCTGATCCTGATCGCGATCCTCAGCTTCTCGATCCGCGGGTTCAGCCTGGGCATCGAGTTCGCGGGCGGCAACTCGTTCCAGGTGCCGGCCAGCGTCGGCACCCTGGACGACGCCGAGCGGGAGGTCAACTCGGCCCTGGCCGCCGAGAACACCGGTGTCACGGTGGCGACCACGCAGAAGGTCGGCGGCCCGGGCGGCGACTCGTACGAGCTGCGCACGCCGCAGCTCACCGCCGAGCAGGCCACCGCGGTCAAGGCCCAGATCGCCGAGGACCTCGGCATCAACGCCGACCAGATCAGCAGCAACCAGGTCAGTGAGGCGTGGGGCAGCCAGGTCACCGAGCGGGCCGTGCTCGGTCTGGTCATCTTCATCGCGCTGGTGATGGTCTACCTGATCCTGCGCTTCGAGTGGCGGATGGCCGTGGCCGCGGTCGCCTCGCTGATCACGAACCTGATCCTCACCGCCGGCATCTACTCGCTGGTCGGTTTCGAGGTCACCCCGTCGACGATCATCGGTTTCCTCACCATCCTGGGCTTCGCGCTCTACGACGTGGTGGTGGTCTTCGACAAGGTCCAGGAGAACACCCGGGGCATCACCGCCAACAACAACCAGACGTACGGCGAGGCGTCCAACCTGGCTATCAACCAGAGCCTGATGCGGTCGTTGAACACCTCCGTCGTCGCTCTGCTGCCGGTCGGCGGTCTGCTCTTCATCGGTGCCGGCCTGCTCGGTGCCGGCACGTTGAAGGACCTCGGTCTGGTGCTGTTCGTCGGTATGGCGGTGGCGTTCCTGACCTCCATCCTGGTGGCCACCCCGCTGCTGGCGCTGCTGAAGAACTACGACCCGCGGATCCAGGCGCACAACAAGCGCGTCCTGAGCCGGCGGGGCGCTGTCGCCCGCGGCGAGGTCCCCGGTAAGGGCGCCGCGAGCCCGGCCGCCCAGGCCGTCGCGTCCGACGAGCCGGTCGACCAGGACGCCGCCGCGCTGGCCGGTGCCGCCCCCAAGGTGGGCGCTCGGCCGGCGGGCAAGCGCCCGACCGGTGCCCGGGGCGGTCGCCCGGGTGGCGGCGGCAACCGGCCGGGTGGCGCCAAGCGGCGCTGACCCGACAGGAAACACCCGAACGGCGTCCGGCATGCTGTTGCCGGACGCCGTTCGTCGTCGAAGGAGAGCGAAACAGCCGTGACGGAGACCCACAGCACCGCAGCGCGCGGGGACAGTGGCCCGGAGGCCGCCCGACTGGTCGCCAGCCGGGTGCTGGACGTGCCCGACTTTCCCAAGCCGGGCGTCTTGTTCAAGGACCTGATGCCACTGTTCGCCGACGGCAAGGTCTTCCGTGAGGTGATCGACGGGATCGTCTCGTATCACGGGCGGGAAGCCTTCGACGTGGTGGTCGGCATCGAGGCGCGTGGGTTCGTGGTCGCGGCGGCCATCGCGTACGCGACGGGGGTGGGCGTGGTGCCGGTACGCAAGGCCGGCAAGCTGCCCCGCCCCGCGCACTCGGTCTCCTACGCGCTGGAGTACGGCGAGGCGACGTTGGAAGTGCACGAGGACGCCTTCACCGCCGGGCACCGGGTGTTGGTTGTCGACGACGTGCTGGCCACCGGTGGCACCGCCGAGGCGACGCTGGACCTGGTCGAGCGGGCCGGTGGGACCGTCGCCGGCTTCACCGTGCTGCTGGAGCTCGGTTTCCTGGGTGGACGTGAGCGACTGGCGCCGCGTCCCGTCCACGCCCTGTTGACTGTTTGAGCCGGTCGGTACCCGGCTGACCGTTTGATCCCGGACCTGTCGGATGGACCCGGCGCCGACCGTCCGGCGGAGCGGCAGGGGACCGTCCGTGCGGGTAGCATTGCCCTTTGCTGACGCCGGCGGTACCCCGTCCGGCGAGCGAGACCAGGTCGGCCGATCTTCGGCCGGCGTGTTTCCGGCGAGCGGTGAGGAGGCCGGTGTCCCACGATGTCGTCCCTCCGGCGGAGGGCACGGTGCACCCGACAGGCGACGCTGACGGCTCGGTGACTGACCGGACAGGCGACGCGCCGGCCCGGGTGACGGGCACCGGCAACGGCTCCGGCAGGGCTTCCGGCGAGAGCCCGGTGCGTCCGACCAGCGGCCCGCCGAGCGCCGAGGCGTCTCCCGGCGCCGACGGTGTCGTGGTGCCGTTCCCGAGCGACGCCGGCATCGACCCGTCGCCCAGCGGTGGCTTCGGGCTGTCCAACGCGCCCACCGGCCGGCGGGTCCGGGCCCGGCTGGCCCGGTTCAACGCGCCCTGGCAGACCTCTCAGGTCAGCGAGGTGCTGGAGCCGCTCATCGCGAGCCACCGGGACAACCACCCCAAGGCGGACGCCCGGCTGCTCCAGCGCGCCTTCGACACGGCCGCCCGGTGGCACTCCGGGCAGTACCGCAAGTCCGGTGACCCGTACATCACCCACCCCCTCGCCGTGGCGACGATCCTCGGCAACCTGGGGATGGACACCACCACCCTGGTCGCCGCGCTGCTGCACGACACCATCGAGGACACCGAGTACACCCTCGACCAGATGCGCGCCGACTTCGGCGGCGAGGTCGCCCTGCTGGTCGACGGCGTCACCAAGCTCGACAAGGTCAAGCTGGGCGACGCGGCCAAGGCCGAGACGATCCGCAAGATGGTCGTGGCGATGGCCAAGGACCCGCGGGTGCTGGTGATCAAGCTGGCCGACCGGCTGCACAACATGCGTACCCTGACCTTCCTGCCCCGCCCCAAGCAGGAGCAGAAGGCCAAGGAGACGCTGGAGATCCTCGCGCCGCTGGCGCACCGGCTCGGTATGAACACGATCAAGTGGGAGCTGGAGGATCTGTCCTTCGGCACGCTCTTCCCGAAGCGCTACGAGGAGATCAACCGGCTGATCGGGGAGCACCAGCCGCAGCGCGAGGCGTTGCTGCGGCAGGTGACGCAGAAGGTGCAGACCGACCTGAAGGCCGCCAAGATCAAGGCGGAGACGACAGGTCGGCCGAAGCACCTCTACTCGATCTACCAGAAGATGATCGTGCGGGGTCGCGACTTCAACGACATCTACGACCTGGTCGGTGTGCGCATCCTGGTCGACACGGTTCGCGACTGCTACGCGGCGCTGGGGGTCATCCACGCCAACTGGCAGCCGGTGCCGGGCCGGTTCAAGGACTACATCGCGATGCCCAAGTTCAACATGTACCAGTCGTTGCACACGACTGTCATCGGGCCCACCGGCAAGCCGGTGGAGATGCAGATCCGCACGTACGCGATGCACCGCACCGCCGAGTTCGGCATCGCCGCGCACTGGAAGTACAAGGAGCACAAGGGCACCCAGATTGTCGGCCCGCCGGCGCACATCGACGAGATGACCTGGCTGCGGCAGCTGCTGGACTGGCAGCGGGAGGCGGCCGACCCGAGCGAGTTCCTGGACGCGCTGCGCTTCGACCTGTCCAGCCAGGAGGTGTACGTCTTCACCCCCAAGGGTGACGTCATCCCGCTGCCGACCGGTTCGACACCGGTGGACTTCGCGTACGCGGTGCACACCGAGGTGGGGCACAAGTGCATCGGGGCGCGGGTCAACGGCAAGCTGGTGCCGCTGGAGTCGACGCTGTCCAACGGCGACGTGATCGAGATCTTCACGTCGAAGTCCGAGACGGCCGGCCCCACGCAGGACTGGCTGGGCTTCGTCAAGAGCCCGCGCGCCCGGACGAAGATCCGGCAGTACTTCAACAAGGAGCGGCGCGAGGAGGCGATCGAGGCCGGCAAGGACGCGATCGTCAAGGCGATGCGCAAGCAGGGCATGCCGTTGCAGCGGATGCTCACCTCCGACGCGCTCATGTCGATCGCCCGCGACCTGCACCTGGCCGACGTGGCCTCGCTGTACGCGGCGGTCGGCGACAGCCAGGTCTCCGCGCAGTCGGTGGTGCAGAAGCTGATGGCCGCGTACGGCGGCGAGGAGGGTGCGGCGGAGGACATCGCCGAGACCGCCGTCGCCACCCGGCCGCCGCGCAGCCGGCAGAGCAGCAGTGACCCGGGCGTGGTGGTCCGGGGCGTCAGCGACGTCTGGATCAAGCTGGCCCGGTGCTGCACCCCCGTGCCTCCGGACTCGGTGTTCGGCTTCGTCACCCGCTCCGGCGGGGTGAGCGTGCACCGCGACGACTGCGCCAACGCCGAGGACCTGCGCGCGCAGAGCGAGCGGGTGGTCGAGGTGAGTTGGAAGCTCACCTCCGCCTCGACGTTCCTGGTCGCCATCCAGGTCGAGGCGTTGGACCGGCACAAGCTGCTGGCCGACGTCACCCGGGTGCTCTCCGACGAGCGGGTCAACATCCTCTCCGCCACCGTCACCACCACCCGTGACCGGGTGGCGGTGAGCCGGTTCAGCTTCGAGATGGCCGACCCGAAGCACCTGGGCCACCTGCTGGCCACGGTCCGCAAGGTCGACGGCGTCTTCGACGCCTACCGGGTCACCTCGGGCGCCTGACGCCGTACCCCGAACACGACAGCGCCCGCCGGCTCAGCCGGCGGGCGCTGTGTCGTCTGCGCGGGTGTCAGCCCTGCGGGTTGCTCATCGCGAGGTCCTTGATGATGACCTCCTTCTTCGGGTGGCCGCCGCCGGCCTGCTGGGCGAACGCCCCGTCGTCGCCGGCCTTGGCCACGTCCTTGACCAGGTCCAGGCCGCCGGTGATGGTGCCCAGCACCGTGTACGCCGGGTCCAGCGGAGAGTCGCCGTAGACGATGAAGAACTGGCTGCCGGTGCTGCCCGGCTGGCCGGAGTTGGCCATCGCGATGACACCCTCCGGGTACGGCGGGCGCTTGTCGGTGGGCAGGTTCTCCTCGGGCAGGCGGTAGCTCGGGCCGCCCTGGCCGTCGGTGTCCCGCCAGCCGTTGCCGGTGGCGCTGGGGTCACCGCACTGCAACACCTTGATGCCCTCGGTCACCAGGCGGTGGCACTTGGTGTTGTCGAAGAAGTTCTTCTCCGCGAGGTAGGTGAAGCTGCCCGCCGTGCACGGCACCAGCGACCGGTCGACCTTGGCGGTGATCGGGCCGAGGTTGGTGTCGATCGTCATGGTCTGGATGCCCTTGGCGGACTGTTCGTTGCTCGGCAACCCCACGTCCTTGATCTGCGGTGGCCGCTGCTCGGTGGGCACCGCGTTGAACGCGCACTCGGCCGCGCCGGGCGCCGCGGTGGTGGTGTCGGGCTTGTCGTCGTCGCCGCCGAGGCTCACCGCCAGCCAGACGGTGCCGGCGACCACGAGCACCAGCGCGGCACCCGCGCTGACGATCGCCGTCGTCTGCCGGCGCTTGCGGGCCTTGGCCGCGCGCTCGGCCATCTCCTTCTCGAGCCGGGCGCGGGCCGCCGCGCGCTGCCGCTCTCTGGTGGACGTCACGCCTGGATCCTCCTGGCTGTCTGCTGCTGAGTGCCGCTTGGGTGGGTGGTGGCGCCCGGTCAGCCGGCGCTCGGGCTGCTGGCCGGGGTGCCGGAGGCCGACGGCGCCGGTGCCGCAGCGGAGACCGGCTCACCGACCGTGAGGCTCTGGATCGTCACATCGGTGCTGGGCTTGACCTTCGCCCCGGTCCCATTGTCCACGGTCGGGAGGGCACCGATCTTCTCCACCACGTCCAGCCCGCCGGTCACCCGGCCGATGACCGGGTACTTCGGGTCGGTGGTGGTGAAATCCTTGAAGAAGATCAGGAACTGGCTGCCGTTGCTGCCCGGCGGGTTGGAGACCATCGCCACAGTGCCCTTCGGGTACGTCGGCGGCTGGTCGGGGGCGGGGGTGGCCGACGGTGACGCCGACGGCACGGTCGGCAGTTCCTCGTCGTAGAACGAGTAGGTCGGCCCACCGAGGCCGGTGCCGCTGGGGTCGCCGCAGCGCAGCGCGCCCTCGGTGGTGATCTCGTGGCACTTGGTGTTGTCGTAGAACGACCGGCTCGCCAGGTGGGCGATGCTCGCCGCCGCGCACGGGGAGTTGGTGAGGTTCAGCTCCGCGGTGATCGGCGCGCCCTGGTTGGTGGTCACGGTCATCGGCCGGGTGCCGTCGGTGGGCAGGTCCTTGGTGGCCGGCGTGCCGACGTCCTTGAGGTTGGTGTTGGCCGTCGCGTCCTGCGGCGTCCAGAGGCAGGTTTCCGCCGCGGCCGTGTTCTGCTTCGGGTCGGAGTCGAACGCCCCGAGCGCCCAGGCCGAGCCGGCCACTACCAACACGAGGATCAGAGCGGCGCCGACTCCGGCCTGGATCTGCCGTCGGCGCCGCGTAGCGGCCGCCCGGCGAGCCAACTGCCGGTCGAGCTTGGCCCGTGCCAGTTTGCGCTGCCGGTCCCTGCTGGAAGCCACCAGTGCTCCCCTTTCCTCTACCTGGTCGTCGCCGGCGGCCGGTCGCCCCGGCCCGTCCGGGCGTCACGTGTGCCGCGCCACACGCCCGCCAGAGTGTACGGCTAGTGACTGGGAATGTGGTGTACGAGGTCCGCCCCGTCCCGAGCAGCGCTTATCGGAGATCGTCACTGTGCCCTGCGGGGTGCCGGGGACGGACGCGGCAAACCGGCTGGGCGCGCCCGATAGGCTGCGGGGCAGGACGACAGCTGCTCGACGGAAAGGACAGCGCCAGTGCTCGTGGCCGGCTTTCCCGCGGACGCCTTCGGCACCAACTGCTACGTGGTTGCCACCGCGCCGGGGGAGCAGTGCGTGGTGGTCGACCCCGGCATCGGGGTGCTCGGCCGCCTCGACGCGCTGCTCGCCGAGCACCGCCTGCATCCGGCCGCCGTGCTGCTCACCCACGGCCACCTCGACCACACCTTCTCGGTAGCGCCGGTCTGCGGTGCGCGCGGCATCACCGCCTACGTGCACCCGGGCGACCGGGAGATGCTGGCCGACCCGGCCAAGGGCCTCTCGGCCGACCTGACGTCGCTCTTCGGCGGCCGGTTGAGCTACACCGAGCCGGAGGACGTGGCGGAGCTGACCGACGGCGCCACCCTCACCCTCGCCGGCCTGGAGATCGCCGTCGACCATGCCCCGGGCCATACCGGCGGGTCGGTGCTGTTCCGGCTGCCGGGCGCCGGGTCGGGCTGGGAGGCCGACGAGCTGTGCCTCTCCGGTGACGTCCTCTTCGCCGGGTCGATCGGCCGCACCGACCTGCCGGGCGGGAGCATGCCGGCCATGCTCAGCAGCCTGCGCGACAAGATCCTCCCGCTGGCCGACGACACCGTCGTGCTGCCCGGCCATGGCCCCAGCACCACCATCGGCCGCGAGCGCGCCAGCAACCCGTACCTCATCGAGGTGGCTGGCACGTCGCCGGCCGCTCCCACCCGGGGCCTCTAGATCTTCGTCCGCGCCACGCGCGGACCCACGACACCACCGCGCCACCGGCGCGGAACCGCAAGGAGTACGCCGATGAGCAAGCCCACGCCCATCTCCGGCTTCCCGGAGTGGACCCCCGGTCAGCGGATGATCGAGCAGTTCGTGCTCGACAAGATCCGGGCCACCTTCGAGCTGTACGGTTTCGCGCCGCTGGAGACCCGCGCCGTGGAGCCGCTGGACCAGCTGCTGCGCAAGGGCGAGACCTCGAAGGAGGTCTACGTGATCCGGCGGTTGCACGCCGACGCGGAGGGCTCCGGCGGTGACGACCAGCTCGGCCTGCACTTCGACCTGACCGTGCCGTTCGCCCGGTACGTGCTGGAGAACGCCGGAAAGCTGAGCTTCCCGTTCCGCCGCTACCAGATCCAGAAGGTGTGGCGCGGCGAGCGGCCGCAGGAGGGCCGCTACCGGGAGTTCGTCCAGGCCGACATCGACATCGTCGACCGGGACACCCTGGCCCCGCACCACGAGGCGGAGATGCCGTTGGTCATCGGCGACGCGCTGCGGTCGTTGCCGATCCCGCCGGTGACGATCCAGGTCAACAACCGCAAGATCAGCGAGGGTTTCTACCGGGGTGTCGGGCTGACCGACCCGGAGGCCGCGCTGCGCGCCGTCGACAAGCTCGACAAGATCGGCCCGGCGAAGGTGGCCGACCTGCTCGCCCAGACCGCCGGGGCGAGCGAGGCGCAGGCCAAGGCGTGCCTGGCGCTGGCCGAGATCTCCGCCCCGGACGCGTCGTTCGCCGACGCCGTGCGGGCGCTCGGGGTGAGTGACCCGCTGCTCGACGAGGGCATCGAGGAACTGATCCGGGTGGTGGAGACCGCCGCCGCGCACTCGCCCGGGCTCTGCGTGGCGGACCTGCGCATCGCCCGTGGCCTGGACTACTACACCGGCACCGTCTACGAGACCCAGCTGCGCGGCTACGAGCGCTTCGGCTCGATCTGCTCCGGCGGCCGGTACGACAACCTGGCCAGCGCCGGTGCTGTCTCGTACCCGGGGGTGGGGATCTCGATCGGTGTGACCCGGCTGCTCGGGCTGCTCTTCGGCGCGGGGGCGCTGTCGGTCTCCCGGGAGGTGCCGACCGCCGTGCTCGTCGCGGTGACCAACGAGGAGCAGCGGGCGGCCAGCAACCGGGTGGCGGAGGCGTTGCGGCGGCGCGGGGTGCCGACCGAGGTGTCACCGAGCGCGGCGAAGTTCGGCAAGCAGATCCGCTACGCCGAGCGGCGGGGGATTCCGTACGTCTGGTTCCCGGGCGTCGACGGAGCGCCGGACGAGGTGAAGGACATCCGCTCAGGTGAGCAGGTCACCGCCGCTGCGCAGGAGTGGATGCCCCCTCTGGAGGACCTCAAACCGACGGTTGGGTGAGTCTCTCCACTGGCGCTGACGGCTGCGGGGACCTACGGTAGCGTAAGTTACGCCACCGTAGGGAGTTTCTCGTGACCGTCAGCACCACATTGAGTCAGACCGCGCTGCTCGTCGAGTTGGAGCCGGTTGTCGCGCGCAACCTCGACCGCCACCTCTCGCTCGCCAAGGAGTGGTTCCCGCACGAGTACGTGCCGTGGAGCGAGGGGCGGACCTTCGACGGGCCGCTCGGCGGCGAGGCGTGGTCGCCGACCGACTCCACCATCCCGGACGTGGCCCGCACCGCGCTGATCGTGAACCTGCTGACCGAGGACAACCTGCCCTCGTACCACCACGAGATCGCCACCCTGTTCGGCCGGGACGGCGCGTGGGGCACCTGGGTGCACCGGTGGACCGCCGAGGAGGGGCGGCACGGCGTCGCGATCCGCGACTACCTGACCGTCACCCGGGCGGTCGACCCGGTGGCGTTGGAGCGGGCCCGGATGACGCACATGTCGGAGGGCTACACCAACGCCCACGGCGACGAGGTGCTGCACTCGCTGGCGTACGTCTCGTTCCAGGAGTTGGCCACCCGCATCTCGCACCGCAACACCGGCAAGGCCACCGGCGACCCGGCCTGCGAGGCGCTGCTGGCGCGGGTGGCGGCCGACGAGAACCTGCACATGGTCTTCTACCGCAACCTGCTCGCCGCCGCGTTCGAGCTGGCCCCGAGTCAGGCCATGCGGGCCGTCGCCGACGTGGTGGCCGACTTCCAGATGCCGGGCAGTGGCATCGAGGGCTTCGCCCGCAAGTCGGTGGCGATCGCCCTGGCCGGCATCTACGACCTGCGCCAGCACCGCGACGAGGTGCTGCAGCCGGTCCTGCGCCAGTGGGACGTCTTCAACGTGACCGGCCTCAACGCCGACGGCGAGGCCGCCCGCGAGCAGCTCGCCACCCAGTTGGCGGACCTGGACCGCGCCGCGAGCCGCTTCGAGGAGAAGCGCGACGCCCGAGCCGCCCGCCTAGCCCTCCGCTAACCCCACC
>NZ_JAGPXU010000035.1:0-59848 GCF_018070385.1 Micromonospora sp. C97
GGGGCCCCCGCCACCGCCGTCGTATCGGGCCGGACCGTCGCGAGCTGCGCTTGCGTGGTGTTTCCAGGGACTTGGATATCGGCATGGAGGGTGGTGTTGGCAGCGCGCGAATTGTGTCGGGCTATCAGGCGGCGGACAGCCCGCTAGTGTTTGGTGACGGCGGCCTGGCCGCCGATGGTCTGTCCTGCGCTACGAGGAGGCCCGTGATGGATTCCTTGCCGGAGTTGACCTTCGGGCAGCGGTTGAAGGTCTACCGCGAGCGGTCCGGAAAGACCCGTGCGGTGCTCGGTGGGTTGGTCGGGCGCAGCGCTGAGTGGGTCAAGGCAGTGGAGACCGATCGCATTTTGCCGCCGCGCATTCACATGCTGGATCGCATCGCGCGTGCGCTCAAGGTCGAGGTGTCTGCCCTGGCCGGTGAGTTGGGCGCCCGGTCTGCTGTGGTCAACGGGCCGGAGCATCCGGCGCTGGCGTCGGTCCGGGATGCGGTGAACCGTTTCGTCGTTTCCGAGGAGGCTTCCCCGGAGTCGTTGACGAGCCTGAGGGGTCGGCTTGCGACGGCGTGGCGGGCACGTCATCAGGCGTCGGATCACCGTACGGTGCTGGGCGGGTTGTTGCCGGGGCTGCTGCGCGACGTGCAGCGCGCCGCGTTGGCGTACGAGGGTGATGAGCGTCGGCAGGCTCAGGCCCTGTTGGCGGAGACGTTCGGGTTGACGCAGATGTTCCTTGCCTACCAACCCGCTGCGGAGTTGTTGTGGCGGGTCGCGGACCGGGCGATGGTGGCGGGGCAGGAGTCCGGCGATCCGGAGGCGCTGGCGTGCGCGGGGTGGTTCCTGTGCCAGGTGCATCGGGATGCCGGGGACTGGGACACCGCGATGGTGGTGACCCTGGACCTTCTGTCGGTGCTGGAACCGCGGACGGCCGACGGGAACACGAACCTGTTGGCGCTGTGGGGTGCGTTGAACTTCGAGGCTGCCTACACCGCCGCCCGCGCCGGTGAGGAAGGGCGGGCCTGGCGGTACTGGGATCGCGCGGACCGGGTGGCGCAGCGACTGCCGCAGGGCTTCTACCAGCCGCAGACGTCGTTCTCGCAGGTCATCATGGGCGCTCACGCGGTGACCGTGGCGGTGGAGTTGCAGAAGTCGGGTGAGGCGGTTCGGCAGGCACGCCGCCACGATTCGGCGGCGATTCCGTCGAGGCCGCGCCGGGCACGCCATCTCATCGAGGTCGCGCGGGCGCACTACGGCAAGGACGACAAGGAAACGGCCGTGGCGACCCTCCGTCAGGCGTACGAGTCGGCCCCGGAGACGATCCGCTTCAACGGGTACGCCCGACAGATCACCCTGGACCTGCTCGACGGCCCGCGGTCCACCCGCGATGATGCCCGTGACCTCGCGGTGAAGGTTGGCCTGGTCTCGTGATCTAAGGGGTAGGAACCTTACCCATTCCGCACTGCGACGGTACGTAGCGTCGCCCTCACGGGATGCGGCGGGCGGTGCGGCAATCGCCTGGTCGCCGCGTCCCCCTCAGGAGAGGGCGATGATGCCGCCCTCCTGATCGACGAGGGAGGGCGCATGCGGCGCGTCTCGTACGACGAGTACCTCTCGGCCACCGCGTTGACTTTTGCCCGGCGGCATCGGCCGGTGTGGTCGTGGGAGCTCTGGCGGCGTGTCTGCCGCTGCGGAGCCGACCTGCCCTGTCGCGGCCGGCACCGGATCCCGATCAGTCGAGGGCACTGGCCGCAGGTGGACGAGGAATGAACGGCGGCCAGGAGCAGACGATCCTCGCGGTGCACGTCCGAGGGCTGGACGGCATGTGTGTTGGTTGCCGGGCGTGGTGGGCTCGGCTCACGCCGTACCCGTGCTGGCAGGTCGACTGGGCGACCAGCCGGCAGGCACGGGCGATCACTGATCGCTTCCTGGCGGGTGTGCGGTGACCGTCCACGGTCCGGTCATGCCGATCTGGAGCTGCGGTGGCTGCGGCCTGCCCTGGCCCTGCCGGACCCGCAAGCGCGAGCTGCGGGCGGAGTATGCGGATGCCCCCGTGTCGCTGACTCTCTACCTCGGGTCCTACCTCGTGCAGGCGACCGAGGACATGCCGTGGACACCGGCCGGGGTGCTGCACCGCCGGTTCCTCGGCTGGACCAGGGATGCCGACCTGCCGAATCCAGCAGTGCCGCAACAGTGCCGGTCCGCCCGAGCCGAGCCCTAGTCGACCGACGCCCTGGCCGGACCCGTGCCGCCACCCGGCCTGTGCTTGTGTCGCGGCCGGATACCCTGAGCCGCGGTGTCGCGCACCACGTGAGCAGAGGAGTCGATGCGGGATGACGACGGGGCGACCGATCCCGACCCAGGACGACGTGCTCGGATACTTCGACACGCTGTCGAACTGGGGACGGTGGGGCGACGACGACGAGCGCGGAACGCTGAACCTCATCACCGACGACGTGCGGCTGGCGGCGGCGCGGGCCGTACGCCACGGCAGAAGCGTGTCCTGCGCGTGGGAGGTCGCCGTACCGGGCGACATGGACCGGTCGACGACGGTCTGCCCGTGCGCCGCCGACATGCCGGGCGCCGAGAACATGCCGGCGCACTTCCACGCCGACCGGCACTGGGGTTTCTCATCCGAGCGGCTCGGCATCACGTTCCACGGCAATACCCTCACCCACCTCGACTCGCCGTGCCACATCTTCTGGGACGGCTCCCTGTACAACGGACGGCCGCACTCGTCTGTCGACGCCGCGACGGGTTCGGCGTGGGCGGCCGTCACGGCGGCGGCGGACGGGATCGTCACCCGGGGTGTCCTGCTCGACGTGGCGGCGGCCCGCGATGTGCCGTGGCTGACGCCGGGGCAGGGGGTGTTTCCCGACGATCTGGAC
The DNA here is from genome assembly GCF_018070385.1 of Micromonospora sp. C97. Taxonomy (NCBI): domain Bacteria; kingdom Bacillati; phylum Actinomycetota; class Actinomycetes; order Micromonosporales; family Micromonosporaceae; genus Micromonospora; species Micromonospora sp. C97. The sequence continues at coordinate 2,876 of NZ_JAGPXU010000035.1, forward strand.
GAGGCCGAGCGTCGCCAGGGCGTGCGGGTGCGTCCCGGCGACGCGGTCCTTCTGCGCACCGGCTACGGCCGCTTCCGGCACGAGAACGGTGCGGCCAGCGGTTTCACCCAGGCAGGCTGGCACGCGTCCTGCCTGCCGTGGCTGCACGAACGCGGCGTCGCGCTGATCGGCGCCGACACCCCGCAGGACGTTCAGCCGTCGGGGTACGACGCCGTGTTGATGCCGGTCCACGCCGTGAGCCTGGTGGCGATGGGCCTGTGGCTGCTCGACAACTGCGACCTGGAGGCGTGCGCGGCCACGGCCACCGAACTCGACCAGTGGGATTTCCAACTGGCGGTCGCGCCGGTCCGCTTCGCCGGCACGTCCGGCAGCCCGGTCAACCCGATCGCCACCTTCTGACCCGGCTGGCCGGAGGTCTCCGGTGTCCGGTTCGGCAGGATCGCTGAACCGTCCACCGGAGACCTCGACGATCGCCGACCCGCGAGGGTCGGCCGGGCCAGGTCAGCTCAGAAGTTGCCTGCCGAGTCGCACTTCACGCCCTGGTCGAGACAGTTGCGCACCCGTGCGGCGAGCGCCTCGTCCCGCCACGCGTTGAAGAAGTCCGCGTGCATGGAGAAGGACGTGCCGGAGGCGAGGGTGATGCCGTCAGTGTTCGCGCTCAGCGGGTACGAGATCACGAAGGACACCGACGGCACTGGCACCGGGTGGCTCTTCGGGCAGGCCCCGGTGTGGTCCCCGTTGGCCATGTGCGCCTTGTGGTCGGGGCTGTCCAGGTGCTTGCCGTCCCAGCAGTCCGGGAAGGTGATCTGCCGGACGATGTTCGCGGTCTTGGCGCAGACCGGGAACGTCTTGTCGGCGCTGCGGCCGATCTCGCCGCCGATGCCGGCACACCAGAAATGGTTACCCTGCTTGTCCGGGGTGTCGACCTGGTTCTTGGCGTCACCGGTGATCATTCGCAGGCCGAACGGGAAGGGCTGGGTTCTGCTCGGGTCCTTCAGGCGGGAACCGTAGTAGACGGTCACCTCCTTCGGGTCCACGACCTTGCCGTTCTGGTACATCGTCGGCACCCAGTAGGCGGACTGGTCGTCCGGCGAGTTGCAGGTGGTCGCCTTCGACGCCCGCAGCGACTCGGCGGTCGAGGTGGCGTCTGTCGACCTGTTGCCCCAGAAGGTGTGGTTGTGCGAGGCGCCCACCAACTTGGGCAGCACGATCGGGTCGTCGCTGTTGTGGTGACTGGTCGTACAGCCGACGTTGAACTCGGGCACCGTGACCGGGTTTCCGGTCACCGGCTTGGGTTTGCGGGCGAAGAACGCCTTCGTCGCGGCGGCCTGCGCGGCCGCGTCGACCGTGATCCAGCCACCGGAGGCGGTGGGTGGGGCGGTGCTGGTCGCCGGGGTCGCCGGGGTCGCCGGTGTGCCCGGCGCGGACGGGGTGGCCGACGGGCCCGGGGCGCCCGCTGTGGCCGACGGGCCGCCCGGTGCGGTGGCCGTCGGCGCGTCCGGGCCGGGCGTGATGGTGCCGGTGCCGCTGGACGGGCCGGACGCGCCAGGAGCGGCCGGCGTTTCCTTGCAGCCGGCGGCGAGCGCCACGCCCACCACCAGCAGGGCGGTGACCCAACGGCGGTGTCGAGGGGTGGATAGGAAGTTCATCAATGGGGGCGCACCTTTCTTCCGAGCCCGAAGAATACGAGTCGGCCCCCTGCTCGTTTCCCACTGAAACGATTAATTCTCGCTTAAATAGCGCTCAGCGATCGCCTGTTCGGCTTTGTGGAGTCGTTTCGATGTCGACTCCATCTCAATTCTCTGTCTCTCTTCGAAAAACTGTAATCGGCGGCTGCGGCGGCACTCCACCTTCCGGGCCGGTCGGCGGGGCCCGGTCAGCAGCTGTCGCGCGCCTTGCGCAGGAACGCGTCCCGGGAGACGACCTTCGTCGAGTCACGTCCGTGCGGCGCGAGCACCTGGTCCGGCCCGATGCGCGGCAGGTCCGCGAGGGTGAAGTCCACCGAGATGGCGTCACGGCGACTCGACCCGCTGACGCTGTAGGTGACCTCGGGTCGAAGTTCGGTGAGTGGCTCGACGTCCACGTCCATGCCTGCCTCGGCCGCCGGAAGGTCGACAGGGTCAGCGACCTCCCAGCCCTGTGGCGGTTGGCCCAGCAGGGCGACCTCCACGACCTCGGTCGTGGGCCGGCCGGTGACTTTCCACCTGATGAAGGGGCGAGCGGACGCGTCGTTGGGGTGGTCGTTCTCGAACACGTCGAGCTGAGCGAAATCGTCGTCGCAGGTGACCAGCACGCCGACCGGTCGGCCATCCTGGACGGCGAGAGCGACCAGCGGCTCATGCGCCGGGGTGCAGGCGGTCAGCAGGAGGAGGGGGAGCGGTAGCAGAATCCATTGACGTCGTCTTCTCCGCATGTCGGCAGCATTCCATGGCACCATCACGCTTCGTTGTCCCGCGGGTCACGAAAGGGCGGCGCACCGGCGGCCGTCTCCGCCGGACGGTCCCACCTTCGTTGCGTGATTCCCGAGAAACAGCGCACCGCGTCGTCGGCGCGGAGAGAATTGCCGCCACGGAGAACACGAAGGCCGGGGGACGGTGGATGGGGATACGAAGGCGCATGGCGCTGGTGGCGGTGACCGTCGCGGCGACACCTCTGGTCCTCGGCGGGTGCACCGCCGAGCGGAAGCCTGCCGCCCGCCCCGCCGAGCGCGTGGCCCCGGCGCCGGAGTTGACCGTCGCGCCCGCCGACCTGTCCCGGGACGTGCCGCTCAGCGCCGAGGTGGTGCCGCTCGTCACGGGCGGGAAGATCACCGCCGTACGCCTGGTCGACGAGACCGGCGCGCTGGTCAGTGCGGAGCCACGGGAGGACCGCTCGGCCTGGGTGCCGACCGCTGCGCTGCGGCCGCGGCACACCTACACCGCGATGGTGACCGCCACCGCCGACTCCGGGCGGACCACCACCCGCACCACCACCTTCACCACTGCGGCGGCGTCGACGAAGCCGCAGGTGACCAGCACGTTGTCCATCGCCGACAAGCGGACCTACGGCACTGCCATGCCAGTGACCATCGGCTTCGAGCCACCCATCGCCCGCGAGGCCCGCGCCGACGTGCAGCGTCGGTTGTTCGTCACCACGAACCCACCCCAGCCGGGGGTGTGGTCCTGGGTGGACGACGGCAGTCAGGTCTACTACCGGGCTCGCGACCTCTGGCGGCCGGGCACGACCATCAGTGTCCGGGCCGGCCTGGCGGGTCTGCCGATCGGCGGGAGTCACATCGGTGACGCCGACCGCACCGCGACGTCCCGGATCGGACGGCAGGTGGCGCTCGACATCGACAACGCCACCAAGCAGATGCGCGTGCTGCGCGACGGCAAGCTGATCCGCACGATCCCGGTCAGCCTGGGCAAGCGGGGCACCCCCACGTCCAGCGGCAAGATGGTGATCATGGAGAAGCACCAGCAGACCACGTTCGACACGCGCGGCGAGCCGAACGGCGGCTACGTGGTGGACGTCGCTGACGCCCAACGGCTCACCTGGGGCGGCGAGTTCATCCACGGGGCGCCCTGGTCGGTGTCGGATCAGGGACACCGGAACGTCTCGCACGGCTGCACGAACATCTCGCCGGCCAACGCCGACTGGCTGATGGGCGTCACCCAGGTCGGTGACCTGGTCACCGTCACCGGCACCGAGGTCCGGCTCCAGCCGGGCAACGGCTGGACGGCCTGGAACACCAGTTGGGCCCAGTTCATCAAGGGCAGCGCACTACCCGTACCCACGGATCTTCGAGCGGCGCCGCCGGCCCGCGCGGTAGCGGACGGTGCACCGACGCCGGGGCCGTCCGCCGCCGGCGGCTGAATCAACCGGCGTCCGGCGGCGGACGCACCGCTTGTCCGGCGGCTCTACCCTCCGGGCCATGACGTACGAGCCGATGATGGTGCCCGGCCCGAGGCCCAACCGGACGCTTCGAACCGTCCTGATCGTCGTCGGCGCCCTGCTGGCGTTGTGCTGCGTTACTTCGCCCGGGTCCAGGGCGCGCAGTTGAAGGTCCGCAGTTACGAGATCACCGGGGTGAACGTCAGCAACTACAACGGTCGGGTCACCGCGACCGCCCACGTCGAGGCGGTCCAGGAGGTCACCGGCGCGCAGTTCAGCCAGGTGATGACGCTGGTCAAGGAGGACGGCGAGTGGCGGGTCTGCCAGTGAGGCACCGCGCCGTCGCGGCGCCTGCCTGACGGGCTCCCGGCCGGGTTGGGGACGAGCACCATACGAGCTACGGTGAAACCTGACGTTCATGTGAGGGGCGAGGTTGGGTGACTGCCGTCACCAGCCGGGGGAGGGGTCCATGCGGATCGGGGAACTCGCCACGAAGACCGGGGTGTCGGTACGAGCCCTGCGCTACTACGAGGAGCAGGGCCTGTTGACCGCCGCCCGAAGCGGTGGCGGCCAGCGCCACTACCTCGACGAGGCCATCGACCGGGTACGCCTGATCCAGATGCTGTACGCCGCCGGCCTGTCCAGCCGGACCATCCTGGACCTGCTGCCCTGCGTCGACGCGAAGGTCAACACACCGCAGTCGCGGGCCATGCTCCGCGCCGAACGCGACCGCATCGAGCGGCAGATCACCCAACTCCAGCAGGCGCGCGAGCGGCTCGACAGGGTCATCGCGCTCAGCGAGGGCCCGGCCAGCGGTTGCGCCTACACGGACACCGGTACACCGGACTCGTAGCGGTGCCGGTGGTCGGTGGTCAGCTCGCTGCCAGCGCCGGGATGCCGTAGTGCTGGTCGAGGACCTGTATCGCGGCGCCCGCGGCGATCACGTCCGCGCCCAGGCTGGACACTGTCACCCTCGTGCTGAGCCAGGCCGCACGCCGTGCGTCGGCCTGCACGGCCCCGGTGACCGCCGAGAGGTAGGTCTGCGGGTGCCGGAGGAGGTCCGCGCCCGCCAGCACCACGTGCGCGAGATCGAGGGTCTGGAGCAGGTTGACCACGCCCACGGCCAGCACCCGGGCGGCGTGTGCGACGTCCCCGGCCTCGGCGGCGTGCTGGTGCACGATCTCCAGACACCCGTGCCGGCCGCAGACGCAGCGGGGCCCGGTCAGGTCGACGACGGTGTGGCCGAATTCGCCCGCGTTGGTGTGCGCCCCACGGTGGGTCGCGCCGCCCAGCCAGAAGCCCGCGCCGATGCCGGACTCGACCATGATGAGGGCCGCGTCGCCGAACGTCGCGCCGTGCCGCCAGGCCTCCGCCGTGATCCCGGCGGTGACGTCCTTGTCCAGGTGGACGGGGAGGCCCAGGTGCTTCTCGGCGATCTCGCGCAGCGGTACGTCGTGCCAGTGCCGTAGGCCGTGGGCGTCGCGGACCAGGCCGTTGGCGTGGTCGAGTGGGCCGATCATGCCGATGCCCAGCCCGGTGAGCCGGCCCCGCAGGTCGCCGACGCCGGCCATCGTGTCGACGCCGGTGGCCAGGGCGTCGAGGAGCTGCTCCGGGGTGAAGTCGCGGGGCAGCGGGCTGACCGCCGAGTGGTGCACGGTGCCGGCCAGGTCGACCAGGACGAGCCGCAGTGTGCGCCGGGCCACGTGCGCGCCGATGGCGTACCGGCTGTCCGGGACGAGTTCGTAGACGACGGCGGGCTTGCCGATGCCCGGACGTCGGACACCGGCGGGGCGGATCAGGCCGTCGGCGGTCAGCCGGGCGATGACCTTGGAGACCGCCTGTGGCGTCAGGCCGGTGGCCTCGACCACCGTGGCGCGCTCGAAGGTGCCGGCGGTACGCCCCACCGCCATGACCAGTGCCTGGTTGTAGCCGCGCAGGAAGGTGACGTCGGCAGTGACGCGAGTCATCTCACCACCCTATTACGCAACGCTGTTGCTAAATTTTTTCGGTGATCGAGTTGAGCAGAGGTCGGCGGTTGGCGGCACTGGCCGCGCTGGCACTGGGTGGCGTCGCGGTCGGCCTGACCGAGTTCGTGGCGATGGGGCTGCTGCCCGACATCGCCCGCGGTCTGCTTCCGCACGAGTACGCGCAGTCGTCGTCGGACGCGGTCGCCCGCGCCGGATGGATGATCACCGCGTACGCGCTCGGTGTGGTCGTCGGCGCGCCGCTGATCGCCGCGTTGAGCGCGCGCCTGCCCCGCAAGAAGCTCGTCCTCGGGCTGCTCGTGCTGTTCGCCGTCGGCACCGTCGCCTCCGCGCTCGCCCCCACCTTCGACCTGGTGCTGGTGGCACGGTTCGCGGCGGCGCTGCCGCACGGCGCGTACTTCGGTGCGGCCGGTCTGCTCGCGGCGACCCTGATGGGCCCCGGCAACGAGGCGCGTGGGTTCGCCACGGTGCTCGGTGGTCTGACCGTGAGCAACCTGGTCGGCGTACCCCTCATCACGCGGCTCGGGCAGGCGGCCGGCTGGCGGGTGGCGTACCTGGTCATCGCCGGCTTCTTCCTGCTCACCCTGCTGGCGGTGCTGGCGGTCGTGCCGGAGGTCGCCGCGGCGGTCGACGGCTCGCCGGCGGCCGAGCTGCGGGCGCTGCGGACCTCGCAGGTCTGGCTGGTCGCCGCGACCGGCGCTGTCGGTTTCGCCGGCTTCTTCGCGGTGAACACCTACATCGCGCCGGTCACCACCGACGTCACCGGTCTCTCCGCCGCGACGGTGCCGTGGGCCCTGGTGGCGGTGGGTCTCGGGATGACCGTCGGCAATGCCCTGGGCGGTTGGTTGGCGGACCGCGACCTGCGGCGCAGCATGGTCATCGGCTTCGTGGCGATGATCGTGAGCATCGCCGTGTTCAGCCTCGTGGCGTCGACCCGCGTCGGTCTGTTCGTGGGCGCGTTCCTGGTCGGCGCGACCAGCCTCTATCTCGGTCCGGTCCTCCAGGCGCGCCTGATCACCGTCGCACCGGGAGCGCAGCTGATGGGCGCGGCGCTCAACCAGTCGGCAATGAACATCGCGAACAGCCTCGGCGCCGCCCTGGGCAGCGTTGCCATCGCCGCCGGCCTCGGTTACCTCGCGCCGGCCCGGGTGGGCGTCGTCCTGGCGGTCGTCGGGTTGGTCCTGGGGCTGGTCAGCTTCGCCGTCGGACGACGACAGCGGGTGCGCGTCCCGGCCACCGTCTGACAACCCCCCGGGCGGGTCCCGGCCATCCTCGCGGTTCGAGGTGGCCGGGCCGCCCCGGGGGACGCCGTCAGAAGTCGTCCACCGTGACCGTCACCCGGTCGGTGCTCGACTTCCAGTTCGGCACGTTGATCACCTCATGGCCACCACCGCGTTGACCCACGGTGATCCGCACCAGGCCGAGGTGTGCCGGCGTCGCCGGGATGAAGACGTCCATGCCGGTGATGAAGGTCTGGCTGAAGAACTCCGGCAGCGGGGCCGTCAGGTCCGTCACGCCATCGCTGCCGTCGTCGAAGGCGAAGATGCCGATCGTCCGCTTGGCGCGCGGGGTGTTCGCCGCGTTCAGGACATCAGTGCCGTTGATCCAGAGCCGGTCACCGGCGTCGCCCTGGTCGCCCCACCACTCCTTCTGCCGTTGGATGGTGAGCGCCGTGTGCCGGTCGCTGGTGTCGACCAGGGCGCTGAGGCCCTCGCCCGGCACGCTGGTCGCGAGGCGGACGAACGAGTCCGAGCGCAGGAACGGCTGGAAGTAGAAGTGGTGCGTCGCCGCGCCGGGGCGCACGATGGCGAACTCGTAGCGGGCCGTGGCGAGCACCGGGAGCGGGCCGAACGAGCCGTCGCCACCGAGCGACAGCCGATGCGCGGGCCGGTGTGACAGCCGGCCGCCGGTCAGCGGGCTGACCGGGTAGACCTCAAGCGTGGCACCGGTGACGCCGACGTTGCTCGGGAAGAGCACGGCGCGTCCGGAGACCAGGGCGGTGCCGAAGAGCTGGGGCACGATCCGCGTCGTGTGCGGCGCGCGGCCCCGCAGGAATCGGAAGACCTCGGTGAACGACTCCGCCGACGACACGGTCTGGGTGTGCGACTGGTCCGACAGGTGCACGTTGGTCGCGCCGACGATGGCGCGGGCCGGGTCGCCCTCGCCCCAGATCGCCAGGGTGGGCACACCACCCGGCGGGGCGGCGGCGGTGCGCCCGTCCAGGTTGACGTAGTGCGCGACCCGGGCGGCGCGCTCCGGCGAGCTGGTGAGGTAGCCCTGGGTGACGAAGGTGCCCAGCGAGTGCGCGACCAGGTCGACCCGGTCCGCGCCGCTGGTCGCCAGCAGGCGGGAGATCCGCGCGTCGAGTCCCGCGTACAGCTGGGGCAGGACCGCCGCGACGTTCGGGGAGTCGTACTCGTGAGCTTCGATGATGTCGATCGGGTAGCCGTTGCTGGCCAGCCGTTTGGCCTGGGACTCGAACTGGGCCGCCGACCCCGCGCTGCCGTGGATGAAGATCACCGGACGGTACGTCGGTGCGGCGGCGGCTTCGGCGGCGCGGGGGACGGCGACGGCGGACAGGCTGGCGGCGAGGGCCACTCCGACCCCGACCAGCACGGAGAGCAGTCTCCGGCGAGATGTGTGCATCGATCCTCCACCTGACGGACGAAGTATTTGCACTGCTAGCGCAAGTATCGTGTCAGGGTGTGGCGCGATGGTCCACACCGCACGGTCTCCCGACCCGGGTCGGACGCCCCGTCCGTGCACCGAGCCCCTGGACGCGTCGGTCGACACGGCGTCAGCTGGCAGACACAGGTCGTTGCCGTTCGTTTGGTTGTGCGACGATCGGCGGGCATCACGTCGAACGACCGTCCACCGGCCTGCCCCGCGCACGGACGCGGGCAGTGACCGGGGAGGGCACACACCTCGTTACCCCCTTGGAGAGCACGATGTCCCTCTCCCCATCCCGGGTCTTCGCTGAGCTGAACGCGGCTCGACCCCCTGACCAGCCGGCACCGACGATGGGAAGGGCCGTCGTGGTCGGCGGCAGCGTCGCCGGTCTGCTCGCCGCCCGGGTGCTGTCCGACCACGCCGACACCGTCGTCATCATCGACCGGGACGACCCGCAGGTGACCGGCGCGCGTCCCGGCGTACCCCAGGGGACGCAGCTGCACGCGCTGCTGCCCGGCGGCCTCTTCCAGCTGGAGCGGCTGTTTCCCGGTTTCCGCGACGAGGCACTGGCACGCGGCGCGATCGAGGCGCCGCCCACGGCCCGACGCAACTACCTCGACGGGCGGCTGAAGGTCGTCGTCCCCGACGACGCCGACAGCCTGGCGGGCAGTCGGCCGCTGCTGGAGGGCCTGATCCGAAAGCAGGTGCTCCGACTGCCCAACGTCAAGACGATCACCGCCCGTGCGACCGGCCTCACGTTCGACGACGACGCGGTCACCGGGGTCCGGTGCGAGGTCGCCAGGGTGCCCGGTGTCGAGCGCGGCGACCTCGTGGTGGACGCCATGGGGCGGTCCAGCAAACTGTCCGACTGGCTGGAGCGGGCCGACTGGGAGCGACCGGTCACCCGGCGGATGACAGTGCACCTCAACTACGCGACCGCCCTGTTCCGTCGTCCGGAGCCCACCCCGGCCTCCACCGTCGTGCTGGCCCTGAACACACCGGGAACGGGGCTGGACGTGGCCGGGGCGGCGTTCTTCGCCATCGAGGACGGCCGGTGGATGGCCATGATGGCCGGTTACGGCGACGACCGTCCGGGCCGCACCGCGGAGGACTTCGTCCGCCGCCTGCGGGAGCAGTTCCCACCGGAGTTCGGCGAGGTCGCCGACCAGGAGATGATCGGCGACGTCCAGACCTACCACCACGCCGACAGCCGGCGACGGGACTTCCACGCGCTCAAGCGGTTCCCGGCCGGCCTGGTCAGCGTCGGCGACGCGGTCGCGTCGTTCAACCCGGTGTACGGGCAGGGCATGACGGCGGCGGCCCTGCACGCGGCGTGCCTGTCGACGTACCTCCGGTCCCACCCGGACCTGCGGGCGCCCGCGCGCCACTACCTCGCGCTCCAGAAGGTCGTGGTCGACGCCGCCTGGTCACTGTCGACCTCGGCGGACCTGGCGTTGCCCCACGTCGACGGGCCCTACCCGCGCGGCCACCGGCTCTCCAGCTGGGCCAGCCGGCAGGTCATCGCCGCGACAGTCACCGACGTGCCGACCGCGCGACGGTTCAACGACGTCGTCTCCATGCGCGAGCACCCCAGCTCACTGGCCCGGCCGAGCGTGCTGCTGGGCGCACTGCGGGCCAACCGTCGCGCCCACTGAGCGGTGCCCAGCGACCTCGTCGCGAGGCCGCTGGATGGTGCCCGGCGGCCTCGTCGCGAGGCCGCCGGGACGGCCCTAGCGGGGGAGCTTGCGGAGGATGTCGACCACGAAGCGGTGGTCGTCCAGCTGCGGCAGCCCGGAGACACCGACCCAGCCCACGACGCCGGTGCCGCGCACCCGCAGGGGCAGCGCGCCCCCGGCCGCCGCGTACCGCGAGGCCGGCAGGCCGAACCGCTCGGCCAGCGTCACCTGCTTGTCCTGGCACAGTCGGGCCATGTAGAGCGACGAGTGCTCGAACCGCATCACCACCCGGCCCTTGCGGCGCAGCCACGCGTCGTTGTCCGCCGTCGACCCCGGCAGACCACAGTGGAACAGCTGCCGTCCGGCCCGCCACACGCCCACCGAGACCGGCAGCCGCTGCTCGGTGGCGGCGGTGACGGCGAGCATCCCCAGCTCGTACGCGTCGGTCTCGGACAGGCCCGCGAGCTCCAGCTCGCTCTCCTCGCGCAGCAGCTCGTCAAGCGTCGGCCACGATGCACTGTCAGCTGACATGTCTCTTCTCCTCATGGTGCAGAGGCGATCATCGGTCGATCACCAGGCGCAGGGCGCGTAGTCCTTCAGGAAACAGCCGTACAGGTCCTCGCCCTGCTCGCCGCGGACGATCGGGTCGTACACCCGGGCCGCGCCGTCGACCAGGTCCAGCGGGGCGTGGAAGCCCTCGTCGGCCAGCCGCATCTTCGTCGGGTGCGGGCGTTCGTCGGTGATCCAGCCGGTGTCGACGCTGGTCATCAGGATGCCGTCGGTCAACATCTCCTCGGCGCTGGTGCGGGTCAGCATGTTCAACGCCGCCTTGGCCATGTTGGTGTGCGGATGCCCCGGCCCCTTGTAACCGCGGCCGAACTGGCCCTCCATGGCCGACACGTTCACTACGTACTTGCGCCGGGCCGACGCGGCGGCCATCGCCGGGCGCAGCCGGCTGACCAGCACGAACGGCGCGGTGACGTTGCACAGCTGCACCTCGAGCAGCTCGACCGGATCGACCTCCTGCACGCGCTGGACCCAGCTGTTGACCGAGTCGAGGTCGGGCACCAGCCCGCCGGCGTCGATGGCGGTGGACGCCGCGATCCGGTCCGGTGAGGCCGAGCCGCTGGTCAGTGCCAGCGCGGTCAACGCGTGCGGGGTGAGCGCTGTCGACTGGGGCCCGGCGGTCAGGCTGCCCACCGGGCCGCCCGGGCCGTCCGGCTTGGCGAACGTGAGCAGCTCCGGCAGCGGACCGTCCGGCAGGGCCGCCGCCTCCGCGGCGATCAGCTGCGCGTACGCCCCGGGGGACCGGCGGACGGTCTGCGCCGCGTTGTTGATCAGGATGTCGAGAGGGCCCTGGCTGCTGACGTCGTCGGCGAGGGCGATCACCTGGGCGGGGTCACGCAGGTCGATCCCGACGATGCGCAGCCGGTGCAGCCAGTCCCCGCTGTCCGGCATCGCGGTGAAGCGGCGGACCGCGTCGTGCGGGAACCGGGTCGTCACCGTCGTGTGCGCGCCGTCGCGCAGCAGCCGCAGCGCGATGTACATGCCGATCTTGGCGCGTCCGCCGGTGAGCAGCGCGCGCCGGCCGGTCAGGTCGGTACGGGCGTCGCGGCGCTCCCGGTTGAGCGCGGCGCAGGACGGGCAGAGCTGGTGGTAGAACGCGTCCACCTGGCGGTAGCGCTGTTTGCAGACGTAGCACCCGCGCGGGTTGTGCAGGAAGCCCGCCGTCTCGCCCGCCACCGAGGACGCCAACGGAATGCCCTGCGTCTCGTCGTCGATCCGCCCGGGAGCGCCGGTGGCGGTGGCCTCCGTCACCGCCCGGTCGGCGGCGAGGATGGCGTCGCGCCGCTCCTCCCGCCGCCGCTGCTTGATCACCTTGTAGAGCCGGGCGGTGGCCCGCTGCACCCGCACCACGTCGGGATGGTCGGAGGGAAGTGCCTCCAACTCATCGAAGACGCTGAGGCAGGCCTCCAGCCGGCTCCGGTCAATACCGTGCTGACCGTTTTCGGTAATGTTGTCCACCGTCATGCGTCGTTGTCTCGTCCCGTATCCCGTGCCGGCTCCAGCCGGCCCGCCCCAAGTCCGACCCGAAACGGTACGCGCCTCACGGCCTCCGACGCACCTCGCGCCTGCCCGGCCGGTGCGCGGCGCGGTCAGCTGACGTCGGCCTGGCCGAGACGCCAGTAGCCCATGAAGGCCACCGCCCGCCGGTCCAGCCCCCGCTCGGCGACCAGGTGCCGGCGCAGGGTACGGATGACGCCGGCCTCCCCGGCCAGCCACGCGTACAGCGGCACCGGGGGCACCTCCTCCGGCACCTCCCACAGGATCTCCGTGTCCACGTCCACGTCCGGCACGGGCTGGGCGGCCCTCGACGCCTCGCTGGCCAGCAGCTCCCCGGCCGCGGCGGTGACGGCGGGCACCAGCCGGCTGCCGTACCCGCCGGTGCCCCGAGGTAGCCAGCGGACCTCGACGCCGGGCGGCGCGACCAGCGGCAACACGTCGGCCGCTTCCGGCACCTCCAGCACAACAGTGCCGCGGGCGTCCACCGGGAGCCGGGCACAGATGCCGCTGATCGCCGGCGCGGCGGTCTCGTCCCCGGCCAACAGCAGGGTGCTGCCGGCCGACTGTCGGAACTCGACCCCGCCGTGGTTGCCGTCGTAGCCGGCGTCCGGCCCGACGAGTGCGATCTCGTCGCCGACGGTGGCCCGCCGGGCCCAGCGCGTCGCCGGGCCACCGTCGCCGTGCAGCACCAGGTCGACGTCGACCTCGGCCAGGTGTGGTCGGACCGCCCGCACCGTGTAGGTACGGATCGGGTTGCGCAGGTGCTCCGGCAGGGCCCGCCACTGCGCGTACCAGTCCGCTCCGTGGGGCAGGGTCGCCGCGCGCTGACCGGCCAGCGGCAGCGCCAACTTGATCCGCTGGTCGTAGCCGTTGTCGGCGAAACGGTCCAGGTCCGCCCCGGTGAAGGTCACCCGGGTGAAGGACGGGCTGAGTCGGCGTACCGCGCGGACGGTGACGGTGAACACGCGCCACGGGGCGATGGGCAGGGTCTCGGTCATGGTGCCTCTCTCGACTCGGGTCGGCGTGCTACCGGGTGGTGCTCGCCACGGCGCGGGAGCGCCACAGCAGCCAGATGAAGTACGGGGTGCCGATCATGGCGGTGACCAGGCCGGCGGGGATCTGGGCCGGAGCGATGACCGTCCGGCCGAGGGTGTCGGCGATGCTGACCAGCGCCGCGCCGAGCAGGGCGGCCACCGGGAGCACCCGGGAGTGTCGGCCGCCGACGAGTGCCCGCGCGGCGTGCGGGGCGACCAGGCCGACGAAGCCGATGACCCCGACGGCCGAGACGGCGGTGGAGGTGAGCAGTGCCGCCGCGCCGAGCGCGATCAACCGGGTGCGTTCCAGGCGGACGCCCAGCACCCGGGGGGTGTCGTCGTCCAGTGCCATCAGGTCGAGTTCCCGGCGGGCGGCGACCACGGCCGGGGTGAACACCAGCAGGGCTATCAGCACCGGCAGCACCTGGGCGGGCATCCGGCCGTAGGTGGAGCCGGACAGCCAGGTCAACGCCTTCCCGGTGTTCCACGGGTCGAAGGCGACGACCAGGTACGTGATGACCGCCAGGCCGCCCTGCCAGGCGCCGAAGCCGATCAGCACCAGCCGGTCGGAGCTCAGCCCGCCGCGCCAGGCCAGGCCGTAGACCAGCGCGAACGCCACCATCGCGCCGAGCCCGGCGACGCCGGAGACGGCCCACACACCGGCCAACGGCACGAAGGTGAGCAGCCCGACCGCCCCGAGCCCGGCCCCGGCGGTGATGCCGAGGATGCCCGGTTCGGCCAGCGGGTTACGGCAGACCGCCTGCACCGTGGTGCCGGCGACCGCGAGCGCCGCGCCGGCCAGGACCGCCGCGGCGACGCGCGGCCACCGCTGGTCCAGCACGAAGGTGTACGCCGGCCCGGTGCTGCCGTTGACCCAGTTGAGCACGTCGCCGAGCAGCACCCAGGTGTCCCCGGCGAGCATGCCGACGGTGACGGCGGCGACGGTCAGGACGGCGCTGACGGCGACGACGCCGCGGTGGAAGGCGGCGGAGCGGACCGCCGCGTGCCCACCGGGCGGACGACGGGTGGGACCCGCGTCGCGGTGCCGGCGGGCCAGCCAGATGAGGATCGCCGCGCCGAGCATTGTGGTGACCACGCCGGTGGGGATGTCGACACCCGCCTGCCCGCCCAGCACGGCCCGCAGCAGCACGTCGGACCCGAGCACGATGATGACCCCGGCGATGCCGGACAGCGGCAGCAGGACGCGGTGCCGGTGCACCCCCGGCACCACTGGCGCGAGCAGTCGGACGATCACCGGGGCACACAGGCCGACGAAGCCGACCGGGCCGGTGAGGGTGACGGCCGCGGCGGACAGCAGCACAGCGAGGACCAGCACGGTGACTCGGGTGCGCCGCACGTCGAGGCCGAGCACGGTGGCGGTGTCGTCACCGAGGGCGAGGATGTCGAGGCGGTGCCCGAGCAGTACGAGCACGACGACGGCACCGACGATCACCGGGGCGAGTTGGGTCAGCGAGGTCAGGTCGCTCTGCACCAGCGAGCCGTTCCCCCAGGCGAACAGCCCGATGGTGGCCTGCTCGAACAGGAGCAGCAGCAGTGTCGTCACCGACCCGAGTGCCAGCGCGGTCGCCGAGCCGGCGAGGATCAGCCGGGTGGTGCCGGCCTGCCCACCGGAGGACATCGCCATCACCAGGCCGGCGGCGGCCAGTCCGCCGCAGAAGGCGAGGCCGCCAGCGGGCAGCGCGGGCAGCGAGACGCCGAACGCGGCGAAGGCGACGATCGCCAGGTGGGCGCCCGCGTTGACAGCGAGGGTGTCCGGTGAGGCCAGCGGGTTGCGGGCGATCGACTGCAACGCCGCCCCGGCGAAACCGAGCGCCACCCCGATGGCCAGCCCGGCGAGCAGCCGGGGTAACCGGGAGGCGACCAGGACGCGGGCCGCCTCGTCGTCGGCGCCGGTGGCGAGCCGCAGCAGGTCGAGGGCGCCGACGTTCGAGGTGCCCTGGGTGAGGTGCACAGCGGTCACCACGAGCAGCAGCAGGATGGCGGCGACGAAGACACCGGCGACGCGGGGCGCGGTGGGGCGCCCGCCCGGAGCCGGCCGGGTGGCCGGCTCCGGGCGAGGGGGCGCGTTCAGCACGCTCACACCGCGTACGTCTTGACGAGTTCGTCGATGTACTGCTTGCCGGAGAGCGGACCGCCGAAGGTCCAGATGCCGTTGGGCATCTTGTGCAGGTTGCCCTGCTTGACGAAGGGCAGCGACGTCCAGATGGCGTTGCCGGCGAGCCCGTCGGCGAACACGTCCTCGCCGTCGGAGGCGTTGTAGAACAGGTGCGTGTTCGGGTCCTTGAGGACGGTCATGCCCTCGACGTCGGTCTGGCCCAGGCCCCACACCTCGTCGGTCTTGCCGGTCCAGGCGTTGGTGAGGCCGAGTTGGATGCCGATCTGGGAGACCAGCGCGCCCTCGCCGAACATCCGGATGCTGACGGTGCTGCCCTCCTTCCAGCCGTCGGCGATGGCGAACGGGCGGCCGGCGGCCCCCGCGTCCGCGATCTTCTTCTTGCCGTCGGCGATGGCCGTGTCGAAGTCGGCGAGCAGCTTCTGCGCCTCGGTGGTCTTGCCGACCGCCTTCGCGATCATGTTGAGGTCGGTGCGCATCCGGCCGAGGTTGTCGGTGGCGTCACTGCCCTTGGCGACCAGGACGGGCACGAACTTCTCCAGCTGACTGACGATGGCGCCGCCCCGGTCGTCCTCCATCACGACGAGGTCGGGCTGGAGGGCGACGATGGAGTCGACGCTGGGCTCGCCGCGGACGCCGACGTCCTTGACGGTCGGGTCGAGCTTCGCGGAGGTGACCCAGGTGCCGTAGCCCTTGGGATCGGCGACACCGACGGGCATGACGCCCAGGCTGACCAGCAGCTCGACCTCGCCCCACTCAAGGCCGACGACCTTGGTCGCCGGCGCCTTGAGGGTGATCTCCTTACCCCGGCTGTCGGTGACGGTGACCGGGCCACCGGACGCCGGGGCGGAGGCCTCGGGGGCGGCGGCGTTCTCGGTGGTGCCGCAGGCGCCGAGTGTCAGCGCGGCCACGACGGCGATGAGGGCGGTGAAACGGGTACGGGTCATGACGGTCTTTCTCTGCTGGGGATGAGGGGTGTTCAGACCAGGGCGCGGATCTGGTGCCGCCCGACGGGGCGGGTGGTGACCAGTCCGCTGACCGGATCGGTGGTCACCTCGATGCGGATGCCGTAGGTCTCGGTGAGGGCGTCCTCGGTGAACACGGTGGCCGGGGTGCCGGTGGCGCGGACCCGGCCCTGGTGCAACAGGACCACCTCGTCCGCCACGGCCGCCGCCTGGTTGAGGTCGTGCAGCACGACGCCGACGGCGACGCCGTGATCGTCCGCGAGGTCACGGACCAGGTCGAGGATCTCCACCTGGTACCGCAGGTCGAGGAACGTGGTGGGCTCGTCGAGGAGCAGGACCGGGGTGTCCTGGGCGAGGCAGGTGGCCAACCACACCCGCTGCAACTCGCCTCCGGACAGTTCGTCGACCGGGCGATCGGCCATCGTGGCGACGCCGGTGACGTCCATGGCACGTGCGATGGCGGCGGGACCGTCCGGGTCCTCAGTGCGCCAGCGCCCCCGGTAGGGGTGGCGGCCGTAGCCGACGACGTCGCGGACGGTGACCCCGCTGGGCACCGGCCGGCTCTGGGCGAGCAGGGTGACCCGCCGGGCGAACTCCCGGGCGGCGAGACCGGCGGCGGTGACGCCGTCGGCGAGGTGCACTGTGCCGGCCTCGATCGGGTGCAGCCGGGCCAGGGCCCGCAGCAGGGTGGACTTGCCGCTGCCGTTGGGCCCCACGAGTGCGGTGACGGCGCCCTCGCGGAGGTCGATCACGGCACCGTGCACCACCGGCACACCGTGATAACCCAGACGGAGGTCGACGCCGGACAGGCGGCAAGCTCCGTTGGCCGACGCCAACTCGTTCTGCATGAGGTTAGGCTAACCTAACCAAACGATCACCTGTCAAGCCGGTCGTGGCCGTGACCAGCCGGGCGCACCGGTGGTCATCGGGTCCGTGCGCACGTGGGGGATGCTGGGTCCGTGCAGATCGCGACCCTCGGCCCCCTGGCCGTCGACGGCCAGCCCGTTCGGGGTGAACGGCTCGCGGCGGTGCTCCGCGAGCTCGTCGACGCGCGCGGGCGGGCGGTCTCCGTCACCCTGCTCGTGGACGCCGTCTGGGACGGCGCGCCACCCGACGACGCGACAGGCGCCGTCCAGGCGCTCGTGTCCCGGGTACGCCGCCTCGGCTTGCCAGTGGTCGCGGTGCCGGGCGGATACCGGTTGCCCGCCGAGGAGATCACCGTCGACGCGGTCGAGGCGCGCGCGCTCACCGACCAGGCGCGCACCGTGCTCCGGTGCGGTGACGTCCGGGCCGCCCGGGGCCTGGCCGATCAGGCCCGTGCCCTGTTCCCCGAGGTGCCGGAGTTGGTCGGCGCCGAGGACACCCGCCTGTTCGCCGACGTCGCCGCGCTGCGCGCCGAGGCGGCACTCGCCGGCGTGGGCCCGTTCGACGAGGCCGACCTGGGCCGGCTCGTCGCGCGTACGCCACCGGACGAGCCGTCCGCCGCCCTGCTCGTGCGGGTGCTGGCCGCCCAGGGGCGGGAGGCGGAGGCGCTGGAGCTGGTCGAGCGGCTGCGCGCCGACCTGGCCGACCGGTACGGCACCGACCCGTCACCGGTGATCACCGCCGCCCACCTGGCGTTGCTGCGCGGGGAACTCACCGCCCCGCCCGTCGCCACGCCACCCCGGCAACCGGCGCGGATCACGCTGCCCGCCGCGTGGCGTCGTCCGATGGCAGCCCTCGTCGGGCGGGAGGGGGACGTCGAGACCATCACCGGCGCTCTCACCGAGGCACCCGTCGTGACGATCGTGGCGACCGGCGGGGCGGGCAAGACCCGGCTCGCCGCCGAGGTGGCCAGGCGTACGGCGGCGGCCGGACGGGCGGTGCGCGTGATCGAACTCGCCGGCCTGCGCTCGCCGGACGAGGTGCTGCCCACTGTGCTCGCCGCGCTCGGTGGCGCGGACACCACGGCGACCGGCGGCAACCTGGGTCTGGAACGTCGGGTCCTCAACCCCGGGGAGCGGCTGCGTGCCGTCGCGCCGGACCTGGACGGGTTGCTGGTGCTGGACAACTGCGAGCACGTGCTCGACGCGGTGGCCGTCGTCGTCGCGGACCTGGTGGCCGCGGCCTCGCCGGAGGTCGCGGTGCTCGCGACGAGCCGCGCCCCGCTGGGCCTGGTCGGCGAGTTGGTGCACCGGCTGACCGCGCTGCCGGACCCCGACGCGCTCGCGCTCGTCGAGTCGCGGGCACGGGCCGGCGGCGCCGTGCCCACCTGGGACACCGAACGGGCGCTCGTCCTGTGCCACCGGCTCGACAACCTGCCGCTGGCGCTCGAACTGGCCGCCGCGCGACTGCGGCACATGCCGATCGACGACGTGCTCGCCGGGCTGACCAACCGGTTCGCGCTGCTCGACGACGCCCTGCGGGGTCTACCCGAGCGGCACGCCAGCCTGTGGGCGCTGGTCGACTGGAGCCGGGAACTGCTCGCCGAGGACGACCGCGACCTGCTCCAGCGGGTAGCTGTCATTCCCGCGCCGTTCACCGCGGACCTCGCCGCCGCCGTCGCGCAGGTCCCGGACGTCCGTCGCGGCCTGGCGACCCTTGTGGAGCAGTCCCTGCTGACCCTGGTCGAGGGGGACGGTCCGCCCCGCTACCGGATGCTCGAAACGGTCCGTGAGTACGGCGAGGCCCGGCTGGACGCGGCCGGCGACCGGGGCCGGGCCATGGCCGGCCTGGTCGGCTGGGCGCGGGAACAGGCCGTCGCGCTCGCCGGCCGCTTCATCGGACCTGACCAGGTGGAGGCGCTGCACCGGTGCGCCGCCGAGCAGGACAACCTGGTCGCGGGCCTGCGCTGGGCGATGCGGGAGGACGACGAGCCCGCCTCGGTCGACGTCGCCACCGCGCTGTTCCACCTCTGGTCGGTGCGCGGCCTGCACCTTGAGGTCCTGGGCTGGGCGCGCGGACTGCTGCACATCGACGACCCCCGGCGGCGGCTGCGGTCGGCGATCCTGCGGGGTGCGGCCAGCGGCCGGCCACTGCCCAACGCCGACCGGCTGGCCTGGACGTGCGTGGTGATCAGCGTGAACGCCGGCATCAGCGCCGACCTGCGGCCCGCCGTGCTCGCCCGCCGGGCCCTGCGGTTGGTCCAGGCCGAACGACCCGCCGAGGTGTCTTCCCGGCTGACCGCCCTCGCGGCGGCGCTGCCCGGCTTCGACACGTCCGACCTGGAGCAGAGCCTGAAGAACGCGACCGAGCTGGTCGCCCACCCGGACCCGTACGTGCAGGGGCTCGGGTTGTTCGCACGCGCGGCGGTACGCGAGAACGGCGGCCAGCCGGAAGCGTCGATCAGTGACGCCGAGCAGGCGTACCACCGCTTCGAGGTGGTCGGCGACCACTGGGGCATGGCGATGGCGGCAGGTGCCGTCGGGCAGTTCCTGGTCCCGGGCGGAGACGCCCGGTCGGCCGAGTGGCTGACGCGCAGCGTGCACCACATGGAGCTGGTCGGCGCCGCGCAGGACGCGCGGTCGATCCGGCTCCGACTGGACGTGCAGCTCGCCCTCACCGGCGACGCGGAGGCGGAACGGCGACTGGGCGAGACCGCCACACCGGGCCAGGCCGACCAGATGGACGCCGCGCAGGCGTTGCTCGGCCTGGGGCACCTCGCCTGGCAGCGCGGGCGCTACGACGAAACGCTCAGCCACGTCGACGAGATGACCCGCATCCTCGCCGGTTGGGCCGGGCCGCAGCCACAGCCGCGGGCGATGCTCCGGGCCGCGGCGGCCGTCCTCTGCCTGCGGGTTGCCGAGGCGCGACCGGCGTCGGGTGACGACCCGGCCGTCCAGGCGACCGCGATGCTGTCGCTCACCCGCGACGACGCGCTCAACTCACGGGACCTGCCGGTGATCGGGGCGTGGGCGTCGGGCGGCGCGGAACTCGCGGCGTACCGGGGCGACGCCGACACCGCCCGCGAACTGTCAGTCCTCGCCAAGCGGATCGGCACCCACATCGAGATGTTCTTCCCCACCGGGATCAGCGAACGGCTCAACGCCATCCTCGGGGACGAGGAGCAGCGTGAGCCGTTGCTGACCGGGTGGCGCGAGCGGCCACCCGCCGCGGCCGTCAACCGGATCCGCGAACTGATGGACGACCTGCTCGCCTGACTCAGATCTTCTTGCGGTACGCCCGCAGCGCCAACGGCATGAACAGCGCCACGAAGCCGGCGCACCAGGCGAGCGTCCACCACACGTGTGAGCCGAGCGGGGTGCCGAGGAACAGCCCGCGTACCGACGCCACCAGGTGGGTCATCGGGTTGACGTCCACGAACGTCCGCATCCAGCCCGGCAGGGTGTCCGCGTCGACGAACACGTTGGACGCGAAGCTCAGCGGCATGATCAGCGCGAACATCAGACCCTGGACGGCGCCCGGCGTGCGCACCTTCATCGACACCAGCACCGGCAACCAGCTCAGGCAGAGCGCGAACAGCACCGCGAGCAGACACCCGGCGACCGCCAGGAACGGGTCGGTCTCGATCCGGAAACCCATCACGTAGCCGATCGCGAGGGTCGACACGGTGACGATGACGTACCTGACGACGTCGCCGAGGACCGCGCCGACAAGTGGCGCGGAGCGGGGGATCGGCAACGACCGGAACCGGTCGAAGATGCCCTTGGCGATGTCGGTGTTGAGGTTGACGCCGATCGCGATGGCGCCGGTGGCGATCGTCTGCGCCAAAATGCCGGGCAGCAGGAACTGCAGGTAGTCGTGGGTCGAGCCGGCGACCGCGCCGCCGAAGATGTACACGAAGATGACGAGGAACAGCACCGGCTGCACTGTGACGTCGATGAGCGCCTCGGGCGTACGCCAGGTCTTGATGAGGCTGCGCTTCGCGAGCGCCAACGAGTGCCGGACCAGCCGCAACGGCCGTGGGTTCGGGGCGGTCGTCGACAGCCCGCGGCGGGTCGTGGGCGCTGTGTCGGTGAGGGTGCTCATGCCGCGACCTCCGTGGGGCGGGTGGTGTCGTCGTCGGACGCCGTACGCCCGGTGAGGGTGAAGAACACCTCGTCAAGGCTCGGCAGGTGCAGGGAGAGTTCGGTGACGGCGATGCCGGCGGTGGCGAACCGCGCGACGCTCTCGGTCAGGGCCGCGTCGTCGCTGACCGGCACCGCGAGTACGCCCTTGCGGATCTCGTCGGCCTGCGCGCCGGAACCGACCCGGGTCAGGATCTCCGCGGTACGGGGCAGGTGCGCCGGGTCGGACGGGCGAACCTCCAGGGTCTGCCCGCCGACCACCCGCTTGAGCCCTTCCGGGGTGTCGTGCGCGATGACCCGGCCGTGGTCGATCACCGTGATCGCGTCGGCGAGCGCGTCGGCCTCCTCCAGGTACTGGGTGGTGAGCAGCACTGTCGAGCCGTTGTTGACGAGCGACCGGACCACGTCCCACATGTCCTCGCGCTTGGCCGGGTCGAGCCCGGTCGTCGGCTCGTCCAGGAAGATCACGTCGGGGGAGCCGACCAGGCTGGCGGCCAGGTCCAGCCGCCGCCGCATGCCGCCGGAGTAGGTCTTCGCCGGCCGGTTCGCGGCGTCGGTCAGGTCGAACCAGTCGAGCAGTTCGGCGGCCCGTCGCCGGGCACCCGAGCGGCCCAGCTCCAGCAGGGTGCCGAACAGCTCCAGGTTCTGCCGGCCGGTCAGGTCCTCGTCGACCGAGGCGTACTGGCCGGTGAGGCCGATGCTCTGCCGAACGCGCTCGGCGTCCCGGACCACGTCGAAACCGCTGATCCGGGCGGTTCCGCCGTCCGGGGTGAGCAGGGTGGAGAGGATGCGCACGGCGGTGGTCTTGCCGGCGCCGTTGGGGCCGAGCACCCCGAGCACCGTCCCGCGGGGTACGGCGAGGTCCACGCCCTGAAGCGCCCTCGTCTTCCCGAATGTCTTCACGAGGCCCTCGGCCTCGATCACCAGGTCAGCTGTCATGCGCCGAGTCTGCGCGGGCCGGCTGACACCGCCCTGACACGCCACCGACATGGGCTGACATCGGGCGCGGCGGGCGAGGGCGGCCGGGGCCCGCACCGCCACGCCGACGGTCGGCGGCACGATATGCTGACGACGGCAGAGCGTCTGCCAGCGCCCGATGTGGTGGCCCACGCCCAACCGCATGCCCGGGGCCAAGAGTCTCCGACTCCGCGCCGATCTGTCGACTCCCGGCGTGCCGGTCGCGCCGCCTGTTCGGTGGAGTGCGTGGGGCTGCACCGGAGGCGTCATGTCTGATTCCATCCCCCGACGGACCCCAGCCCCGGGACGCGCCCGCAAGCGCGCCATCCGCGAACACGCCGTCCGGGCCGGCGTCGCCTACTCGGAGGCCGCCCGGCAACTGGAGTCGGTCGGCCTCCGGCCCGGCGAAACCCTCTCCAGGTACGGGCGGACGATCTATCCGATCGGGTTCGACCCGCATCGCCAACTGCTCGTCGAACGTCGTGAGCGGCGGTCGTTCGCGGAGCGGCTGTCGGACAGCAGGCGGGCCGCGATCCTGCCACACGGCCGGGCGCGGCATCTCGTCGAGCGGTTCCCGCCCAGCCGGGGGCGTACCGGCAGCGGAGTCGGCCCGCTCTATCACGGGGAGGGCCGCGAGGAACTGCTCGCGATGCTGTACATAGTGGTCGTGGCGGAGTCGCCAGGGTTGCTGCCCGAGGTGGGGGACCTCGCCTGGATCGCGGAACTCGGCGAGGACACCGCGCTCGACACGGCCTGCGCCGACATCGACCGCGAGGCCCGTCGCCTGCTCGACCAGGAGCCGATGGCCCTCTGGTCGCGCATCCAGAGGGCGCTGACCATCGCCGAACGGAGCGCGGACGGGCAGGTCCGCCAGGAGGCGGTCCGGCAGACCGCGCTGTTGAGCACGATGATGACGCCGCGTCTGGGACACGCGGGCGAGCCGTGGGTTCCGGGGCTGCCGGTCGCCGGTGCCCGGCAGATCCTCGACGCGCTGCTCATCGTCGCCGACGACGGACACGCGCCGGGCACCCGGGTACGCCTGCTTCCGCAGCCACATCACGGGAAGTCGGCCACGATCACCGGTGCCCGGTGGGGTCGGTCAGGTCCGCCGGTGGGTTATCTCGTGTGGCTCGACGGGGCGACGGCGCCGCTGTCGGCCAGCCCCGACGACCTGATTGTCCTGGCCGACCAGCAGACCATCCCCCGCTGAGCGAGCGAGGCCCGGCCCCACGAGGCCACCCCACCCCCACGCCGCGATCTTGCACTTTCTGTCCCGACATAGGGGTCATTCCACGCCTCTCGGCAACCGAAACTGCAAGATCGCGGGGGCGCGGGGCGCGGGGCGCGGGGGCGCGGGGGCGGGCCGGCCGGGCTCCCTCGCGGGGGAGCCCGGCCGGTGCGGTCGAGGCCGTCGGCGGGCTGTCCGGCCGGCAGTCGGGGGGTGCTGCGGCGGGAGAGGTACGGACGGCGCGACCGCGCTCCGCGCGGTGGTTCACCTGCTCAGCTCGGCAGGCGGCCCCGCGTGGAGACGAAGTGGTACGACATGACGGCGAACCCGGGGTCACGCAGCAGCCGCCGGAACGCGTTCAGTTGCTGGGGCGACAGCCCGGCGGCCAGCAGGTCCGGTTCCAACTGGCGGGAGTTGGTCTCGTACAGCGACGTTCCGGTCGACCCGCCGGCCCAGCTCTGCGAGTGGGTGATGGTGTCCAGGTCGGTCAGATTGGCGAGGGCCATCTCGGTGTGCACGTCCTGCGCCCAACCCAGGTCGGCGCCGTGCTCCTCCAGGACACCCATCATGGCGTCCATGACCTGCGCGAAGAGCTTCGCGGCGTCGTCGGTCGGTGCGGTGAGCACCCGCTGCGGTGCGGTGCAGTCGAACTCCTCGACCACCAGCCACCCGCCCGGCGCCAGCGCGCCGGTGAGGGTGCGCAGGACCCGGCGGCGATCGGGGAGGTGCAGCAGCACCAGCCGGGCGTGGATCAGGTCGAACGCGTCACCGGGTGGCGGTTCGGTGCGCACGTCGTGCCGGCGTACCCGCAGGTTGCCCTCGGCCACCAGGTGGGTGGGGTCGATGTCGGTGGCCAGCACGTGACCGTCGTCGCCGACCGCGCGGGCGATCCGTCGGGCCATCGAGCCGCCGCCCGCCCCGACCTCCCAGCAGCTCGCGCCCTGTCGCAGCACCGGGCCGGCCAGCCGGCGCGTGGTGATCGGATCCAGGAAGGACTCCAGCGCGTGCATCTGCGCGACGGCGTCCGGTGCGCCGTTGTCGAACGTGTACGTGTCGTCGCTCGTGACGGTTGTCATCGGTGTCTACCTCTCCGAGAAGGGTCGGGTGACTCGAGCACTGTCGGGTGCCTACGGGGTGTCGGCCCACAGCCGAGGGGTCGGTCGGTTGGGTGGGGGCGGCGCGACGGCGGCGATGCTCACCATCGCCGCCAGCGGGGCCGGATCGCGGCGGGCCTCCACTGTCGGCCGGTCGTAGACCATCCGGCCGTACTCCAGCACCGCCACCCGGTCGGCGATCTCGATGGCGTGTTGGAGTTGCTGCTCCACCAGCAGCACGGTCAGGCCGTCGGCGGCGAGATTGTTGACCAGCTCGCGGACCCGCGCCGCCAGATCGGGCGAGAGGCCCTCGCACGGTTCGTCGAGCAGCAGCACCCGGGGCTGGCCGAGCAGCGCACGGGCTATCGCCAGCATCTGCTGCTCGCCGCCGGAGAGTTCGCAGCCGCGGTGTCGCAGCCGCGCCGCCAGCCTCGGCAGCAGGTCCAGGGTCCGGGCGACCGTCCAGCCCTCGCCGCCGGAGGTGCGGGCCCGCCACGGCGCGGCCGCCAGGTGCAGGTGCTCGGCCACTGTCAACCGGGAGAAGACCCGCCGGCCCTGCGGTACCAGACCGACGCCGGCCTGGGCGATGCGGTGCGGTTGCCGGCCGGCGACGTGCACCCCGCCGACCTCGATGCGACCGCTGGACGGGCGGACCAGCCCGGCGATGGTGTGCACGAGCGTGCTCTTGCCCGCCCCGTTGCGGCCCACCACGGCCTGGATGCTGCCCTGGCGCACCCGCAGGGTGACCTCGTGCAGGACGGTTCCCCCGCCGTAGCCGGCGCAGAGACGATCCACAGTGAGCATCACGCCACCCCGTCCGCGTAGGCCTGCCGCACCAGCGGCGAGGTACGGATCTCGTCAGGTGTGCCGGCGGCCAGGGTCCGACCGTCGCGCAGCACCGTGACCGTGTCGGAGAGGGCGTACACCAGGTCCAGTCGATGTTCGACGAGCAGCACGGCGACGGCCCGGGGCAACGCCTGGAGCAGCTCGACCAGTCGGCCGACCTCGACGGCGGACAACCCGGCCGCCGGTTCGTCGAGGAGCAGCAGGCGGGGGCGACCGGCCAGGGCCATGGCGATCTCCAACTGGCGTCGTTGCCCGTGCGCGAGGTGCCCGGCGGGCACCGCCGCGACGGCGGTGAGCCCCATCTGTTCCAGCAGCGGACCGGCCAGCTGCTGCGCGGCGCGCCGACGTCCGGCCGGCCACCACCGGCGGCGGGGGATGACCCGTGGCAGCGCGGCCACCACCACGTTCTCCGCCGCGGTCAGCGTCGCGAAGACCGCCGGTCGTTGGTGGATGCGGTTGATGCCCCGCCGCGCCCGGCCCGCCGGGCCGAGCCGACCGATGTCCCGTCCGGCGAACCGCACCGTGCCGCGCTGCGGCCGCGTGGACCCACCGAGCACGTCGAGCAGGGTGCTCTTGCCGGCCCCGTTCGGGCCGATCAGCGCGTGCCGCTGACCGTCGTGGACGCACAGGTCCACGCCGTCGAGCGCGGCGAGTGAGCCGTACCGCACGCTCACCTCCTGGGCGTCGAGCAGGCCGGTCATCGGCCCACCTCCCCGACGGTGGCCCGCTCCTGGGCGGCGGGCGGGTCCGGCTGTGGCGCAGCGGCCTCCGACAGCCGAGACCGGGCCCGGTTGACCCCGGTGGGCAGCAGGTAGACAGTCGCCACGAACAGTGCGCCCAGCACCAGTGGCGCGTGGCCGGGCAGCACCCCGAACAACCAGTCCCGGACGGCGATGACCAGCGCCGCGCCCACCAGGGCGCCGCCCACCGAGGCGGTGCCCCCGATGACCACACCGAGCAGCAGCAGCGCCGACGTGTCGAAGCCGAAATCGGCGGGGGAGATGTACTGCTGGGCGACGACCAGGACCGACCCGGCGGCTCCGGCGATCGCCCCGGCCGCGATGTGCGCGCCGGACAGGTGCACCGCCACCCGGTGACCGCTGGCGCGCAACCGCGTCTCGTCGTCGCGGCCGGCCCGCAGTACCAGCCCGGCGCGGGTACGCAGCAGCACCAGCACCGCGCCGACAAGCGTGGCCACGACGACCAGGGCGTACAGGTAGCGACCCTGGTCGCTGGCGAGCGCCGGGAGCCCCCAGAACGGGCGGACCGCGGGGACACCGGCCAGCCCGTCCGTGCCACCGGTCACCGACCGCCAGCGCCCGAGGACGACGACCACGAGTTCGCCGATGGCCAGGGTGATCATCAGGACGATCACCCCCCGGGCGTGCACGACGAGCGGCACGATGAGCGCGGCCAACAGCGCCCCGGCGCCCGCCGCGACGACGAGCTGCACCACGCCGACGTCGGAGACCCGGCTGCCGACCACGGCGCAGGCGTAGGCGCCCGCCGCGTACGGTGCGGTCTGCCCGAGGGTGGGCATGCCGGCGACGCCGGTGAGCAGCGCCACGCTCACCCCGACCAGGGCCAGCGCCAGCGTCCGGGCGAGCAGCGCCGTGGTGTAGTCGTCGACCACCCAGGGCGCCACGACCAGGCCCACCAGGACGAGCGCCGCGACGGCACCGCGTGCCCGTCGGATCACCTCGCCGCTCATGCCGTCCGCCACCTGACGGCCAGGCCGCGCGCCCGCGCCGCCAGCACCGCCGCCATGGCGGCGAACAGCAGGAACGGTGCGGCGGCCGGCAGCAACGCCACGCCCAGCGTCTGGATCTCGCCGATCGCGAGCGCGGCCAGCAGGGTGCCGGCCATCGACCCGAGACCACCGAGGACGACGACCACCAGGGAGAGCAGCAGCACGGTGTCGGCGGTGTCCGTGCCGGGGCCGATGATGGGCGCGCCGAGGACCCCGGCCGCGCCGGCCAGCGCACCGGCGGCGGCGAGCACACCGGCCCGGATCCGCGCCGGGCTCACGCCCAGACAGGCGACCATCTCCGGGTCGTCGACGGCCGCCCGGACCAGCATCCCGGCCCTGGTGCGTCGCACCACCAGGTAGAGCGCGGCGGCGAGCACCGCCGCGACGACGATGAACACCAACCGGTACGCGGCGTAGCGGTGACCGGCGACCATCACCGACCCCTCCAGCGTGGCGGGCACCTGGACCTGCGGGTCGTCGGGCCCGAAGCCGGCGACGAGCAGGCTGCCGCCGGCCAGCGCCACCCCGAACGTCAGCAGCGCCTGACTCAGGTGACTGCCGGTGGCGACCGGTGTGAGCAGACCGGCCAACAGAACCCCCGCCGCGGCGGCGGCCAGCACCCCGACCGCCAACGCCAACGCCAGGCTCGCCCAACCACCGTCGAGCAGCGCCGCGGCGGTGTACCCGCCGATCGCGTAGAGCAGGCCGTGCGCCAGGTTGAGGATGTTGGCGACGCCGAAACAGAGGACCAGGCCCGACGCCGCGACGAAGACCAGCAGCCCGTAGGCGACTCCGTCCAACGCCGGGATCAGGTACGGGTCGATCCGGTTCGTGCCGAACGCCACCGCTGTCACCGGCCGACGGTCGCGAGGTCACCCACGACGGTGTTGGACAGCGCCCGGCCGTCCTGGCGGACCTGCCGCAGGTACCACTTCTGCACCGGGGAGTGCGTGGTGGTGGAGAACTGCCAGGTGCCGCGCGGGCTGGCGATCTGGCCGAGTTGGCCGATGGCCGTGTTGATGGCCTCGGGGGTCGGGTCGCTTCCGGCCGCGCCGATCGCCCGGTCCAGCACCGCCGCCGCGTCGTACGAGGCGAGCGCGTAGGTCGTCGGTGAACCGTCGTGCTTCGCCTTCCACGCCGCCACGAAGGCGCGGTTCTCCGCGTTGTCCAGGTCCGGCGAGTAGTTGAGCACCGAGTAGATGTCCCGGGCGGCGTCGCCCTGCGCGTTGAGCACCCCGCCCTCGGTGAGGAACCCGGCCGCGTACAACGGGATGTCCTTGATCTCGGACTGCGCGTACTGCTTGACGAAGTCGACGGCGGCGCTGCCGGCGTAGAAGGTGTAGACGGCCGCCGCGCCGGAGGCCTTGATGCGGGCGAAGTACGGGAGGAAGTTCGTGGTGGCCGGGAACGGCGTGAAGGTCGTCTTGCCGTCGGCGTTCGCGAGCTTCCCGCCGATCTTGCTGAACGCGTCGGTGAAACCGCGCAGCTCGTCCCAACCACCCTGGTAGTCCGGGCCGATCGCGTACACGGAGCCCTTCACGTTGTCGCGGACGTGCTGGGCGATCGCCGCCCCGGGCTCGTCGGACAGGTACGAGGTGTGCCAGATGCGGGAGACGTCCTTGAGTTCCGGCCGACCGTTCGAGCCGACCAGTGGCACCTTGGTCTCGTTGAGCACCGGGGTGACTCCGGCGACCGAGCCGCCGCCGACGATGCCGGTGAGCGCCGACACCCGGTCCTGCTTGAGCAGCTTGGTCGCCGCCGGGACGGCCGTCTGGGCGCCGTTGCCCTCGTCGGCGACGATGAGGTCGACCTGCCGGCCGCCCAACTTGCCGTCGTGGGTGTCCAGGTAGAGCTGGAAGCCGTCGCGGATCTCCGTACCGACGGCCTGGTACGTCCCGGACAGCGACGCGAGCAGGCCGATCTTTATCGAGCCGCCGGCGCTCGGGCCCGGCGCGTCGTCGCCGCAGGCCGTACCGGTGGTCAGCACGGCCGCGAGCAGCGCGGCGGTGAGGGCACGGCTGCGCCAAGGCGTGGTGAGAGGCATGTCTGACTCCAGAGGAAGGGGAAGGGTCTCCGGCGTGGGGGTGCCGGGGTGGTCAGCGAGTGCGGGCGAGCGCCGCTCGGGCAGCCGGGGTCAGTGCGTCCCCGATCCGGTTGGCCAGCTCGGTCATCTCGTAGGAGACCTTGCCCACGTCGCACTCGGGGGCGGCGAGC
Source organism: Micromonospora sp. C97 (assembly GCF_018070385.1). Classification (NCBI taxonomy): domain Bacteria; kingdom Bacillati; phylum Actinomycetota; class Actinomycetes; order Micromonosporales; family Micromonosporaceae; genus Micromonospora; species Micromonospora sp. C97. Next base: position 32,372 of record NZ_JAGPXU010000035.1, read on the forward strand.
ACCAGCAGCGAGGCGCCGTCGTTGAAAGCCATCGAGAACATGAACCCGCCCTCGAGCTGCGTGACGTTGGAGATCACCGCGCCGGCGTCGAAGAAGGCCGCCGCCCCGCGCAGCAGGCTGACCAGCCCGCTACCCGTGGCGGCCAACTGGTCGGCCCGGTCCGGTGGCAGGTCGCGGGTGGCGGCCACCATCAGGCCGTCGCTGGAAATGGCGATCGCGTGGCTGACCTCGGCCGCGCGCGCCGCGAAGTTGTCCAGCAGCCAGCCGAGATCCTGTTGGTCGCTCACGTGCTCTCCTGTCGCGTCATGAGTTGCCGCTGTTGATCGGGGTGCGCCGTCGGTTCGCCACGCCCCGCGCGTACGCGGCCATCGCTGTCGCCACCTGCGCCGGGTCGCGGTACTCGGACCGTTGCTGCTGCTGGGGCACTGTCACACCGCCGGGCACGAGGTGCCGTTGCGGCTGCCGTTTGGGCAGGCCGGAGTTGGTGGTGGTGGCGACCTCGGGGGTCTGCGCCTGGGCGGCGGTACGCCAGGCGTCGTCGGCGGGGCTGGACCACTGCCGGCCGTTCTGACCGTTCGGGACGTCGACGACGTCGCTCTGGAACCAGTGGTTGACCTGTTCGAAGATGAGGAGCTCCTCGGTGGGTGCGTCACCCCGGTCCGGCGGTGGGGGAGCCGACCGGAACACCGGCGCCGCCGGCAGGGTCCGCTCCGCCGCCGGGCGTCCGGCGGTGGGTTCGGGGCGCGGCTGGTACGGCGGCGGCGGGTTGGCCGTGCGCGCCGCTCGCCGCGACAGGCGTCCGGGTGCGAGCAGGTACTCCTCCGGTGGCAGGGACCGGATGACCGCCGCGGGCAGTGTCGCCTCGGCGAGGACGCCGCGTCGGGGACCGCGTCGCAGTTGGACGGTGGCGCCCAGCCGGGCCGCGAGCTGACCCACCACGACCAGCCCCATCGCCCGTACGGCGGCGACGTCGATGGCCGGTGGGTGGGCCAGCAGCTCGTTGAGTTGCTGCATCCGCTGTGCGGACAGCCCCACGCCCTCGTCGCTGATCTGGACGATGACGCGGTCGCCCAGGCTCCGACCGCTCACCCAGGTCTCACTGCCCGGTGGCGAGTACGTCGTGGCGTTGTCCATGAGTTCGGCGAGCAGGTGCACGACCTCGTCGACGGTCTTGGCGGCCACCGCGACGTCCCCGTCGATCATGCCGAGCCGGACCCGCGCGTAGTGCTCGATCTGGGACAGCGCCGCCTGGAGCACCTGTTGCAGCGGGACGTCGCGCTGGCGTACACGACCCACGCCGACACCGCCGAGCACCAGCAGGCTGGCGTTGATCCGGCCCATCCGGGTCGCCAGGTTGTCCAGCGTGTACAGCTGGTCGAGCCGGTCGGGGTCGGTCTCGTCCCGCTCCACCAGGTCGACCTGGGCCAGGACGGCGTCGACCAGCCGCTGTTCGCGGCGGCTCAGGTGGATGAAGATGTCGGCGGTGTTGGCGCGCATGACGGCCTGTTCGGCGGCGGTCCGCACAGCCGCCTGGTGCACGGCGTTGAAGGCCTGGCCCAGCTCGCCGATCTCGTCGTCGCTGGACGGTTCGAGGGCGGCACTGGACTGCTGGTGGGCCAGCTTCTGCGGGTCGACGGTGGCGCTGCCGGGCTGTTGGAGCTGGGCCACCACGGCGGGAAGCTGTTCGAACGCCACGGCGTTTGCCGCGTCCCGTAGGCGGCGTAGCCGTCGGGTGATCTGCCGGGCGACGGCCCAGGTCACCAACGCGGTCAGGATCAGGGCCAGGATGACGCCGGCCGCCTCGGCCACGGCCCGACGGCGCTGGTCGGCGTGCGCGGCCCGGACGTCGTCGCGGACCGCGTCGTCGACCCGGGCGCGCAGGTCGGCCAGGCGGGTGGCGCGCGTCTGGGTGGTGGACACCCAGTCGTCGGTCTCCAGTTTCAGCTGCGACCCCGGCTGTGCCCGGGACACCTCGTCCTGCATCCGTTGCAGGGCGAGCGCCTCCTTGCCGGTGCCGGCCTGCTCCCACCAGAGGCTCCACTCGGGTGGGGCCAGCGCCAGAAACGACAGGCTCGACTCGGTGTAGCTGGTGCGGGCCGCGGTGATGTCCTGCTGCATGGCCGGGGTCAGCTCGCCGCCCGCGACGGCGCGCAGCACCGCCACCTGCTGCTGACCGATGGCCTCGGCCGTCTTCGACAGTGCTGCCGAGGCGCGGATCCCGTCGGCGAGTTGGGCGTCCACCACGCCGTGGGAGACGTTCTCCCGCAGGTTGATGAGGTCGGCGATGGCGATGCGGTAGCTGAAGGTCATCGCGGACACCGACGCGTGGGTGGCGGTGCGGACCTGGGTGCGCAGCGGGGCGAGGCCGTTCAGCGCCGCGTCGATGCGCCGCATCAGCTCGGGGTTGGCGTCGTTGTCGGCGGACAGCCGGCCTCGCTGCGCGCGGTAGCGGGCGACGGCTTCGTCGGTGGCGGCCACCTCCGCGACGAAGGCGTCCTGCTGCTCCGGCCGGGCGTAGGTGAGCAGGTCGGCGGCGGCGATGCGCTCGCGTTGCAGGCGGTGGGCCAGGTCGCCGGCCTCGGCACCGACCTGTGTCAGGAGCTGGAGGTCGCTGGCACGGGCCGTCTGACGGGCGCTCTCGGTCAGTGCGAGACCGGCGAAGCCGATCACCGCGATGAGCGGGGCTGCCACGATGAGGCGCATCCGACCGGCTATCTTCCAGCCGCGTCGGCGCGTCGGGTAGGGTCTGGCCGCGTGGGACCGGGTGCTCGACGCCAAGATTGACTCCCACGACTCGTCGATGACGGTCTATCCGCACGTTGCCGAATGCAAGTCCCATTCGGCCGGAAGCCGCGCTCGTAGACCAGACCTGGCCGTGGTACAAACTGCCCGTACCAGCATCTGTACCCAACGTCAGCGACCGGTGACGCCGCGCGGTCGTGGCGGATCCGCCGGGTCAGCGCTGGTTGTCGGGGGGCCCGACCGGTGGGTGCCGCCGCTGCGGGTCGTCCGGTTCGGGTTGGCCGTTGAGCACCTGGCCGATCAGTTCGCGCAACTCGTCGATCGCGTCCACGACGGCCTCCGGGTCCCGCGCGTCGCGCCGCCCACGCTGACGCGGCACCCGCCGATCCAGCCGGGCCGGCTCCGACCCGCGCGGGCCCCGGCGACCGTCGGCTGCCAGCTGCTCGGCCGCGACCTGCGGCCAGAGCGCGGCCAGTCGTCCGCCGGTGCCGAGCACGTCGTCGCAGCGCAGCGCGAACTCGTGGCTGCCGAACCGGCGACCTGACTCGACCGCGGCGACCGTCTCCCGGCTGAACCGCACCAGATCCGCCAGGGCCCGTTGGGTCAGGCCCCGTTTGACGCGACAGTTGCGCAACTCCCACCGGAACCGTTGACTGGCCGCGGAGTGAGCCGAGCTCGACGGGGACGTGTGCTCCATGCGCTCACCTTCGTGGAACGGACATTCAGCGACCGATGAGGGATCGAGGCCGGCCAATGAGCGGGACATTCGCAGAGAGCAATTCTTAACCCATGATGCGGTGGGTGTGAAGACGTTCACCGGCATGGATCGTCGGGCAAAGCGCGAACGGCGCGGGCCGGACCGGTGCCGGCACGGAGATGCGCCGGGCGGAGCGGACAACCCTCGCACGTCCCCACCCCTCGACCCGTCGGTAGGTCGACATCGCCGGCGCTCAGCCGGCGCGCACTTCGGCCGTCGCGCCACCGCGTGCCACCGGCTCGTCCGAGGACGCCGGGATATCGATTGTCGCGAGCAGTCTGCGGTGCGCACGAAACGCGACATTGGGTTTGTATGAACGATGTTGCTCCGGCGACAGTCGGAGGCCGGGAATGGTTTGGGCGAGTCGGCTGATGGCGATGCCGGCCTCAAGTCGTGCCAATCCCGCGCCGATGCAGAAATGTGGACCGTGACCGAACGACAGGTGGTTGCCCACATCGGGTCGGTGTGGGTCGAACCGGTCCGGGTCCTGGAATGCCGCCGGGTCCCGGTTCGCCGCGCCGATCAACAGCAGGCAGCGTGCGCCGGCGGGGATCGTCACCGCACCCACTGTGACGTCGCGGGTGGTCACCCGGAGCCAGCCGTCGATGGCCGGCGCGAACCGGAGCGTCTCGGCCACGAAGGCGGGGACGAGCCCCGGATCCTCGGCGATCGCCGACCACCGCCGGGGGTCGGACAGGGCCTGGTCGAGAGTGTGGGCGAGCAACCCGGCGGTGGTCTCGTGCCCCGCGACCAGGAGGTTGAAGGCAAGGCTCGCCACCTCGGGCACCGTCAGGACGCTGTCGTCGTCGTCGCGGTAGGTCAGGGCCCGGCTGATGAAGTCGTCGCCCTGCTGTCCACTGTCCACCCGTCGGCGGACCAGCTCTTCGCAGTAGTGCCAGAACTCCAGCAGGCCCTGCGCCAGGCGTACCTGCTCGGCCGGGTCGGGCTGCCCCCAGATGAGGGCGATCTGACCGTCCGCCCAGCTCCGGATCCGCCCGATGTCCGCGTCGGGCACCCCGAGGATGTCCAGGACCACCAGCAGGGGAAGCTCGGTCGCGAAGTCCGGGACCAGGTCGACCTGCTCGCCCTGGCGGGCGGCGAGACGGGACACCAGCTGCTCGACCCTTCGCCGGACGATCGCCCCGTACTCGGCCTCGACCCGCTCGGCGGTGTTCGCGAAGGTCGCCCGCAGGGCCCGGCGGGTGCGTGGGTGCGTCGGTGGGTCCGCGGCGGCCGTCGTGGGTGGCGCGTCGATCTGCATGATCACGCTCAGTGCCGCCGGGCAGACCTCGTAGACCGGAACGAGGGTGAGGGCATTGGCGAATGTCGCGGCGTCAGCGAGGGCCCGCCGGACGTGTGCGTGTCTGCTGATCAACCACAGGTCCAGATCTTCGGCGTAGTGCGCGCCGTCGGGATCGTCGAGAATGCGCCGCCACACGCCAGCCGGGTCGGTGAGATAGACCCTACTGAAGGGATTCAGACGCATGGAAAGCCTCCTGACGCACGCGGCGCGAAACCGGCAGCGCCCCCATTTGGCGATCCACTTCGGCGATGCCGATAATGGCGCTCATCTGCCTCTGGCCCTTTACGGTGCGCTGGCCAGGCGTACAAGTCAAGATTGGTTTTCGTCTATTTATTGCTCGGCCTGATTGCGTGTTGCAACAGCCGGGCGAACCTGGCGGGATGCAACTTGCGGCACGGCCCTTGCCCGGAAAAGCCGACCCGGTCGGACGGTGCAATCGACTCGCCGATTCCCCTCATGACCGGGGAAACGACCCCCGGGACGACGAGTGACGCCGCCGGGCCGGTGACAACGGTGCGGGGGGTTCCAGCCCAGGCCGGAACCCCCCGCACGTCGGGTCGTGACGACCCGGTCAGGGCGCCCATGGAGCGGCGATGCTCCAGGTGCTGTCGGCGGTCCACAACGTCGGCGTGTTGTACGCGTCGCCGCCGGTGCCGTTGCTGAGCCAGACCTCCGCGTTGTAGTGCCGCAGGTACTTACCTCGGAAGTTGTACGACTCCAGCGACACACCGGTGCCGGTCAGCCCGGTACGGGCGCACCAGGTGGCGTCGGCGCGCAGCAACGCGGAGCCGTCGTCCGGCGAGTTGCGGACCCGGGAGTTCTGGTGGCGCAGGTACTGCCCGGGGAAGTTGACCGACTCGAACGAGTAGCAACCCGTGCCGGCCAGGCCGGGGCGGATGGTGTACGTGGCGTCGGCCTTGAGCAGGCTGGGGCTCGCGGCGTCGACCACCTCGGTGTAGGCCAGGCCGTCCTGGTGGCGCAGGTAACGGTTGGTGAAGCCGGGCGTGGTCACCTGCAACGATCGGCGGGTGTTGGTCGGCAGGGCGACGGGCCCCGAACTGCCGATGGTCTTCGAGGCGTTGATCAGTGCGGTGTTGGCGGCGCGCACCCGCGCCTGGTCCATCTTGATCACCCGCCGGTCGTAGGTGAGGAAGCCGTTCAGCTCACCCTCCAAATCGGTGATCTCGGTGTAGACGGAGGCGCTGAGCCCCTTGCCGAGCATCAGGTTCTGGCTGCCCTGCACCAGCCCCACGTAGCGGTCCGTGAGCGCTGTCGAGTTGGCCTGCCACTCGTAGGCGAAGAACTGACCGTTCGGGCTGTACTCGTGCCCCGGCGTGTGCAGGCCCAGGCCGCCGAACTCACCGAGCACGGCGATCCGGGTGCTCGACGGTACGGGGGAGTCCGGCCCGAGGTAGACGTGCCAGTCGTCGATGTCGCCGTTGCCGGGGTTGCCGAGGGACTGGCAGCAGTTGTGGCCGCTGTGCGGGTTGACCAGACGGGTCGGGTCCTGGTTCTTGATGTTCTGCGCGACCCGCCGGGTGTCGGCGAGGGACCGCTCGCCCCAGCCCTCGTTGTACGGCGTGTACGCGATCACGGCGGGTGAGCTGCGGTGCTCGTCGACGATCTCGCGCGCCTCGGCCTCGAACTGCGCCTGCTGCGCGTCGGTGGGGTCGACGTCCTGTGCGGTCAGCGACGGGATGTCCTGCCAGACCAGCAGGCCGAGCCGGTCGGCGTGGTAGAACCAGCGCTGCGGTTCGACCTTGATGTGCTTGCGCACCATGTTGAAGCCCAGGTCCTTGTGCTTCTGCAGGTCGAAGGCGAGCGCGGCGTCGGTCGGCGCGGTGTAGAGCCCGTCCGGCCAGAAGCCCTGGTCGAGGGTGCCGACCTGGAACACGAACTGGCCGTTGAGCTTGGGGCGCAGCACCCCGTTGACGAGACCGGTGGTGATCTCGCGCATGCCGAAGTAGTGCGTGGTCCGGTCCACCACGGCGCCGGCGGCGTTGCGCACCGTCACCCGGAGGTTGTAGAGGAACGGGTCGTCGGGTGACCAGCGGCGCGCGTTGGGCACGGGCACGGTGAACTCGGTGAAGCCGCCGGTGGCCGAGCCGACCACAGTGGCGCCGTTCAGCGCCTCGGCGAGCACGCTGTGGCCGCTCACGTCGCCCCTGGTGAAGACCCGGACCCGCACGGTGTTGGTGCTCAGGTTCGGGTAGAGGTCCACGCTGCTGATCGAGGCGGCGGGCACCGGCTCCATCCACACCGTCTGCCAGATGCCGGAGCTGGGGGTGTAGAAGATCCCGCCGGGTGTCTTGGTCTGCTTGCCGATGGCGGGCAGGCTGCCGTTCTGCCGGGTGTCGGTGGGGTCCCAGACCTTCACGACGATCTCGTTCGCCCCGGCGGTGAGCTGGGCAGTCACGTCGAAGGTGAAGGCGTCGTAGCCACCGGTGTGCGCACCGACCCGGACACCGTTGACCCAGACGGTGCTCTGCCAGTCGACGGCACCGAAGTGCAGCAGGGTCCGCCGGCCCGACCAGTTGGCCGGGATGGTGACGGTGCGTCGGTAGAACAGGTAGTTGCGGTTGTCGTTGGCGGCCCGTTGGATGCCGGACAGGGCGCTCTCCACCGGGAACGGCACGTTGACCCGCTCGGGCAGGTTGGTGCCGAATTGCGGGGCGTCGTCGGTGGTCGACTGGCGTAGCTGCCACTCGCCGTTGAGGTTGAGCCAGTCCGGCCGCGTCATCTGCGGTCGCGGGTACTCGGGCAGTGGGGTGCCGGCGAGGGCCTGGCTGGTCCAGGGGGTGGTCAGTGGCGGCGTCTTGGCCGGTGCGGCGGACGCCGACGAGGAGGGCGCGGCGAGAAAGCCGGCCACCACCGCGAGGACGAGCAGCAGGGGCAGGGCGGGGCGGATGGGGACGTGACGTGTCATGCCGTCTCCGAGGGGGGCGGGTTGCCACGGGCGGTGCAGCCAGGCCCGAAGCGCGTGGGTGGTGGGCATCGGGTGGTCATTGACGGGGGACGGGCGTCAGCGACGGACGTCGGGTGGGATCTCCACCCGCCGACGGTGGTCGGCATATTGACATCTGTCTTCGCCTGTATAACGTTATAGAGCCGCGCTGGGCGTCCCGTCAATGCTTGTTCGTCGATGCCCGGCCGGCCCGCCGGTCGACGTCGCGAAAGGGTGGTGGATGGGCGTCAGCCTGAAGGACATCGCCCAGCGCGCCGGTGTCTCGCTGGCTACTGTCTCGAACGTGGTGAACGGGTACCGCCCGGTGGGGGAGCGGACCCGACAACGGGTGCAGCAGGCGATCGACGAACTCGGTTACAGCCCCAACCTCGGTGCCCGGCACCTGCGCCGCGGTCGCACCGGCCTGATCGCCCTGGCTGTCCCGGAGCTGACCAACCCCTACTTCGCCGAACTCGCCGAGATCGCCATCTCCGAGGCCGCCGGGCTCGGCTACACCCTCGTCATGGAGAACACCGCCGCCGACCGGGAGGCGGAGCTGGCGCTCCTCGACGGCACCCGGCAGCGCGTCATCGACGGCCTGATCCTCAGCCCGGTGCGCATCGGCCGGGAGGAGGTGCTGGCCCGCACCGCCGGCGGGCCGCTCGTGCTGATCGGTGAGGGCGTCTACGACGTGCCGCACGACCACATCGCCATCGACAACGTCGCGGCCAGCCACGCGACGATCCGGCATCTCGTGGCGATCGGCCGTCGCCGGATAGCGTTCATCGGCGCCACCGCTGGCGGCGACCGGCAGTCGGCCCACCTGCGGGTCCGGGGCTACCGGGAGGCCCTGGCGGCGGCCGGCCTGCCGTACCGACCGCTGTTGGTCGCCCGCACCGACGCGTTCGGCCGGCTCGACGGCAGGCGGGCCATGCACGACCTCCTCGCTCGCGGTGACCGGCCGGACGCGGTGTTCGCCTACAACGACCTGGTCGCCATCGGCGCGCTGCGGGCGCTGGCCGAGGCCGGCCACCGGGTTCCCGAGGACGTCGCGGTGGTCGGCATCGACGACATCGAGGACGGGCGGTTCAGCGCACCGACCCTCACTACCATCGCCCCGGACAAGAGGGAGATCGGCCGTCTCGCGGTACGCCGTCTCGTCGCCCGCATCGAGGGCGCGGAGGTCGCGGGGCCGCTGAGCGTGCAGACACCGTTCCGCCTCATCCGCCGGGAGAGCACGGGCACCCCGGGCGGCTGACAACCGGTCGCACCGGCGCACCGGGCGAGATCCATAACGCCGGTGGTACGACCCAGAGAGGATGACCCGCGAGATCCATAACTCTCAATATGATGACCGCTATCTCGACTGCGGTGCGCTCACGAGGCGCGCCACCCTGATGCGGAGGAATGCATGGTTCGCTGGCGTACCCTCACTGGCCTGCTGGCCACCGCGTTGGCCGCGGTGACCGCGGCCAGCCTCACCCTCACCGCGCCGGCCGCCGCGGCCGACAGCCCCGTGACGCCGACCGTCGTCGGCGGCACCCGCGCCGCGCAGGGCGAGTTCCCGTTCATGGTGCGTCTCTCGATGGGCTGCGGCGGGGCGCTGTACAGCCCCCGGCTGGTGCTCACCGCGGCGCACTGCGTGGGCTCGACCGGCACCAACACCAGCATCACCGCGACGCTCGGGACGGTCGACCTCCAGTCGTCCAGCCGGATCACCGTCCGGTCCAACTACGTCTACCGGGCCCCCGGCTACAACGGCGCGGGCCGTGACTGGGCGCTGATCCGCCTGGCCAGCCCCGTCACCGGGCTGAGCACGCTGCCGATCGCCACCACCACCGCGTACGACAGCGGCACCTTCACCGTCGCCGGCTGGGGTGCCGCGCGGGAGGGCGGCGGCCAGCAGCGGTACCTGCTCAAGGCGACGGTGCCGTTCGTCAGCGACTCCGTGTGCAACGCCAACTACGGCGGCGACCTCATCCCCGCCCAGGAGATCTGCGCCGGCTACGCCAGCGGCGGCACCGACACCTGCCAGGGCGACTCGGGTGGCCCGATGTTCCGCCGCGACGCCAACAACGCCTGGATCCAGGTCGGCATCGTCAGTTGGGGCAACGGCTGCGCCCGGCCCAACTACCCCGGCGTCTACACCCAGGTGAGCTACTTCGCCTCGTCGATCGCCTCGGCCGCGGCCAGCCTCGGCGGCTGACCGTACGACCGCGGCCAGCCTGAGCGGCTGACCGCACGCCCACTCGGGCGGTCCGGACGGCACGGTCCGGGCCGCCCGTTCGCGTCGTGCCCACGGGCGGGCGGCGAGTGGGCCACCCGACAGAAACGGCGGGCCGTCAGTGCGACGCCGGCCGCAGCGGCGATGATGGGCCGGTGAAGATCCTGTCCATCCAGTCGTCGGTCGCCTACGGCCACGTCGGCAACTCGGCGGCGGCCTTTCCGCTGCAACGCCTCGGGCACGAGGTCTGGCCGGTCCTGACCGTGCACTTCTCCAACCACACCGGGTACGGCGCATGGCGGGGCCCGACGCTCCCCGCGGCGGACGTGGCGGAGGTGATCGCCGGAATCGGGGACCGCGGGGTCCTCGGCGACGCCGACGCGGTGCTCTCCGGCTACCAGGGCGACCCGGCGGTGGGCGCGGTGATCCTGGACGCGGTGGCGACGGTGAAGGCCGCCAACCCGGACGCCGTGTACTGCTGCGACCCGGTGATGGGCGACGCCGGCCGGGGCATGTTCGTCCGGCCCGGAATTCCGGAGTACCTCCGCGACACCGTCGTGCCCCGTGCGGACATCATCACGCCGAACCACTTCGAGCTGGACTTCCTCGCCGGCCGCACGACGACATCGCTGGCCGAGGTGCTCGACGCTGTCGACGTGGTGCGCGCGAACGGGCCACGGCACGTCCTGGTGACCAGCGTGCTGCACGGCGACCTGCCGCCGGACTCGCTGGAGGTGGTGGCGGTCTCCGACGAGGGCGCCTGGGCGGTGACCACACCGCTGCTGCCGATCAACCCGAACGGTGGGGGCGACGTCACCGCGGCGCTGTACCTCGCGCACCTGTGCACGACCGGCTCACCCGCGACCGCGCTGGAACGCACCATCGCCTCCGTCTACGCCGTGCTCGAGGCGACTGTCGCGGCCGGCACCCGGGAGATCCAGCTGATCGCGGCGCAGGACGTGATCGCCGACCCGCCGACCCGCTTCGCCGCCCGCCGGCTGCGCTGACGGCGGTCGGGCCGCACGGGTCGGCGACGGTCAGCGGCCCTCGGGGACGGCCATCTCACCGAGCAGCGACCAGTCCTCCTGCGGCACCGTGGCGTTCACGATGCGCGGGGTCTCGGCCAGGTGCGACGGAAGGGTCTCCTGGGCCGCGCGGAAATGGGCGGACTGCACGTGGGCCGCACCGGCCTGGTCGTCGCGGAACGCCTCGACCAGCACGTACTCGGTCGGGTCGTCCACACTGCGGGACCAGTCGAACCACAGGCAGCCCGGCTCGGCGCGGGTCGCCTCGGTGAACTCGGCGGCGATCTGCGGCCACCGGTCGGCGTGCTCGGGCCGGATCCGGAACTTGGCGGTAATGAAGATCATGGCCTCAGGCTACCCAGCCGGGCGGGCCCGGGCGACGACCTCCTCGGGGGTCAACGGCGCCTTCGGGTGGTGGGTCAGGCACAGCGGGGTGCGGACCTTGACGAACGAGAATCCCTCCCCGGCGGCGTAGAACTCACCGCTGTTGAGCAGGCCGATGTCCGGCAGCCGTCCACCCTTGGCCTCGGCGAGCTGCCGGGCCGCGTCGATCTGCGCCGGCGCGTTGAGCAGCCCGAAGAACTGCGTGGTCGCGTTGCCGGAGATCTGGTTGTGCAGACCCTTGGGCGCCTGCGTGGCGAAGACCAACCCGAGCCCGTACTTGCGGGCCTGCGAGGCCAGCGCGATCGTGCTGGCGGTGCAGGCCGTGGTGGCGGTCGAGGGCGCGAGCGTCTGCGCCTCGTCCATCACGAACAACCCACCCAGCGGTCGGTCGCCGGCGGGGTGCCGTTTGATCCACGCGAAGAGCGCCATCTGCAACTGGTTGACGAAGCTCTGCCGCTCCTGATCGGAGGTGAGGCCGACGAAGCTGATCACCGACACCCGGGCCCGTCGCCCGGCCGACGGTGTCAGCAGCAGCCCTGGATCGGCAGGTGCGCCCACCCCGCCGAAGAGGGGATCGGTGACCATCGCCGCCTTGAGCGCCTCGGCCAACTCCTCGGCGAGCTTCCCGGCACGGGCCAGCCGACTGACCCCGTCGGGCAGATCGGTGAGGAACTCGGTGAAGCCGGGCAGGCCCACCATCCCGCTTCGCGCGTACGCCTGGAGGGCCTCGGTGAGGACGGCCTTGCCCTGCTGGGCGAGCCGGCTGGAGCGGTCCACGCCGGCCCGAGGCGCGAGCGCTTCCACGGCGGAGCGGACGGCCTGGTCGAACTCGTCCGGCCAGTCCCGCAGGGAGGTGAAGTCGGGCAGCGGCTGGAAGCTCAGCGGCCGACCGGCGGTGACCCGGGGCGTCCAGACCACCACCTCGGTGTGCGCGAGGTAGTCGGTGGCCCGTTCGGCGTCGCCGGGGCCCCAGCCGTCGGGCGGGTCGGGCCAGGCGTCACCGAGCCGGGCCAGGTCGTTGTTGGGGTCGAGAACGATCGCGGAGACACCCGCGCGGGCGCACTCCTCGACCAGCCGACGGATGAGCACGGTCTTGCCCGAGCCCGAGCCGGCGAACACCACGGCGTGCCGGCGCAGCGACTCCAGGGGCACCGTGAACGGGTGACCACCGTCGACGGTCCGCCCCAGCCCGACGGCCCGACCGCCCTCGTCGACAGCGGGGTCGACCGGGTCCGCGGGCGCCGAGCTGCTCGACTGACCGGCTGCCACCTCGCCGACCGGCGTGTCCGCGGCGTCGGGACCGGGGCCACCCGACGGTGGCTCGCCGTCGTCGGGCGTCGTCGACCCGGCCGCACCGCGCGTCCCGTCGGGCCCGGGCAGGACCGTCCGGAACAGCTCGGTGCCGCTGGCCGGACGGCGGGCCACCAGCCACTCCTGCAACGCCGTGGACGGCTCGGCCGCCATCACCCGCAGTGCCGCGAAGACCCGCAGGTCCGCCTCCGGCACGGCGCACCGCAGACCGCCGGCCGCGTCGAAACCGGTCAACACCTCGGTCGTACGCTTCCCGGTCGGCCACGGACCATTGCGCAGCAGGACCAACCGCCGTTGGGGCAGGTCCCGGTCCAACCCGGCCAGGGTGCACGCCGCCTTGACCCGGGCGGTCACGGCGATGGCATTCGGGTGCGCGATGGCCCGGAAGCACCAGTGCGCCTCGTTCTCGGTGGCCTCGTCGAGCACCTCGATCAGCCGCCCGTGCAGCGCGGGCTTGCGACCGGGCGGCGGATCGTACTTGTAGGTGGCGCCGGTCGGCGCCTGCTCGGCGATCCACGCGGCCAGGCCGGCGGCGAGCAGCGGCGGCATGTGCACGTCCTCGCCGGCCGGGTCGACGGCGGCCGACACGTCCGCGGCCGCGACCAGATCGGCGAACCGTGCGTCCAACTCGTGCAGGCGGCGCTCGTCAGTCGTCGGGTCACCGGAAGCGGCACGGACGGCGCTCACCGCCGGCGTGGACTCGGCGCCGTCGATGAGCCGGTCCAGCTCGACCACCTCGTCGCGGTCCCGGCACCAGGCGAGGTGGCGGTCCACCCGGCGAAGCAGCGCGCGTGGGGTCAGGGTGGGTGCGTCGGCGAAGGCGGCGGGTGCGATCGGCCAGGTGGGGTGCGGTGGCACGAAGCGTGGGCCGGCGAAGGCGGCGGCGAGACGCTTCGCCACGATCGCCTGCCCGATCTCCGGGGTGGGGATCCGGTCCGGCAGGGTCGCCGTGCGGAAGCGGTCGCCGACCGGGGTGGGCGCGGTGCGGGTCATCAGCACCCAGGTGTCCGGCAGGCACGAGACCACGACAAGCGTGCGGCGGGTGATGTCGCGGAGCTTGAGCAGGCCGTCGGCGATCGGGCCGAGCACCTTGGCCTGGCCGTCCTCCAGCCCCTGGTGCTGGTTGAGCAGTGACGTGCTGGTCTGGGCGAACAGCGTGTCGAGCTGGTCCACGGCGATGACCGTCGGGTCCAGGGTCAGCGCCATCAGCCGGGAGATGTCCTGCACGACCTGCTGCGGCGTGCGGATCGCGGCGCTCAACCCCCACGCCGCCCGCGCCGCCGGGTCACCCGGTTCGGAGATCAGGTGGGCATAACCGACGTCCTGCGCCTCGAAGTCGACGGCACCGTGCAGGACGAGCGCCCGAGCGGTGTCCTGGGCGTCCCGCCCGACCTCCCGATCGCGCTCACGCAGCGCCCAGATGAAGGTGTCGAGCTGGGCGCGGGTCACCGGCCGGGCCCCGGCGACCGCGTCGCGGACCTCCACCGGCAGGCCGAGCTGCGGGGTGAGCCTACGGAGGAAGGTCTTCAGCTGGGTGCCCCAGCCGACATGGGCGCGGCCCATCCCCTCCACCAGGGCCAGGGCCACACTTTCCCAGAACGTCTTGCCACTGACCATGTCGACCAGGAAGAAGTAGCCACCGTCGCGCTGGATCCGTTCGCGCACCGCCCCGAGCAGGTGCGTCTTGCCGGCGCCCGCGCGGCCCTGCATGGCCACCCCGAGCGGCATGCTCGTGTCGTCGGTGCGGGCCCGCGCCACCCCGCGCAGGATCTCGGCGGCCACCTTCTCGTGCAGCTCCGGCACGTTGTGCGGGCTGGGTCGCCAGACGTCGTCCGGGGTGACCGCCGGGTTGAGACTCACCGCTTCCAGCGCGGCCCGCTGGTCGTCGGAGATCATGCCGGGCCGATCGCCAGGGCGTGGTTGTCCTCGTTCCCGATGCGGACGGCCGCGGCCCGGTCCCGTGCGGTCAGCGACTTGGTGTTCGCCACCGGAATGATGCGGACGTCCTCCCGACCGACCATCGCCCGCAGCGCGGCGTCCAGGGCATCCCGGTCGGTGTCGGCGAGCTGCTCGCGGACGTCGGCGAGGCCGACCCAGGCGCCCGGGGCGGTGGCCAGATCACGGTACGCCGACCGGACCAGCGCCTCGACCTCCGCTGCGGGCACCGGTGTGACCGCAGCGGGGGCCGGTGCCTCGTGCCGAGGCTCACTGGCCGCCAGCGCCGGTGCCCCGGTCTGCTTGAAGAAGTCGCCGTGGCTGACCCGCAGCCGGTCCAGCGAACGGTGCAGGTTGGACAGCACGACGAAGAGCGACCGCGTGGTCGAGCCGCCCTGCTTGGGCGGCGCGGAGCTGTGCAGCTGACGGGCCACCCGCCAGCCCTCGTCGGTCAGCTCGTGGGCGAACGGTCGGTGCGTCCGATCGGTGTCGACCAGGCCCAGGTCGACGAGCTTCGTGTTGTCCTTACCGGTCAGCGTGAAACCGGCCAGCTCTTTCAGCTCGACGTTGGTGAGTCGGCGCGCCTCGACCATCAGCACCACGAGGGCGTTGATCTGGTTCGGCGTCAGGTGCGGGACGTCCGCCGGGCTCGTCATGATGTCTCATCTCCGTGGGGGTGCGTGCCGCCCGCGCGTCGCCGGGCCAGCAGCCGACGGATCCCGTCGACCACCGCCGGCGCGTCGGTGAGGACCTGCTCGTTGGTGAAGCGGAGCACGTCCAGCCCGAGGAGTTGCAGCTGCACGTCCCTCCGCCGATCGTTGGCGAAAGCGATTCGCCCACGATGCTCCGGGCCGTCCACCTCGACCGCAAGACCCTCCGTGGGCCAAAACAGATCCAGTCGGTACGCCGTACCCAGGACATGCCACTCGTAGGTCTGGTTCCACCGCCGGCCGCGGGCCCAGTCGTGCGGTGCGAGCGCGCGTTCCAACGCCTGCTCGGCGGCGCTGTCGCCGCGCGGCACGCCCGCGATCGGCGGCCAGGCCAACACCGTCGACCCCGGCTCGGCGGGGGTGGCCGGAAGCCGTTCGATAGTGCTGGTCAGCTCGGCGAATCGTGGCGGCAGCAGCAGCGGCACCGACCGCACCCGGTCGGCATGGCGCAGTGGCCCGCCGGCCAACCAGACCGTGACGTCGCCGTGCCGCACCAGCCACTCGGCGGCGGCCACCAGTGTCCGCTCGGCGTCCGCCTCCAGATCGGGCAGGGCCACGATGAGCAGGCAACTCTCCCGGTGGTACGCCTCGGCGATCACCCGCGCGAGCCCGGCGGCGCGTACCCCGGGGGCGAAGCGGGACCGGCCGGCGGGGTGGCGCGGACCGCGCAGCCCTCGCTCGGCGAGGTCGGCCAGGAACGGGCCGAAGTGTCGGGAGCGGGCGGCGGTGCGGGCCGCGAGGGCGCGCACCGCCGCCATGCCGAGGCTGCCCTCGCTGTCGACATGGTCGGCCCCGGTCAGCCATCGGGGGAACATCGTGAGGGCCGCGGTGTCGAGTTGGTCGAGCAGGGCGTCCACGAGGTCGCCGAGCGGACCCACCAGCGTGGGCCGGTAGTGCACGATCGCGGGCGCCGCCGCCGGCAACGGGTCGAGTGCCACCCGCAGCAACTCCGGGTCGACGCCCGGCAGGTGACTCACCCGCCGCGTCGGTGGGGCTGCCCACCAGGCACCGATGGCGTCGCCGTTGGCCCGGACGGGGTGCGCCATGCCGGCACCCTACGACAGAGGCGGGCCCGACCGGGCCCCCTCGGTGTGCTCGCCGTCAGCGCAGCCGGCGGATGTCGCCGTACGCGCGGTAGTAGCCACCGCGGCTGGACTCCCGCACCTCGGTCACCAGGTAGCGGGCGCCCGGCTCGCGGATCCCCTTGGGGAACTGCACGGACCAGTCGCGCCGGTAACCGTCGGACAGCACCTGAACCCGCAGCCGCCCCCGATCGTCCAGGCACTGCACCACGACGCCCGCGCCCGCGTCGCTGGTCACCTCGACCATCGTCGGTTGCACCGGCTGGGGCGCCTGACGGGGGGCCTTGATGTCGCGCACCTGCGGCACGTCCCCGGCCTGCGCCGCGCGGATCGCCGGCTCGCTCGCGTCGATGCAGGCCAGGTGCCCACCGGTGGTGACGACGTAGAGCCGGTCGTCGTGGTACTGCATGGAGTACGCCGAGCCGCAGCCGGTGCCGAGCTTCCACAGCCGGGTGCCCGCCGAGTCGAAGCAGTAGATCGAGGACTGGCTGTCACCGGCGAAGACGTACCGGCCGCCCTCGGCGGTGGCGCAGGAGAAGACCGGGGCGTCGCAGCGGTAGGTGCGCTCGTGCCGACCCGACTTGGACAGCCGCACCACCTCGCGGGTGCCCGTCCCGGCGAACACACTGCCCTGCTCCTGCCAGCCGAAGAGCACCGAGCCGGTTCTGGTGTGCCACAGCTCCCCGCCGGTACGCCACTCGTAGCCGGTCACGCCCTGCGAATGGCCGTGGTAGATGGCGTTGTCGTCGCAGCGCACCATCCAGGCCGAACGCCCCCGCCCGGGGCGTCGCCACAGGAACTCGTCCTCGTGGTCGACGGCGGTGATCCCGCCGTCGGCGTCGGAGACGCCGAGGACGCCGTCGTGGATGTCGAGCCAGTAGATGTCGATCTCCGGGGCGATCGCGTACGCCACCCGGGGCACCTTGCCGGACAGGTCGTAGACGTTGCCGTCGTCGCAGCCGGCGTAGATCCAGGCGTCGTCGGCGACGATGCACTTCACCCCGTCGGGCAGGCGGACCTGGCCGCGCACCTGGGCGTCGTGGTCGAGCGTGGTGATGACGCCGTGCTCGTTGCCGACCATGCAGTGCTGCCCGTCGACGAAGATGCCGAAGGCGGGAGCACCGGAGTCGTAGCGCCAGAGCACCGGGGCGGTGTGGGCGGTGGAGCGGGTGCTCACGATCTGCCGCCGTGACACGGTGCGCTTCTGACGGACGCCGGGGACGGCCGGCGCGTAGCCCTTGCGGATCTTCTCCCCGATCTTCTTCGCCGCGGCGGCCCGGGCCCGGGCGTTGTCCGGATAGGCGCTCGCCTTGACCTGCCCCTGGTCGCCGATCCGGCCGTAGCGCACCGTCAGCGTGGCGTTGTCGACGATGACCTCGTAGAACTTGTGCGCACCGTCCACTTCGGACAGTTCGAGGTAGGTCGTCTCCTGGGACATGGGGGGCCTCCGAGGGTCAGCGAGCGGCCAGATCCGGCCGGCGCGGCGACAGTGACCACACGTTAACGGCGACCTCCGACAGAATCGGCGTGCGGAAATCGCAGCGCGTCGTCGCGGAGGACGGCGTGCGCGCCGACGGTCTGGTTGACGATCTGCGTCACCCGTACGTCGACAGCGATGCTGGCCAGCGCCACCGCGTCCGCGCGGCTGAGGCCGTGCAGCCGCTGCATCAGTGTCAGCATCGACTCCAGGGCGGTGAAGGTGGCGTCGTCGAGGGAGGCACCGACGCCCAGGGTCAGCCACGCGTCGGGGGTGCGGGCCACCGGACCGGTGACCGGGAAGTCGTCGCGTACGTCGAAGGTCAACGTCACCTCGTCCATCGGGCACTCGATCGCGGTGCCGCCGACCTCGCCGTCACCCTGTGCGGCGTGACCGTCCCCGACGGAGAACAGCGCGTCGTCCACCGGGATCGGCAGCAGCAGGGTGCTGCCGGCGGTGAGGTCCCGGCAGTCCAGATTGCCGCCGTAGGGGCGCGGCGGGATCGTCGAGTGTCGTCCCGGCTCGGCGGGTGGCATGCCGAGCACTCCCATGAAGGGCCGCAGCGCGACCGAGTGGCCATGCTGGTTGCGGCCGGTCATCGTCTCCGGGTCCAGCGTCCAGGCGTGCACCACAGGTTGTTCCTGCACGCCGTAGCGCTGGTTGAACACGCTCGGCCAGCCGCCGGCCACCGTGGTTCCCCAGGTGGCCGGGGTGATCGCGTCGATGCGTACCGCGAGGGTCTGGCCGGCGCGCGCACCGCGGACCGCGACCGGACCGATCAGGGCGTGTCCGTGGTCGGGCCGGTGCTGCGCGACCCGGGGGCGGTCCCGGTTCGGCCCGCCGGGGTACGGGCCGGCGGACCACCAGCAGTCCAGCGTGCGGTAGGTGACGGTGTCGCCGGGGTCGATGGTGAGCACCGGCGGGAGATCGGGGGAGAAGTGGCCGTGCAGGCTGTCATCCCCGGGGATGAGGGTGTGTCGCATCAGTGCAGGCTAGTGGCGGCTGGTCCGCGCGCCGGGCCGCCAGGTGCGCGGTGGGTGCCGGGCGCACCCACCGCGCACGTCTCAACCTGGGCGATGTCAACCCGAGGTGCAGGAGCGGATCTGTGGGCGGGCGCTGCTGTTGCCGTTGGTCATCGTGGTGAAGCCGAAGGTGTTGCCGCTGCCGTTGGACCGCATCGTCATGACGGTGCCGCTGCTGTCCCAGGTGGCGGTGCCGTTCCAGACGGTGGAGATCCGTTGGGGTGAGGTGATGGCCACGACGACGGTCCACGTGTTGGCGCCGCTGACAGTGACCGACGTGTTGTACCGGTCGCCCCAGACGTTCGTGGTCGCGGCGGTCGCGGTGCAGGTGCCGCCGGCGGGCGGCGGGGTGGTGGTGGGCGGCGGCGTGGTGCCGTCCGGCGCGACGGCGCGGCCGGTGGACGGCGAGATCATGCCGGGGCACAGGTTGCGGCTGGTCAGGTTGGCCATGATCTGGGGGATCGCGTCGCGGGTGTTCTGGATCCCGTCGTGCATCAGGATGACCTGACCGGCCTGGAGCCGGCTCGCGTTGGCCACGATCTGGCTGACGCTGGCGCCGTTCCAGTCCTGGGAGTCCACGTCCCAGATCACCTGACGCATGCCCAGTGACGACGCGACGGACTGCAGGGTGGAGTTGGTCTCGCCGTAGGGCGGCCGGAACAGAACCGGTCGGCTGCCGGTCGCCGACTGGATCGCCGAGCTGGTCTGGGACAGGTCCGACTGCATCTGCGCCTGGGGCATCGAGGTCATGTGGGCGTGGTTCCAGCTGTGGTTGGCGACCCACATGCCGGCGGACACCTGGGCCTGCGCGGCCGACCGGTTGTTCTGGACGTTCTGCCCGACGTTGAACATCGTGGCCCGTACGCCGTTGGCGCGCAGCACGTTCAGCAGCGCGCTGGTGCTGCCGGTCGGACCGTCGTCGAAGGTGAGGCCGACGTAGCCGTTGCAGGTGGCGGCGCTCGACGGGGTCGAGGTGGCCGCGAGGACGACACCGCACATGGCGACCGCGGTGGCGAGGACGGCGAGCGCCGCGCGCAACCGC
Source organism: Micromonospora sp. C97 (assembly GCF_018070385.1). Taxonomy (NCBI): domain Bacteria; kingdom Bacillati; phylum Actinomycetota; class Actinomycetes; order Micromonosporales; family Micromonosporaceae; genus Micromonospora; species Micromonospora sp. C97. The sequence goes on from NZ_JAGPXU010000035.1 coordinate 52,330, forward strand.
CGGGACCACAGCGCCGTGCGGGGGAAGAGCCTGCTCATCTGGTGCCCCTTCGCGCAGACCCGGACACGCCCTGGATGCGGGCAGCACAGTCCGGACAGGTGTGGATGGGTGGGTAGCTGGAGCCGATACCACAGCGAAGCCGATCGCATTGACCTCAGTGGATCGGAGTATTACAGCGAGAATTCCAACACGTCAACAAGTTCCGGAAAATCACCGGAACAACTCAGGCGCGCATCCGGGTGTTGGCCAGGCATGTCGTGATCGGGTCCGAGTTCTCGCGGCATCCCGGTCTCGCGGGTCGACGCGGTCAGGGGCGCTGTGCTCCGGAAAGTGCCTGGAAGTACCGGTCGTCGGTCGCCGGGCCCGCCCTCACCCGGTCATCACCGGAATAGTAAAGGTTGTGAACAGAAGATGTTACAGTCATCCCGGTCGATGTCCGCCCGGATTTCGGCCAGTGAGGTCCCAGGAAGGAGTGATCACATGACAAGACTGCGCGCGCTGGTCGCGCTGGTGGCACTGATCGTCGCCGGTGGACTGGTTGCGGTCATCCCAGCCACCGCCGCGTCGGCAGCGGCCTGCTCGGCATCGTGGCAGGCCTCGGCCGTCTACTGGGGAGACGCACAGGTCTCTCACAACGGCCGCAACTACCGGGCGAAGTGGTGGACCCAGAACGAGGCCCCGCCGGGTACGACAGGCGTCTGGGAGGACCTCGGAGCGTGCGGCGGAGGCACCACGCCACCCACCGGGGGGACCTGCAGCTACCCGAACTGGACGGCCGGAACCTGGTACGCCGCCGGGGCGATCGTGCGGTACACCAACGGTCTCTACTACATCGCCGAGCACGACAATCCCGGGTACGACCCGATCGTCAGCACCTGGTACTGGGAGCCCTACACCTGCGGCGGCCAGCCCCCGACCACCCCGCCGCCCACCAACCCGGGCGGCTTCGTGGTGACCGAGGCCCAGTTCAACCAGATGTTCCCGGGCCGCAACTCGTTCTACACGTACTCCGGACTCGTCGCCGCGCTCAGCGCCTACCCGGCGTTCGCGCGCACCGGCAGTGCCACCGTCCAGCGGCAGGAGGCCGCCGCCTTCCTGGCCAACGTGTACCACGAGACCGGCGGGTTGGTGCACATCGTCGAGCAGAACACCGCCAACTACCCGCACTACTGCGATCCCGGCCAGTCGTACGGCTGCCCCGCCGGGCAGGCCGCCTACTACGGGCGAGGGCCGATCCAGCTCAGTTGGAACTTCAACTACAACGCCGCCGGTAACGCCCTCAACCTGCCGCTGTTGACCAACCCGTGGCTGGTGCAGACCGACGCCGCGGTGGCCTGGAAGACCGGTATCTGGTACTGGATGACCCAGAACGGGCCGGGCACCATGACCGCCCACAACGCGATGGTCAACGGCGCCGGGTTCGGGCAGACGATCCGCAGCATCAACGGCTCGATCGAGTGCAACAACGGAAACCCCGCCCAGGTGCAGAGCCGTGTCACCAGGTACCAGCAGTTCGTCGGCATCCTCGGCGTGCCCGCCGGAGCCAACCTCTACTGCTGATTCGTGCCCGGGCCTCGGCGTACGTCCTCGGACGGCGTCGAGGCCCGGCACGTCGGCCGCCGGGCCCGGTGCGGGCGGTGGCCGTTTCGACCCGGTCAACCCGTTGACACGGCCGTGTTGCGCCCGGAACTATCAGCGGCAGTCCACTGCCCCGATCTTGTTGCTCACGAACTCTGATGACAACGATGTCAGGGCCTGACCCCCATTCGCTCCACACTGCCCAGACGTTCGACGTACTCGACCCCGTTCGAGTCGAAAGGCCCCGTCCCTCATGTCGCACAGACCACTTGCGAGCCCCCGCTCGCCCCGCCTGATCGCGGCGACGACAGCCGCCCTGCTACCGCTGGGCCTGCTCGTCGCCGCGCCCCTGGCCAACGCCGCGACCCCGGCAACGCCGGGCGACTTCGCGTCCTCGTTCGAGTCCGCCGACCCCAAGCCCGCCACCGGCACCGTCGAGGTCGGCGCGAACGGACAGCCGATCCAGGGCAACCTGAGCGGCAACGTCTCCACGCTGCCCGGCAGCCAGCTCGGCCAGGTCACCGCCGTGACCGCGAGCGATGAGCACCTGCCGAGGGAGATCGCCGCTAACCTCACCGACGAGGAGCCGTCGACCAAGTGGCTCACCTTCGCGAAGACCGGTTGGGTGACCTACCAGCTCGCCAAGCCGACGACGGTGGTCCGCTACTCGCTGACCGCCGCCAACGACGCACCAGGGCGAGACCCCAGGGACTTCGTCATCCAGGGGTCGAACGACGGCAGCACCTGGACCGACCTGGACAAGCGCACCGGCGAGAAGTTCCGCGGGCGCTTCGCGACGAACAAGTACAGCTTCACCAACACGACCGCGTACGGCTTCTACCGGCTGAACGTCACCGCCAACTCCGGTGACACGCTCGTGCAGCTCGGCGACTGGAACATCAGCGACGGCTCGGATGTCCGCCCGCCGACCACGCCCATGGTCAGCGTGGTCAGCGCCGGTCCGTACGACGGGTACACCACGAAGCCGGACGCCGGTTTCACCGGGCTCGCCGCGCTGCGCTACGCCGGCGGCGCCCTGGCCGGTGGCCGCTCGTACGGGACCAACAAGCTCTTCGACGTGAACATCCCGGTCGGGCCGAAGACCCGCCTGTCGTACAAGATCTTCCCTGAGTTCACCGATGGGGACGGTCAGTACCCGTCCACCTACGCCGCGCTCGACCTGCACTTCACCGACGGCAGCTACCTGAGTGGGCGCTCACCCGTCGACCAGCACGGCAACCTGCTCACCGGCCCCGGTCAGGCTGCCTCGAAGGCACTCTTCGCCGACCAGTGGAACCTGGTGCAGACCGACCTCGGCACCATCGCGCGCGGCAAGACGATCGACCGCATCCTGCTCGCGTACGACCACCCCAAGGCCACCGGGGAGACCCGCTTCCAGGGCTGGCTCGACGATGTCGAGGTGGAGGCCAACCCGGCGTCCATCGACGGCTCGAAGCTGACCAACTACGTCGACACCCGACGGGGCACCAACTCGACGAGCGGTTTCTCGCGCGGCAACAACCTGCCGATCACCGCGGTGCCGAACGGCTTCAACTTCTTCACCCCGGTGACCGACGCGGACTCCGACTCCTGGGAGTACGAGTACCACCGGATCAACAACGCGGCCAATCTGCCGATGCTGCAGGGCCTCGCGATCTCCCACGAGCCGAGCCCATGGATGGGTGACCGCAACCAGATGTCGGTCATGCCGGTCGCCGGCGACCGGTCACTCACCGGTGATCCCGCCAGCCGCGCCCTCGCCTTCAGCCACGACGACGAGACCGCGCAGCCGGACCTCTACCGGGTGAAGCTGGAGAACGGCCTGATCGCCGAGGTGTCGCCCACCGACCACGCCGGGATCATGCGGTTCACCTTCCCCGCCGGGCAGGCGACCGGAAGCCTCGTCTTCCACAACGGCACCTTCACCATCGGCACGGACGGCACGTTCACCGGCTGGGTGGACAACGCCAGCGGCCTGTCGGCCGGTCAGACCCGGATGTTCGTCTCCGGCGCGTTCGACCGGGCGCCGACGGCGAGCGCCGCGACGTCCGCCACCTTCGACGTCACCAGGAGCCGGGAGGTGACGATGCGTCTCGCGACGTCGTTCCTCTCCGTCGACCAGGCGCGCAGGAACCTCGACTTGGAGGTCACCGGCAAGAGCTTCGACCAGATCCACGCCGCCGCCACCGCCGCCTGGAAGGACCGGCTGGGCCGCGTCGAGGTGCGGGGCGCCACCGAGGCGCAGCTGGTCTCGATGTACTCGAACCTGTACCGGCTGAACCTCTACCCGAACTCGCAGTCGGAGAACACCGGCACCGCCGCCGCGCCGCGCTGGCAGTACGCGAGCCCGGTATCGGCCCCGACCGGCACGTCGACAGCCACCCACACCGGCGCGAAGATCGTCGACGGCCAGATCTACGTCAACAACGGTTTCTGGGACACCTACCGCACCGTGTGGCCCGCCTACTCGCTGCTCTACCCGGACATCGCCGCCAAGATCTCCGACGGGTTCGTCCAGCACTACCGCGACGGCGGCTGGATCGCCCGCTGGTCCTCGCCCGGTTACTCCGACCTGATGACCGGCACCAGCGCCAACGTGGCCCTGGCCCAGGCGTACCTCACCGGGGTCAAGCTGCCCGACCCGCTCGCCGCGTACGACGCCGCCGTCAAGGACGCGACCGTCGCGTCCGGGCGTCCCGAGGTCGGCCGTAAGGGCATCGAGAACTCCCTGTTCCTCGGCTACACGCCGACCTCCACCGCGGAGTCGGTGTCGTGGGCGCTGGAGGGCTACATCAACGATTACGGCATCGGCAACATGGGTGCGGCCCTGGCCAAGGACCCGGCCACGCCGAAGTCGGAGCGCGCCCGGCTCAAGGAGGAGTCGCGCTACTTCCTGGAGCGTGCCCGCAACTACGTTCACCTGTTCGACTCCAAGACGAAGCTCTTCCAGGGCCGTGACGCCGCTGGCACCTTCCGTGCCGACGACCCACTGGACTGGGGTGGCGTCTACACCGAGACGAACGGGTGGAACTTCGCCTTCACCGCGCAGCAGGACGGTCAGGGTCTGGCCAACCTGCTCGGCGGGCAGAAGGCGTTGCGCGACAAGCTCGACACCTACTTCTCCACCCCGGAGAACGCCGACCGCCCCGGCGGTTACGGCGGCATCATCCACGAGATGGTGGAGGCCCGGGCGGTACGGATGGGGCAGCTCGGCATGAGCAACCAGCCGTCGCACCACATCCCGTACATGTACAACTTCGCCGGCGCGCCGTCGAAGACCCAGGAGGCGGTCCGGGAGATCCTGCGCCGTCTCTACGTCGGCAGCGAGATCGGCCAGGGCTACCTGGGCGACGAGGACAACGGCGAGATGTCGTCCTGGTACATCCTCAGCTCGCTGGGCATCTACCCGCTGCAGGCCGGGTCGTCCGAGTGGACCATCGGCTCTCCGCAGTTCACCAGAATGACAGTGCACCGCAGCAGCGGCGACATCGTCGTCAACGCCCCGAACAACAGCGTCGCGAACGTGTACGTGCAGGACGTCAAGGTCAACGGCAAGAAGCAGCGCGGCCTCTCCCTGGACGTGTCCGCGTTCGCCAAGGGCGGCACCATCGACTTCCAGATGGGCCCCAAGCCGTCGTCGTGGGGCAGCGGCAAGAACGACGCGCCGCCATCGCTGACCAAGGGTGGCGAGGCGCCGAAGCCGTTGCAGGACGTCACCGGCCCCGGTCTCGGCACCGCGACCGCCACCGGCGGTCAGGACGCGTCGAAGCTCTTCGACGACTCGTCCACCTCGCAGCTGACCTTCACCTCGGCGACCCCCCAGATCACCTGGGCGTTCCGCGGTGGCAGGCAGAAGCCGACGTCCTACACGGTCACCTCCGGGGCCGGCGCGGGCGACCCGGCGGACTGGCGCCTGCAGGGCTCCAACGACGGCCTCACCTGGACCACTGTGGACTCCCGCACGGACCAGGTGTTCCCGTGGCGCAACCAGACCCGCCCGTACTCGATCGACAAGCCGGGACGGTTCGCGCAGTTCCGCCTTGCCGTGACGAAGACCGTCGGTGCCGCGCAGACCAACCTCGCCGAGGTGGAGCTGCTCGCCGGGGGTGACCTCGACCTCGCGGGCGGCGACATCACCGTCACGGCCACCCAGGGCGTGCACGCGACCGCCGGCGTGCCCGTCTCGGTGCCGCTGGCCACCGTCACCGGCGGTGACGCCAACGGCTACCAGGCCACCATCGACTGGGGTGACGGCACGCCGGCCACCGCCGGCACCGTGACGGTGAACTCGCGGGCCGTCTACCGCATCGATGGGTCGCACACCTACAGCACGCCGGGCTACCACCAGGCGAACGTCACGGTGACCGACGGCGAGAGCCAGAGCTCCGCGACGGTCGGCGTCGAGGTGGCGTACGTCCCGCCCTCCGGTCTCACCGCCGCGTTCGACAACCTCTGCATCGGTGACGAAGGGGTCCTCGCGGCGGACTGTGACGCCAAGTCGTGGGCGTACTCGCGGGCCGCCCTGGTGGCCGGCGGTGTGACCCAGGGCCAGCCGCAGCAGGTCCCCGGAACCGCACTGCGGTTCACAGTGCCGGTGATCCCGGCCGGGCGGCCGGACAACGCCACCGGTAACGGGGCGACTGTCGTGCTCGACCTTCCGCAGGACGCGAAGAGCATCTCGTTCATCGGCGCCGGCACGCAGGGCAACCAGAGCACCACCGGCATGGCGACGTTCAGCGACGGCAGCACGGCCAGCGTTCCGATCCAGTTCAGCGACTGGACGCTGGGCGGCAACGCCAACGGCACCCCGTCCTACGGCAACATCATCGTCGCCCGGACGGCGTACCGCCTGCAGGGCACCAGCCGGGACGGCGCCCAGCCGTTCCTGTTCGCCACCGCGCCGTACCAGATTCCGGCGGGCAAGACGTTGGTGTCGGTGACCCTGCCGACGCAGACCGGCGACCCTCGCTCGGCGGGTCGGATCCACGTGTTCGCCGTGGCCAACGACGGCACGCCCGCCCCGGCGCTGGCGACCGTCGCCGGGAAGGACCAGACGGCGAGCGCCGGTCAGGCCCTCGCGGCGAACCTCGGCACGGTGACCGGCGGTGTTCCCGGTACGACGGGCTACCGGGCTCGCGTCCAGTGGGGTGACGGCACCGTTCCGCAGGACGTGACGATCGGCGCGTCCGGCGCGATGAGCGGCACGCACACCTACGCCCGGGAGGGCACCTACACGGTGCGCGTCACCGCGTGGGACACCCTGTCGAGCAGCACCGGGTCCTTCACTGTGACAGTGGCCCGGGGCGGGTCGCAGCCGGCGATCGCGCTCTCCGCGTCCGGCACCGTGAGCACCGGTGGCGCGATCACCGTCGAGGGCAGCGGCTTCGCCGCCGGCGAGCAGGTGACCGTCAGTGTCGGCACCGACCCGGGTCGGACCACGAAGGTCGCGGCCTCCGCGACCGGAAAGGTTCGCGCCTCGGTGCCGACCTCCGGTGACGCCGAGCCCGGCCGGTACGCCGTCACCGCGACGGGCGCGTCCTCGCGTACGCCGGCCACGGCCACCGTCCAGGTGACCGAGCGGGCGCAGGCGCGGACCTACCGGCCGAGGGTGGCGCTCCTGACCACCTCCGGGCCGCGCGGCACGTCGATCATGGTCGACGGTTCCGGGTTCGCTCCGAACGAGACGGTCACCATCACCCTCGGCGACGGGCTCGCGGTCAGCACCGTGCGCGCGAACGGTGACGGCGTCATCTCCGGCGCGACGGTCAGCGTCGCGGGTGCGGCGAAGGCGGGCGCGACCAGCGTCACGCTGAACGGCGCCACGTCGGCGACGAAGGTGTCCCGACCGTTCACCGTCACCGGCTAGCACCGAGCCGGAGACAGCGCAGCAAAGTGGGGCGGGGGGAGAGAGCGGGCCGCCCCCGCGCCCTGTCCGCGGCGG
>NZ_JAGPXU010000036.1:0-59418 GCF_018070385.1 Micromonospora sp. C97
TTGAGGTTGCCGCGAGCGTGGGCGATGTCGCCGAGTCTGCTGTGGGTGATGCTGAGGTCGCGTTGTGCTTCGGCGTTGTCGGGGTCCGCTTCAGCTAGGCGAACGTCGATGGCGAGAGCGGCACGGTAGGCGGTCTCGGCGTCGTCGAGGTTGCCGCGAGCGTGGGCGATGTCGCCGAGTCTGCTGTGGGTGATGCTGAGGTCGCGTTGTGCTTCGGCGTTGTCGGGGTCGGCTTCAGCTAGATGCGCGTGGATGGTCAGAGCGGCGCGGTAGGCGGTCTCGGCGTCGTCGAGGTTGCCGCGAGCGTGGGCGATGTCGCCGAGTCTGCTGTGGGTGATGCTGAGGTCGCGTTGTGCTTCGGCGTTGTCGGGGTCGGCTTCAGCTAGACGCATATCAATGGCGAGGGCAGCGCGATGGGCGGTGTGGGCCTCGTCTAATCTGCCGCGGTCTTGGGCCATATCGCCTAGCCGGCCGTGGGCGATACTCAGGTTGCGTTGCAGCTGAATGTCGGACGGATCTATGCTGACAGCTTTCTCGTATAATTCCAGGGCGGCTTGAAAATCCCCGAGGCTCTCCATCAAGAACTTCGCATAGCTTCGAAGAGCTAGGGCGCTATGGGGGTCAGCCGCGATGGCGCGCGCAAAATATTCACGAGCACGTTCCGGGTCCGCCCGCTTTACGCTCATCAGTGCTGACTCAATTAGCCGTTTGGCCGCGACCTGGTTTCCTTGGCTCTCGCTTGCATCGATTGACCTTATAGGCTCACCCGGGCCCTCTCCGCCGAGGGGGGAGGGTAATTCTTCCGTTGAAAGTGTTGCTGATCCGGCCGCTTTCAATAGCCAATCCCCGTGCCCAGAATGTCGGCGCTGCTTCTCGGCCGCAGGTAGACTGAAAATCTGTTCGAGCTGCTCTAGTTGCTCGTCATCCACCGTAGCGGCTGGGGCGTCGGCGCGAACCAATGAGGGCACTAAAGAGGTCGTCATTTTGGTACCGCCAGGAATATCTTCGATTGAGGAGGCGGTGGCCCCTGACTCGCTTGCCAACGCGTTGGATCCCTTGGGTGTGGCGGCATCTGTGGCGCGTGTCGCCTCCGGTGAAGGAGCTGCGATTGTGCGTGCACGAGCCTCTTCCGCCAATTCGATCAGGCGCCGCGCAGCCTCTTCCGCCCTGCGCCAGCGCGAACGCTCGCCGGGCAGACGCAGAAACCCCCAGCCGACCACCCGAATGGGCGCTTCATCTTGGCTCATGCGGCAATCCTAGCCCCTCGTCAAGATTTGGTTCAGAATAGTAATGACAGAACAGCTATCGTGCCGGTCGTTGCAGACAGGGCCACTTGCAGCGCGAGGGCCATTCGCACACAATTTACGACTTCACTGTTGCTGTGTGCCGCTTTAATTGTTGCTGTTCGCAGCTCTGTCATTAATCGCTGATCGTCCCAGTTATGTAGATGCGATAATTCGAGGATGCGAGTGTGGTCTGCGACCGCAATTCGGTCGAGAAGGATAATCCATATTACCGCAAAGAAGCAAGCCCCTAAAGACCATGTAGCGATTTCGTCTAACTTTTCAGGTGTGCCAACTTGAAGTGCTGTGGCTACAAGTGTGGCGGCAACCCCGGCAGCAAACGTTGCTAGCAGTTTGGCTGTGTCCACTTGGGCGCGTTGACGAGCAGAGGCTCTGTCTGCCTGACCTTCCAGCCACTCGGCTGACGTCTGGGCCATCGCTGAGAACCTCATTCCCTGTCGGTCGCCTGCGCGAGCGGGGTGGGACGCGTTGAGGAGTGTGCCTCCATGGGATGAAGCAGCCTAGCAAGGCACACGACACATTGGGAATGGCTGCTTGGCAGGGCCTGACCCAACGCCAGCTCGATCAAGCAAAGGTCGTCCCCCAGGTGCCCGCCGTCGCCTCTCAGGGGAGCAGTGGGGTAGCAGAGCCGCCGGCAAGATACATCGGAACGTGTTGGTGGCGCGCGCGCATTGCGGCATGAACTCGTGGGGCAACGTTGTCCGGCAGGCGCTGCTCGGCCTCCTCGTGCGTGAAGAAGGCGACGTCTTCCAACTCCTGTCTCGGTAGATCCAAGCCGTCCAGGTTAGCGATCGACCCGCAGTCGAAGGTAAAGCTGATTATCGCGCGCGGTCGTGGCCCGGAAGGTAGCGCCCAGTCGACGACGAGTAGATCACCAACTGTCAGATGTGTCCCTAACTCCTCGCGAATCTCGCGAGCGCAAGCATCGTGCGGGTATTCACCCTCGTCCACGTAGCCGCCCGGAAATGCCCAGTGATCACGGTATGTGGGCTTGACGAGCAGCACTTTGCCGGCCGGGTCGGTGATAAAGGCCGCAGCGGCAGCGTAGAAGGAAGCCAGGTTCGAGTACCATGTGGCGGGCTCCGTCCAGGTCACCTCGGTGACGCTAGCGGACATGTCTAGCAGTGCTCCCGCGCTACATTGCTGCTGGCATGGCTTCGAGGGCATGCAGGACTTCGTTAACCTGGGGTGATTCTCGCTGCGGCCCGAGCGTGGCAGCGAGTTCATCGACGCGCCGTTGAACACGCGTCGACTGGATGCCTACGGCATGTTGCCCGAGCTTGACAGCCCAGTTGCAGGCGGCCTCAGTGTCACCAGCGCGAGCGTGAGTCATAGCGATGAGGGCGGTGTGCAGGGCACGCGTTCGGACGTTCTGACTGCCGAGACTGAGCGCGTCGGGGACGTGTCGAAGGGCCTGCTTGTGCAGACACAGGTCGCTCAGGCACCTGATCGCCGCCCCTGCCAGGTGGGCAGGGCTGAAGTAGCCGACCCAGCGCGGGCCAGGGTCCATGCCCGTTCGATCCAGAGCTCGCTCCGCCCTAGTTAGGGCGAGCTGGCAAGCACGCCGCTCGCCTGACTGTCCGTAGGCGGTGGCGGCGGTGGAGTGCAGCCGTGCGAGGACCGCAGCGGGTGCGCGGCCGGCTCCGTCAATCGCTGCTTCGATGAGCCGCGCCGCCTCTCGGGCGTGCCCTAGAAAGACAGCCTGTGTGGCGAGGTTGGCCAGCAGATGTGCGCCGTAGAGGCGGTCGCCAGCGGCCTTGGCGAGCCGTAAGCCGAGGGTCACATGATGTTGCGCCATTGCATGCTCACCTGCGTCGTACGACATGAAGGCGAGTTGACCGGTGAGCGTTGCCGCTGCGCGCATGAGGTCACGCCCCACGGCATCGGTGTAGGTGCCGTGCAGCATGGGCGTGACCTGACGTACGAGGAAGTCAGCCATCACGGCACGGGTGTGGGGAGAGCCGCTGCCGTGACGTCGGTCGAGATCAGTGAAATGGTCCGCCAGCGCGTACAGCGATTGAACGTCGGTGGAGGTGACCTGTTGCCGACCGTTCCGGCTGACCGTGTCGTCGGGCAGGTCGTATCGCCAACCGAGCGCGGCCTGGAGTGCCTTGCCGCTGTCGAACATTTCACTGGGATGTTGGTTGATGTGCTTGGCTAGCCTCGTCCATATTTGCTCTGAGGCATCTACCGCCCCGTCGGCGGACGCGGGGTAGATGCACATTCCGATGTCTTCGGCGGCACCGAACCCCAACTCCGTGACCGCGACTGAGCGTCCGAGCTTGCGGGCCAGTGTTTCGACCATGGCCGCTTGGACGTGCTCTCCAGGCCGGCGACCGCGTAGCCACCAGTAGACGCTGGCCGCGTCGTACCGCCAGGTGCCCTGGTCGCGGCCGGTGTGATTGAGCTGTCGGGCAAAGGCAGCGTGAGAGTTGGCGTAACCGGCGGCCAGCAGAAGCCCTTCGAACGCCGTGTTCGTCACCGGTCGCGCCATCGTTCCGCCTCCAGGCATCAGTCAACTACCAACAGTGACGAGCCTATGGGCTGCCGAAGTCCCATGGGGACCCGCGCAACCCTGCGCAACCCACGTCCTGAGCAGCGCAAGCGAGCGCATTACTTGCCATCTGGTCCGTTGATCGGCAGCCCGCTTCGCTAATCGCAGGTGTCCTGGGTGTAGGCGAAGTCTGAGCGTCGCGTCCCGGGCTGACGGAGGTGGCGATGCAGGGCGACGGGTCAGCAAATCGAGGCGAGCAGTTCGAGGCGGGCGAGCGGGAGGCGGCCAAACAGCGCCTTCTGGCGCAGGCCGAGGCGGAGCGCGTACCCGTTGACGACACGACCCGCGCGGTCCCGGACCGGCGGTGGCGGCGTGACCAGCGATGACATCCCTATCGGCCGCCGAGTGGCGAGCTGGCGGGTGCGGCGGCAGATGACGCAGCAGGTGCTTGCCGACCGGTTGCGCAGGTCGAAGAGCTGGGTGGACAAGATCGAGCGTGGTGCCCGCGCCCTGGACCGGTACTCGGTGATCCAGGAACTGGCCCACGTCCTGCGGGTGGAGCCGGAGGTGCTGCTCGGCCGGCCGCGGAGCACTCCGGCGGGCACGCCGGACGGGGTGGACGACATCCGGGCCGCGCTCGCCCGCTACGACACCCCGCAGGCTCCACCGCGGACGGACGAGCTGCGAAGGCAGGTCGGGCACGCGTGGTTGGCCTACCAGCATGCGCACTACGGGCAGTTGGTGCGGGTGGTGCCGGGTCTGCTCGACGCCGCACAGGGTGTGCGGTCACCGGAGCTGTTGGTGCAGGCGTACCGGATCACCTCGTCGCTGCTGGTGAAGCTCGGCGAGGCTGACCTCGCCTGGCTGGCTGCCGACCGCGCGATGGCCGCAGCCGGCGACGACCCGACGTTGGCGGCAACAGCGACGATCGCGGTAGCCCAGGCACTACGTGCCGCCAACCGCGACCCCCTGGCCCTGACCGCAGCCCAAAGTGCAGCCAACCGCCTCCTCCCACCGTCATCCCGTACCGGTGATCATGAGGTTGGCGGGTTTGGTGGAGATCAAAGCGCCCGGCAACCTCATGATCAACGAGGAGCGGGGCAACGGGGAGTGGGGCTGCGGCCGGCGGGGGAGTGGGCTGTGGGTGGGGCTTTGCTTCTGCAGGCAGCGTTGGCTGCTGCTGGGTGCGGTGAGCACCGTCGCGCCGACGAGCTGATTGGCCGGGCCGCGGGGATCGCCGCCGGGCTGCGGGGGTACGACGACACACACCGCACCAGCTTCGGGCCCGTCGCCGTCGAGTTGGCGCGGGTGGTGGTGGCTGCCGTGCGAGGGGACGCCGTTGAGGCGGTGCGGCGGCACGCGATCGTGGTGCGGCGGGAGGCGTGGCGGCGGTTGCCGGCCGAGCATCGGGGTGCGTACCTCGTGGACGTCGCTCGGGCGTACCTCCAGGTGGGGGACCTGCGTGGCGCCGCACGCGCCCTCGTCGACGCGGACAGCGTCGCGCCGGCCGAGGTTCGGTGCCGGCCTCTGGCGCGTACCCTCATCGCCGAGGTCGCCCGGGGTCACCCGGCGCCGGCCGGCGTGGCGCGACTGGCGACGCTGGTCGGCCTCACCCGCTGACCACCGCTGGCACTGCGACGGGCTCAGGGGCGCAGCGCCAGCCGACGGCGGACGCCAAAAGATCGCGGACGTCTTTACGCTCGAATTTCCATCTCTGCCACCAACCCGTCGGTGAATCGGTAGACATGCGTGACGGTGTGATCCGCGATTGTCGCTCCGGTTTTGTCGCGGACGACCTGGTGGACGGTGACGACGATTCGCCCGTCGGCCTCCGCGGCGAACGCGGTCGGCAGGACGCTCGGTTCGATCTGGTCCCATTGTCTGCGCCAGTAGGAACTCACCTCGTCACGGCCGTGAACGTGGCCTCCCTCCCAGCCATTTGGCCACGACACATCCGGCGTCATGGCGGCCAGCAGGGCGGGGATGTCACGCTCGTTGAATGCCGCGTAGAGGTTGGTGAGCAGCCTCTCCGACGTTGCGAGTTCCGGCGGATTCATCGGGCCAGCATGGTTGGTGGACCAGACCTCGTGGAAGTCACTTCGCGGTCAGCAGAATGTGGGCGGTGGGTGGGAGCTGCTGCTCCAGACCTCCGGCCGCCGCCCGGCGCGGTGAGCGCCGCCGACGCGGCGCGGCTCACTGACGCAGCGCGAGGGCGCGCAGGGCGATGTCGACCGAGGCGTGGAGGTCTTCGCGGCTCGCGCCCGACGCGGCGTGGACAGCGTGCCCTTCGCTGAGGGCCATCACGAACCGCGCCAGCGCGCCGGGATCCATGCCGTCCGGGAGGTCCCCCTCCTTCGTGGCGCGGGACAGTCGCTCTTCCACGGCCGCCTCGGTGGCGGCGCGGCCGGCGGCCAGGATCTCGGAGATGCGGGCGTTCTCCGGCGAGCAGGCCAGGCCTCCCTGGATGGAGAGGCAGCCCGCCGGGTGGTCACGGTCGGTGAGGCCGTCGGCGCTGGCGCGCAGGAAGGCTTCGATCGAGGCGTACGCGGTGGGTTGGTCGAGTGCGGCGCGGGCGTTGGCGACCTGGGTGTCGTGGTAGCGGGCGAAGGCTCGCTGGAACAGCTGTTCCTTGCTGCCGAAGGCGGCGTACAGGCTCGGCCGGTTGATGCCCATCGCGCTGGTGAGGACGCTCAGGGACGCGCCCTCGTAGCCGTGTCGCCAGAAGGCCTCGGTTGCCCGGTCGAGGACCGTCTCCTCGTCGAAGGCCCGGGGGCGTCCCACGGCGGGCGTCTCAGTGCTCATGGCGCCAGTGTACCGCTCGGTACAGATCGTGACCCTGGTCACCAACCGATCAGTACAAAACCCTGTTACGGTCGTTGGCAACCGAGCGGTACAAAAAACGCGGCGGTCGCTCACAGGGCACCCCGTGGCTGCACACGTAGGAGATACGAATGACCGTCACGCTCATCACCGGTGGCAACAAGGGCATCGGGTTCGAGACCGCCAGGCAGCTTCTCGAACTGGGCCACACCGTCTACATCGGTGCCCGCGACGTCGAGCGGGGCGAGAAGGCCGCAGCCGAGTTGGGCGCACGGTTCGTGCAGCTCGACGTCACCGACGACGCGTCGGTGAGCGGCGCGCTGGCGACTGTCGACTCGGCGGAGGGTCGACTCGACGTCCTCGTGAACAACGCGGGCATCCTCGGCGACGGCCCCGTCGACGGCCCCACCGCCCTGCGGGTGTTCGACACCAACGCGGTGGGGATCGTCCGCGTCACCGAGGCGGCACTACCCCTGCTCCGACGGTCGTCGAACCCGACGGTGGTCACCGTGTCCAGCAGCATGGGGTCCTTCTGGGCGGTCACCAACCCGGAACGGCCGGAATTCAACCTTCCGGCGGCGCTCTACGCGGCTTCCAAGTCGGCGGCCACCATGCTCACGATCCAGTACGCCAAGGCCAACCCGGGCATCAAGTTCAACGCGCTGGAGCCCGGCTTCACCGCCACCGACATGACCGCCGCCCTCGGAACCGGACGACCGGTGGCGGAGAGCGCCACGACCGTCGTACGCCTGGCCACCCTCGGCCCCGACGGCCCAACCGGCACCTTCACCGACGAGCTCGGCCCCTTGAACTGGTAGCACGGGCAAACAGGGCCGGGGATGGTCGGTGGGGGAGTGGGCGGCGGGGGACGGCCCTTGGGCGACACCGATGTCCGGCGTCGCTCAAGGGCCGCTCCTGCGTCAGGTCACAGTCGCGCGGTGCTCAGCAGCTGGGATCGTTGTAGCCGCCGTGGTACGTGTTCACCTGTATCTCGAACCAAGTGCTTTCCTAGGCGTTGCGACGTTGGGCGAGTGCGTCGCGGATGGCGAGAACGACGAGCGAGAGCGGCACGACCACCCAGAGCTGGAGCACCGTGTACCGGCGCAGCTCCCGGTCGATGTCGGCGCCGGCCAGTTCCGCGTCGAGGGCGCCCGGCCGCATCAGCGCGAGCGCGTGCAGGGACAGAGGCGCGTAGTTGAGACCCGCGCCGACCAACCACACGCCGACCGCTCGGCTGCCGAAGCCGGTCGACGACGCCAACAGCCAACCTCCCCACGTCACCATCAGCACCACGCCGATGAGGAACTCGGCCAGGATGATCCGCCGTCGGCGGGTGGTTCCCCGGCTGCCGTGCATGTCGATGGCCGCCAGGCGACGAACGTTCATCAGACCGATGCTGCCAGCGGCGGGCAACCTCTGGTCGGGGCGCGGCGCTGGGCTGGCGAGCGACAGTGACGCCGTCCGCTCAGCCGTGGTCGGCGCAGAGTTGGGAGGTCAGGGTGGCGCGGGCCCACTCTTCCCACGCGCCCGGTGACCAGTCGCGGTCGCGGACGAAGATCAGGTAGAGCTCCGGGCTGAGCATGCCGTACAGCAGGTCCGCCGCCATCTCGACGGAGAGGCCGGGGCGGGCGTCGGGCTTGCCCACCAGCGCTTCGGCTGCTGCGTACTGCACTGTGTAACGCGGATCGGCGTCGTCCGGCCACTGTGCGGCGATCTCCGGGTCGGTGGCTGCGGCGGCCGCGATCAGCGGCATGATCGGGGCGACCCGGCCCAGGATCTCGCTGGCGCCGTGCACGTGCGTGCGCAGTTGCCCGGCTGCGGTGGGGTCGGCGCACGCGGCGCGAAACCACTCACGGTCCATGGTGGCGACCGGCGCGGTGTCCCCGGCGATGGACGTGTCGACGACGTCCTTGAACAGCGTGCGCTTGTTGCGGAAGACGAAGTAGACCGTCTGGACGGCCACGCCCGCCCGGTCCGCGACCTCCTGCAGGCTCGTCGCACCGTAACCCTGCGCGACGAACAGCTCGCGAGCCGCCTCGATGACCTTCTCGCGGGTGCGTTGTGAGCGCTCAGCCCGCTTGTCCGGCCGCTTGACCTTCTCCATAGTGCGAGCCTATCTTTAGAGTACGTCACTAGAGTCCAACTCTAAATTTCTGGAGGAGACGATGTCCCAGCTCAACGCCAGCCAGAACCCGGCCACGACGCGGCGGGACCCGGAGGAGGAAGCCGTTCACCGCGCCCTGGAGGGCTACTACCGCACCGGCAAGCCGCCGTGGGACACCGGCGTGACGCCGCCCGAGTTGGTGGACCTGATTGAGGGGCATGGCGCGCTGCCGCCCGGCCGGGCCCTCGAACTCGGCTGCGGCACCGGGACCAACGCCATCTACCTCGCGCGGCACGGCTGGGAGGTGGCCGCCGTCGATCTGATCGACAGCGCCGTCGACCAGGCCAGGGAGAAGGCCGCGGCGGCGGGAGTGGCGGTACGGGTGCGGCACGGAGACGCCACGCGCCTCGACGACCTGGACGTGCCGGGCCCGTTCGACCTGTTCTTCGACCTGAGCTGCTACTGCGGAATCCCACTGCACCGCCGCGACGCCTACGCCGCCGGGCTCACCCACCGCGCCGCGCCCGGAGCGCTGTTGCTGATGTTCGGGTACGGCCCCGAGACACTCGACAATCCGGTCTCCGAGATCACGTCATGGGCAGCGGGCGTCACCGCCGACGAACTCCGCGACAGGTTCCCCGGCTGGGCACTCATCGACGTCACGCCGGGCACCAACTCGGTGCCGACCTTCTGGTTCACGCTGCGCCGCGACGCCTAGCACCTTCCGACCGCGTGGAGCCGGCGTGCGCGTTGCGCGATCACTCGAAGAACTTGAGGCTGAACCCGGTGTCGCTGGTCGGGCCGGGCACGTTGGCGCGGCGGTAGGTGGTGTTGCCCCACCAGCAGAAGGTGCCGGTGTACCAGTACCGGTTCGCCCAGGAGTACGCCGTGCCCTTGGGTACGGCGTGGAACATCAGCGGGAACCTCGGCCCGGCGGGTGGGCTCGTGGCGATGTCGCCATTGAGCAGCACGAAGCTGTGGTGCCCGGGGCCGTTCACGTACAGGGTGGGATCCCAGCCGGCCATCATGGTGGCCCGGTTCGAGCCGAACAGGCAGCCGTTGGACTTGTACCAGTCCCACACGTACGTGGGGTCGCCGCCGGCGCGCAGTCGCAGGTCGGCCAGGCAGTACTGGTCACTCCAGCTGCCGTTGGCGGAGTAGACGATGTGCAGCTGCCCGTTCGGGTCCCTGATCGCCTCGGGGGACTCGTTGATGAACGGGTTGCCCACCACACGCTCCCAGCTCTCGCGCGGCTGGGAGATGACGTACCGGCTACCGGTCGGGGTGAGCGGGTCGCTCATCCGGCTGAGGTAGATGTTCTGCTCGACGTTGGTGTCGCCGGCCCAGCCGGACCAGACGAACCATCGCTGCCCGTTGAAGGTGAACAGGCTGCCGTCGATGGCCCACTTGCCGCCCGGCAGCGCGAGCTGCCGCTCGGACGTGTAGCCGCTGGCCGGCGACGCCGAGTGGATCACGTACATGCGGTGGGCGGTGCTGCGCCCGGCCGAGAAGTAGATGTAGTAGCGGCCACCATCGGTGACGATCTCCGGAGCCCAGACCTCACCGAGGTTGCGGCTGTCCGTCCACACCTGCCGCGCGGTCGCGGCGGCCAGCGCGTCGGGTGACGCTGCCTGCCGTACGGCGATCCCGCCGTTGAGCGACTGGACGGAGATGTAGGTGGAACCGACGCGGATCACGCTCGGGTCGGCGGCCCGGAGGCTGGTCTGCCCGGCCGCCGCCGGCCCGGCGCCGACCACTGGCAGGCCGGTGGCGAGCACGGCGGCCAACAGGGCGGCGAGGAGTCGCGGAAGGGTTCGACTGTCGGCGTTCACGATCGGGATTCCTCTCCTCGACGTGAGCTGGCCGACGGTCGGACCCGGATCGGGTCGGCCAGCCGTCGCGCACCTCAGAACGACAACGACTGATATCGATAGATTAGGCCAGGAGCCGACGAGCCGCAGCGTGGGTTGCCGGGCATGGAGCCGGCGGGGTTTCCGGGAACGTGAGAATCGGGCATGTATCTCTGCACTGCTGGAGGGGAGTGACGGCAATGCTGGTATACGGCTATCTCGGCGCGGTGCTCATCGGTGCCCTCGTCGGCCTGCTCGGACGACTCATCCTGCCGGGGAGGCAACGGATCGGCGTCGTCGCCACGTTCGTCATCGGCGTCGGCTCGGCGGTGCTGGGCACAGTGGTCGCCAAGGCGCTGCACATCGACGATGAAGCCAGCGTGCGGGTCTGGGTGCTGCGCTGGGACTGGATCGTGCTCGCGATCCAGGTCGGCGTCGCGGTCATCGCCGTGGCGCTGGCGAACATGCTCACCTTCACCCGGCTTGCCGGCGGCGACGAGACGCCCCGTCGGCGGGCCCGTCGCAGCAAGGCCAAAAGCTGAGCTGACCCCGACCAGCGCAGGGACCACCCTCGAAAGGCCGCCCCGGTTCAGATCTTCTCCGAGCATCCGCACCTGCGGCTGTTCGCCGGGAACTCGATAGCGGTCCTGGAGTGTCCGCCCCCGCCCGACTGACAGTCCCGCCGGCGCGCGTGAGCGAACAAGCGCCTATCCACTCGAGATGGCCTTGAGTGCCGCGTCGAGTGCCTGGTCCGCCGGGACGGGTACGTCGGGGATCACGCCGACGCCTTCCCAGTTGGTGCCGGTGACGCTGTTGATGGTCCGGGCGGTCGGCACGGTCACGAGGATGTGTTCGGTGACCGGGTGGCGGGCCGTCGGGTGTGCGCCGCCGCGGGTCGTCTCACCGACGACGACGGCCCGGCCGTGCGCCTGGAGGGTGTACGCCACATCCTCGCCCCCGGAGAACGTCATCGCGCTGGTGAGCACGTGGACAGGGCGGTCCGCGTAGCGTGGCGCGGGAAGATGCGCGGTCGTCCAGAACTGGCGGGTGTTGCCGGTGGACCTCTCGTAGAAGTCGTTGAGGTGCACCTGGTCGTCGCGGAAGAAGTAGCTGCACCACATCGCGGCTCCCTCCGGTGTTCCGCCGGAGCAGGCGCGCAGGTCCAGGATGAGCGCGGAGCTGAGGGCGACCAGTTGCATGGCCGCGCCGATCGCGGCGGCGCCTTCGTCGGCGTACGCGATGCGCCGCACGTCGATCAGCCCGATGTTCCCGTCCAGGTGCTCGACCCGGCGGATTCCCTGGTTCTCCGTCCTGAGGAGTGCGAGGAACGCGGCCCGCCCCCCGTCTTCGTCGGCGGGGTCCAGCGACTGCGGCTGGTCCGTCCAGAGCAACCGCAGATGCTTGTCCGGGCAGGCCTGTTGAAGATGGGCGGTCACCGTCTCGCAGAGCGCCGGTCCGTCCAGGTCGTCGTACTCTCCTGCTGCGAGACGGCGCCGGATCGCGGCGTCGATGTCCGCGACCTTCTCAGGAAAGACGTACCCGGCCTCGATCCGGTCCAGGGCCTGTCCGATGATCTGTTCGTGTGAGGGCACGGCGGGCCACGGTAGACCGCGAACGGCCTCACGGCCATCGAATTTCGCGCTCCGACCCAGACGCTAGGAGCGCGGTAGCATGCCCACGAGCGACGTGATGATCGCGACCCGCAGGGCCGTCCGCAGGTCGACATGGTGGACCGCGAGCGCCGGCTCGGACTCGTAGACGGCGAGCAGGCTGGGCGGCGGCGAGTCGTAGGCGGACAGCGCGCCAGCGATGAGCAGGGCGTGCAGGCAGAACAGCTCGGCGGGGTCGCCGACCTCGGGCAGGTGTCGCCGGACGAGGGCGGCCATCACCGCGAGGTTGCCCAGTGAGGCCCGCTTGTGGCGGCGGACCGCCTCGACCGACACGTTGTGCTCCAGCACCCCGCCCTGCGCGCCGTAGAGATCACAAAGCACCGGCTGGGCGGCGAGTGACCGGCTGAGCACGTCGGCCATCTGCTCGGCCCGTTCCGGCGCGGACCGGCTGCTGTCGACGCCGTCGGCCAACTCCTGCTCCAGCTCGGCCAGCCAGGTTGCCGTCCGGTCGTCCATCAGGTCGAGCAGCACCGCCTCGCGGGACTCGAAATAGCGCAGCACCGCCGTCTTGGCCAGGCCGACCCGCCGGCTCAGCTCGTTGAGGGTCACCTCGGCCACCGGCATCTCGTCGAGCATCGCCGAGGTGGTCTCCAGGATCGCCCGGCGCCGGATCTCACGCTGCTCCTCGCTGCGCGCCCGCTGGAACGTCATGACACCAACCCTAACTTAGGTACCGCCGGTCCCTTGACAGTGTACCGGCGGTACCTTACCGTTTCGAGCATAAGTTACCGGCGGTACATTGGGGAGCCTGAGATGAAGTGGACCGAGCAGCAGATTCCGCGCCAGGACGGCCGGGTGGCAGTGGTCACCGGGGCCAACACCGGGCTGGGCTTCGAGACCGCCCGGCTGCTCGCCGAACGCGGCGCGTCCGTCGTGCTGGCCGTACGCGACACCGCGAAAGGCGAACGGGCTGCCGCCCGGATCAACGGCGACGTCTCCGTACAGGAACTGGACCTGACCTCGCTGGAATCGGTGCGCGCCGCCGCGGCCGGCCTGCACGCCACCCATCAGCGGATCGACCTGTTGATCAACAACGCCGGGGTGATGTACACCCCGAAGCAGACCACCAGAGACGGCTTCGAACTGCAGTTCGGCACCAACCACCTGGGCCACTTCGCCCTCACCGGACTGCTGCTCGACCTGCTGCTGCCGGTGCCCGGCTCCCGGGTGGTCACGGTCAGCAGCGTCGGCCACCGCATCCGCGCCGCCATTCACTTCGACGACCTGCAGTGGCAGCGTTCCTACAGCCGCGTCGCCGCCTACGGCCAGTCGAAGCTCGCCAACCTGATGTTCACCTACGAGTTGCAGCGCCGGCTCGCCGCGCACGGCACCACCGTCGCGGTGGCCGCACACCCCGGCGTCTCCAACACCGAACTGGTCCGCAACGCCCCGGCGGTCGTCCGCGCGCCGATCACCTGGCTCGCCCCGGTGATCACCCAGCCCGCCGCGGCGGGCGCGCTGCCCACGCTGCGGGCCGCCACCGACCCGTCCGTCCTCGGCGGGCAGTACTACGGCCCCGACGGCCTCGGCGAGACGCGCGGCAACCCGAGACTGGTCACCTCCAGCCCCGAGTCCTACGACCTGGCCGTGCAGCAACGCCTCTGGGCCGTCTCGGAAGACCTCACCGGCGTGCGGTTCCCGCTCGGCCAGGCAGTCGCCGCAGCCTGACCGTGCCGAGGGTGCTGGCCGGCACTGCGCCGTTCGGGGA
Organism: Micromonospora sp. C97; assembly: GCF_018070385.1. NCBI lineage: Bacteria > Bacillati > Actinomycetota > Actinomycetes > Micromonosporales > Micromonosporaceae > Micromonospora > Micromonospora sp. C97. Next base: position 13,951 of record NZ_JAGPXU010000036.1, read on the forward strand.
GGTGGGTCCCTGTGGAGCTGATATCACAGACGATTCAGCTCCACAGGGACCGAACGTCGCGGTGCCCGCCGGCCCGCTCGTCGCGCAGATACTGGCGCGTCCACTCCGCGAAGGTCGTGAGCGGAATGCCGAGGGCCCGCGCGTGCTCCGGGCGGGCGGGTCGCCCGATCGCGTTCATCTGTTCATGGGAGATGCCGGCACGTTCCGGCATTCCTGCGGCGATCGCCTCCTCCTCGGTCAGGACAGGATCTCGACGTACCCGTCGCTGCCGTGCACGCGGATCCGCTGCCCATCCTTGATCAGCCGGGTCGCGTCGAGCACGCTGACGACCGCCGGCAGGCCATACTCCCGCGCGATCACCGCGCCGTGCGTCATCAACCCGCCGACCTCCGTCACCAGGCCGGCGATGCCGACGAACAGGGGCGTCCAGCTGGGGTCGGTGTGGGTCGTGACGAGGATGTCACCCGCTTCGAGATCAGCCTGCGCCATGTCCAGGATGACGCGGGCGCGCCCGTCGACAGTCCCGGCGGACACCGGCACACCGACCAGCGCACCGGCCGGCACGTCGTCGCGCCGGTACGATCCGGTGATCATCTCGCCGTCCGAGGTGAGCACCCGGGGCGGGGTGAGCGCCTGGTCCGCCCGGAACGCGTCCCGCCGTCGCCGGATCAGGTCGACGTCCACCCGCTGCGACCGGACGACCTCGTGGAACTCCCCGAAGGTGAGGTAGAAGGCGTCTTCGGTAGCGGTGAGGACGCCGGCCCGTACCAGCCGCTCGGCCTCGGCCAGCAGGGCCTGCTTGTAGATGAAGTAGCGGGTGACGATGTCGTACTTCGGGTACTCCCGGTAGCCGATGAAGGTCCGTACCCGGTCGATCATCCGTTCGGTCTCGGCGGCCTTCTGCTCCCCGTCCGGCAGCGCCCGCAGGCGCGTCACCACCTCCTGCGCCTTGCGCTGCGCCTGCTGCCGGCCCTGCTCGAAGCGCCGCCGGGCGGCGCCCGGCTCGAAGAGCTTGACGTTGTCGAGGAGCACCGGCACGAGGGTGCTCGGGCGTTCGCTCCACCGCGGCCGGGTGATGTCGATCTCGCCGACGCAGCGCATCCCGTACCGGTCGAGGTACGCCTCGATGGCGGCGCGCGCCTCGGCCCCGCCGGCGACCTTCGGCAGCTCGTCGAGGAAGTCGTCGTCCGCGACGTCCTGCAGGAACGCCACCACCTCCGGGTGCGGACGGATCACGTCGGCGACGTCCAGCAACGCCAACCCCATCTCGGAGGTGATGTTGCCGGGGGCGGAGAGGGTGAGGGTGTCCGCCGCGTTCTTCTCGCCCAGCCATTCGTGCAGCCGGTCGTTGAGCCACCAGGTGGCCTCCATGCCCGCCATGATCGCCCGCATGTTCAGCGGATCGGCGAGGACCCGCTTGTGTTCCTGGAAGGCCTCCAGCAGGAAGTCGAACAGCGCCGTACCGGTCACCGTCGCGATGTCGCGCCGCAGGGTGGCGATGGACGCCTCGCTGCGCGCGATCAGCTCGGGCACGATCGCCGGATCGGCCTCGACCGACGCGCCGCCGGCCGGCAGCCTGGCCGGACCGGCACCGCTCGGGGGCGTCGTCGGAATGAAGCCGGGCCGGTCGAGGAGCGTCTCCAACGCGTCCTTCGTCAGCGGATCGGACTTCCCGACCATCTCCAGAAAATTGGCGCGGCTCGCCGGCGAGGCCAGCAGCCCGGTGGCGTCGACGAACAACCTGCCGCCGGCCTCCCGCATCTGGGCGATGGCCGTCAACTGCCACATGGACAGCCCCAGGGGCCGCATGGCGTCGGTCATCATCTGCTGGTGACCGACCGAGAGGTAGACGTGGTTCTCCTGGTCGTCGGCCTCGGGGACGGGGAACAGCGTGGTGATCGGTCGGCTCTGCACGATCTGGAAGTCGTCGTCGACCAGGCACCACTCGATATCCTGCGGACGGCCGAAGTGCGCCTCGATCCGTCGCCCGAGCCGCACCAGCCGGAGGACCTGCGCCTGCGTCAGCGCCGGCTGGTCCCGCCGCTGCGCCTCGATCGCCACCTCCCGCGTTCCGCCGCCGGGCACGGCAGCGACGGCGCGCTGTTTGACGGCGACCGACCCGGCCACCACCTCCCCGTCGCGCACCCGGAAGACGTCCGGGTTCACCAGGCCGGACACCAGGGCCTCGCCGAGGCCGAAGCTGGCGTCCACCGTCGCGACCTTCCGGTTGCCCGTCACCGGGTCCGCCGTGAACAGGATGCCCGCCGCATCCGGAAAAACCATCTTCTGTACGACGACAGCCATCTGAACCGTCCGGTGGTCGACACCGTTGCGCAGGCGGTAGATGACGGCCCGCTCGGTGAACAGCGACGCCCAGCACCGGCTGACGTGCCGCAGGATCGCCGCCGACCCCACCACGTTCAGGTAGGTGTCCTGCTGCCCGGCAAAGGACGCCGTCGGTGTGTCCTCCGCCGTCGCGCTGGAGCGCACGGCGTACGCGGCCCGATCGCCGAACCGGGCGAGCGCGCCGGTGATCGCGGCGGCCAGGTCGCCCGGGATCGCGCTCTCCTCGATGCTGCGGCGGATCGCCGCGCTGAGCGTCCGAATCGCCTCCGCGTCGTCCGGGCTCAGCCGCGACAGCTGTTCGAGCTGGTCGTCGACCGCCGGCACCTGCGCCATGACCTGCCGGAAGGCGGCTGTCGTCACGCAGAATCCGGCGGGCACCCGGATGCCGTCGACCCGGGCCAGCGCGCCCAGGTGCGCCGCCTTGCCGCCGACCACCGACACCTGCGTCTCGTCCACCTCTCGAAGATCCACCAGCGGTACCCGGTCGCCGCGGTCCTCGCCCATCGACAACACACCCACGTCGCGCCCCCGTCACCTCGTTTGTGCTGGTCCGGCCGCCGATTCTGCGCCACGACCGGGGTCTTGCGGCAAGCCCCCAGGTGCGATATACGTTAGAAGTGGCAGGGAGTGTGATCTCCTTGCCGCTTGTTTTTTGGGCGGCCGACCGTGGGCGGCCGATCGCGGCGCTCACTCGTCGGGGCGCGGCTCGATGCGCAGCCGTCGGCCGATCTGCCAGGAGGCGGTGGGCCAGGCCGCGACGAAGCCGGCTATCAGCCCGAGCTGACCGAGGAACCAGAACGTCGGGTTGTCGGGTCGCAGTGGTGGCTCCGGAAAGAACATGTGATGCGCGACCGTCAACCACGCGAACAACGCCGCCTCGAACACGGTGATGGTCAGCAGCTCGATCCTGCCCACGCCCGACAGCGCGTTCCCGACCTTCGCGAGGCCGCGCCCCGGCCCGGCGAAGTACCGGAAGAGCACGGCTATCGTCACCGCCGCCAGATAGTCGCCGGCGTAGCCGACCCAGAGCGGGTCCTTCGCCGGGTCGAATCTCACCGCGAACAGGGCGACCTCGGCGACGACGAAGCCGAGGGCGCAGTGGGCGCCACAGCGGGACACGTGGGTGACGACGATGCCCCGGCGGGGCCGTCGCGGTTGATCCTCCCGCCGACGCTGAGCGAACGCCTCGGGCCGGCCCCAGTTCCAGTAGAGGCGGACGGCGGCCAGGCCGACATAGAGGACGGTCACCAGCCAGACGATCTCCATGACCCTGACCGGCTGGCGGTGCCCGCGAAGATAGGTGTCGGCGAGCACGATCGCGAAACTGACCACGCCGACCGTGAGGGACGCCCACGAGAGCGCCACGAGCCACGTCGGTTGCATCCCCGCCCTCTCCGCACTCCGTTCCCAGGGCCTCCCGGAACCGAACGTGAGGGGGGATTCGCTGGCCGGCGTCGGCGGCCGAGGGCACCTCGCAGTCTGTCACGCCGTACCCGGACGGGCCGGAGGATCGGGTGTTGCGCAGGACGGCCGGCTCCGCCGACGAGAAAAGCTGACCTATAGCATAATTTTCGCCTTGCCCCCCAAAAGGGAAATTCCACGGCTAACCCGCGGTTCGGGCCGGTTACTGACCTTCAGCGACGGCGTCTTCGCGATCGCCGTGACACTTCTGGTGCTGGAGATCCAACCGCCGCATGACTTCGAGCACCTCGTCCAGGGGCTCAGGGCGCTGTGGCCGTCGTACCTGGCGTACACGCTGAGCTTCCTGCTCATCGGGCAGGTGTGGGTCAACCACCACGTGATGTTCGACCGGGTCCGGCACGTCGACCGAGGCGTCCTGTTCCTCAACACGCTGCTCCTGATGGTCATCGCGTTCCTGCCGTTCTCCACCTCACTGCTGGCCGACGCGTTGCGGGCAGAGCAGGGGCTGCGCGCGGCGGTCGTCGTCTACGGCGGCACACTGTGGACGGCGGCGGCCCTGTTCAACATCATTTGGGCTCACCTGCGCCGCGCCGGACTGCTGGACCCCGGCCTCGGCCCCTGCGGTGCGCGGGCCATCGGCCGCCGATTCCTCCTCGCGCTGGTCTGGATCGGATCCGGCGTCCTCGTCGGCGCGTTCGCGCCGATCGCCGGCGTCGTCATCATCGCCGGCTTCCTGCCCACCTACTACCTGCCCATCCGAGGCGAGTACGGCGAGGACGACCGCGCACCCTAGCTGCCGAACTCGACACCGCTGAGGGAGACGGCGCGGTACGTGGCGAGGCGTTCGGCCTGCCCGGTGACGGCCTTACGGGTGGCGTCCGACAGTCGGCGCCACGGCTGGACGGCGACCGTGAACGTCCTGCCGGACTTGCGGGGGCGCCAGGTGCCGACCAGTTCGCCGTCGACCAGGACCGCGCCCGGGCGACCCAGCACCGGCCACAACTGTTTGGCGTGGGCGCTGTCCGGCACCAGCGTCGCCCGGTCCTTGGCCTGCAGGAACAGGTCGTACGGGCCGAGCAGGCGGGTGCCGGTGCCGTCGGCCGACCCCAGCGCCTCCTCGTCCACGGCCAGCAGGGAACGCACCTCGCCGCCGACGGTCACCTCGATCACGTCGTCGGGCCAGCGTGCCTTGACATCCTTCAGCGGGGCGTCGAGATAGTCGGCCACCTGCTTCGGCGTGGCCGGGCCGAGCAGACGCAGGTACGCGCGGATGAGGTCGAACCGGTCACCCGCAGCGGACGCCTTGCGGAACCTGGTGATGCGCTCCAGGACCGGCGGTGAGGTGTCGAGCCGCAACTCCAGTCCGGCCCGCACGGCGGCGAGCCGGAACGGCATCTCGTAGAGGTGCGTGGCGTCGCACGGCCGGCAGAACCGCAGATACGGCTCGGGCAGCGCCGTGGCCAGGCGGCCGGAGACGTCCCCCTTCACCGTCGGTGTGCTGACGATGGCCCGCATCCGGGCGGCGATCTCGTCCAGCGCCGCGAGAGTGTCGATGCCGGCGGCCTTCAACGGCTTCGCGGCGTCGTAGACGCGCTTGCCCGCGTCGGCCTCGGAGAAGGGCTCGACAGCGGCCGCCACCCGCGCGATGTCGGCGCGGCGGTAGAGGTGCGGCGCGCCCCGCACGGTCCACAGCAGGACCACGTCCCGGTCGGACAGCGCCCTCACGTCGACCCCGCGCACCGCCAACGCCCACCGGGCGCCGTCCGGGCCGGTGTTCTGCACCCCGATGTCCAGCACAGCGGTGTCGGCGAGCGTGCCCTCTTCCCGGTCGAGCTGTTGGGCCCGGACCCGGAAGTTCATCACCTGGTGCCGATCGACCATGTCTGCACAGTAATTGCAGCGGCGCTTCCGATGGGTCCAGGCGCAGCCCGGCGTCCGGAGCGGGGCACACCGCCGGGACGTGCTGTCGGCGCCGGACAGACAGCGTCCCCGGGCCGGGGGAGGGGACTCCCTCCGCGCGGCGATCCGTTCGTCGCGCCACTCAGCCAGGGTGGTCTCGGAAGGCCGACACCCGGCCAGAGACAGGGAGACGACACCGTGACTCGACACCCGCCCGCGCCCGCCCCGCCACCGACCTGGGCCCGCCGGGCCGGCCACGTGGCCTGGATCGCCCCCGTGCTGGGGTTCATCCCGCTGCACGTGCCGTGGATCCTGGGCATCCCGATGTTCGCCGATCCCGACCGGTTCCGCGAGTGGTACCACGGTCGCGGCCCCGGGGTGGGGGAGTACCCCGTCGACGGGTTCCTGGGCCTGCCGGCCGGTGCGTTCTACCTGGGTCTGCTGTGCGTCCTCGCCGGACTCGGCGGGGTTCTGGCGCTGGGACTCATCAAGGACTGGGGTGTGGTCTTCCCCCGCTGGGTGCCGTGGCTGCGCGGACGTCGGGTTCCGCCGTGGGTACCGCTGACCCCGACGGTGCTGGGCTCCGCCCTGATGATCGGCTACTCGGCGACGCTGCCCTGGCAGTTCGCCGCTGACCTGTCGGACCCCGGCGGGGAGGAGATCTTCACCCCGACCGGTGTCCTGATCGGTCTCCCGCTGCTGCTGGCCTGGATGTTCGCGTTGCCGGTGGCCGGCTGGTCCTACTACCGCCGTACCCGACCTGCTGGACCTGTCGCACCACGAGGGTCGCGGGCGAATTGATCACCGATGGGACATCGGCTATCGTGCGCGTCCGTGAAGCAATCTCGTCTGACCTCCGCCCTGTTGATCCTTGCCGCCACCACGGCGCTCGCCGCCTGCGGCGACGGCGACAAGGCGACGAACGCCGGATCCACCACCCCCGCCCCGACGTCCGCAGCCCCGTCCTCGGCGGCCACCTCCGCCGCCGCCACGCCGGCCTCGTCCGCCGCGGCGGGCGGCGCGAACGACAAGCAGGTCTGCGAGTCGGTGAAGAAGGCCAACGACGAGATGCGGGCCGAGTTGGTGAAGGTCGCCACCACCGGCGACGCCTCGGCGGCGGACTTCAAGAAGATCCTGACCGAGCTGGAGCAGAAGGTGAGCGCGGTCGCCGCCACCGGCGACGGCAAGCTGGCCGATGCCCTGCGGGCCTTCGGCGCCGAGGCCGCGAAGGCCGCCGCCGCGGCGGACCCGGCGACCGCCGCCGACAATCCGGCCTTCGAGAAGGCCGGCAAGGACATCAGCGCCGCGTGCAAGGCCGCCGGAATCAATGTGATCCTCTGACCGACGTAATGCGATGACGGACGGCCCCCACGCCTGAGCGGGGGCCGTCCGTCGACAACGGAGGCGATGGTCAGCCGCGGGCGGTCCTCAGTCGCTGACCGGCTCGACGCGGATGGCCGGCGACAGCGCGCGCAGGAAGTCGGGAGCGTCGAACATCTCACCGGCGGAGGCGACCCCGCTCGCCTTCGTCTGACCATCGAGGATGCGCCGGACCGCCTCCACCGCCAGGGGTGCGCTGACGGCGTAGATGTCGCGGCCACCGGCGACGACGCGGCGGCGCGCGTCGCCGCGACGGACGATGACGTCGACAGTGAACGTCTGCGCCGACCGGCCCAGCCCGTCGACAGCGACCGGCGCCGCCCCAGCAGCCAGGTCGGTGGTGGCGTCGACGGTCATGTAGGTCCGGACCTCGGGAATGACCAGGTGACGGGGGATGGTGACGACGTCGGCCATGCTGAACTCGCCGAGGACGGTGCGCCGGCCCAGCGGCGCGGGGAAGTCCCAGTCCATCCTCGGCAGCTCCCCGCCGGAGTGGTACTCCAACCGGCTCCCGGTGTAGCGGACCCGACGGCCGGCGCGGCGCTCGCGGGACACGACACCCGCGGCGACCGTCCCGGCCGTCGGGTGCCAGCTGCTCAGTCCGTACGCGACGTGCGCCTCGTCGGCCGACGTCCAGTCGCCCATGGCCGTCGTCGCGAGCAGATCGCCGAGCCCGCCGAAGAAGGCCATCGCCGGGACCACCGCGACACCGGCAGCCCGGGCGGGCTCGGTGAAGTGCGTGAACGTGTCGAGGTTGGCCTCGATCTCTGCGGCCACGTCCACGTACGGGATCCTGGCGCGCAGCGCTGCCTCGATCACGCCGGCGGCGGTCGACGCGAACGGGCCGGCGCAGTTGATGACCGCGTCCACGCCGGTCAGCGCCACGTCGAGCGAGGCCGGGTCGTCGACCGACGCCACCCGGAAGGGGAGTCCGAGAGACGCCAGCCGGCCCGCGTCGCGACCCACCGGCAACGCATCGAACCCGCGTTCGCTCAATTCCGTCACCACGAACCGTCCGGTGTGCCCGTACGCACCGAACACCGCCACGCTGTGGCCCATCACTGCCCCCTCGAAAGATCGACTGAGCCCAGCCTTCCGCAGCGGCCCGCTACCGACCAGTGTCGGGAACGCCATCCCGCGTACAGTTTCGGACATGGCCCTTGTCGCGATCGCCGCCACCGACGGGATGCTGCACCTCGAGTTGGCACTGGCCTGTGAGGTCTTCGCCCACGACCCCTCCGGCCTGGCCGACCCCTGGTACGACCTGATGGTCTGCGGCCCCGGCCCGGTCCGCGTCGGCCGTTTCCTGCTGGAGCCCGACGACGGGTTGGACAGTCTCACCCACGCCGACACGGTGATCATCCCGTCCGTCGAGGACGTCGACGTGGACGTACCCTCCGACCTGCTCGACGCGGTCCGCGCGGCCCACCGGGCGGGCGCCCGGATGGTTGCGCTCTGCACCGGCGCGTTCGTGCTCGCCGCCGCCGGGGTGCTCGACGGGCTGCGGGCCACCACCCACTGGGCCCACACCGACACGCTGGCCGCCCGTTATCCCCGCATCCGGGTCGACCCGGATGTGCTCTACGTCGACAACGGCACCGTGCTCGCCTCCGCCGGCAAGGCCGCCGCGATCGACCTGTGCCTGCACCTGATCCGCCGCGACCACGGCCCGACCGTCGCCAACGCCGTCGCCCGCCGCCTGGTCGTGCCACCGCACCGCGCCGGCGGTCAGGCCCAGTACGTCACGACACCGGTACCCGCCCGCGACGACCACCCGCTCACCACCCTGTTCCCCTGGGTGCTGGCCCGCCTCGACCGGCCGCTGACAGTCGAGGACCTGGCCCGGCAGGCGAACATGAGCTCGCGCAACCTGGCCCGCCACTTCCGGTCGGCCACCGGCACCACCCCACTGTCGTGGCTGTCGACGCAGCGGATCCGCCGCGCCCAGGAGTTGCTGGAGAACACCGACGACAGCATCGACACCATCGCCCAGGCAGCCGGCCTGGGCACCGCCACGACGTTGCGTCGACACTTCCACCGCACCGTCGGCGTCCCGCCGGACGCCTACCGGCGTACCTTCCGGGCCACCGGGTGATCCTTCAGAGCCCGCGCGCCGGCTTCGCCGTCAGCTGACCGAGCCGTCAGCGCTGGTCGGGCGTTGCCGGGCGAACGCGTCGCGCCTGCCCCACCGGCCGGGGATGTCCAGGAGCGCGATCCGCCCGAAGGTGGCGGGCAACGCCGGGTCCACGGCCAGGTGGTCCTCGTGCGGGTTGATACCGAGCATGGTGCGGAGCAGCAGCATGGTCGCCCCGCTGGACCACGCCTGCGGACTGCCCGCGGTCGGGTACCGGATCGGGAACTTGGTGGTGTCACGGTCGAACCCGCCGAACGCCTCGGGCAGCCGACCCTCGAAGTAGGTGGCCGCGGACAGGATGCCCTCGGCGATACGGGCCGCCTCGTTGCCGAACCCGTACCGGCGCAGACCCCAGGCGATGAAGGAGTTGTCGAATGGCCAGACCGTACCGTTGTGGTAGCCGAGCGGGTTGTAGCGGCGCTGCCCGTCGGCGAAGGTCCGCACACCCCACCCGGAGAAGAGCGCCGGGCCCATCAGGTGCTCCACCACCCGGGGCGCCCGCTCCGGTGGCACGATACCGCTCCACAACAGATGCCCGATGTTGGACGACAGGCTGTCCACCGCCGTGCCGTCGTGGTCGAGCGCGAGGGCGTAGAAGCCGCGGTCCTCAAGCCAGAAGTCCCGGTTGAACCGCTCGTACAGCGCCGCCGCCTCGCCCTCCAGCCGTTCGGCGTAGGCCGGATCACCCCACACGGTACGGGCCAGCCGCGCCCCTCTGATCTTGGCGTCGTAGGCGTACCCCTGGGTTTCGCAGGTCGCCCTCGGGAAGCCCGGCAGCCGCCCGTCGGCGTAGGAAATGCTGTCCCAGGAGTCCTTCCAGCACTGGTTGTCCAGGCCAGTGGCCCGGTTACGTCGCTGGTACCAGACGTAGCCGGTGGAGGTCAGGTCCGCGTACCTGTCGATCCAGGTCAGCGCCGCGCGGGCCTCCTGCTCCAACTCCAACACCAGCGCGCTGTCGCCGCTCCACCGTTCGTACTCGTCGAGCAGCACCACGAACAGCGGTGAGGCGTCCACAGTGCCGTAGTAGGGGGAGTGCGGCTGCTCCTCGAACGCGGCGGACTCTCCGTAGCGCAACTCGTGCAGGATCCGGCCCGGGTCCTCCTCCAACACGTCGTCGGTCCGGGCGCCCTGCAACGACGCGAGAATCCGCAACGTCGGTGGGGTCAGCGACGGGGTGACGGGCAGGGTCTGCAAGCAGGTCAACAGGCTGTCGCGGCCGAACAGGGTCATGAACCAGGGCAACCCGGCCGCGGGCACGCTCGCGCCGCCGAGCGACAGCGGGGCGAAGCGCAGCGCCGCCAGGTCCACGAGGCTGCGGTGGTAGACCTGCTGGAGGCCGACGCTGTCGGTGTCCAGGGTCGGGGCCGCCGCGACCCAGTCCCGCATGCTCGTGGGCAGGGTGGAGTCGTCCGGCCGTTGGACCCGCAGGGCGGAGCGCAGGTCGACACCGTCCGGACGCAACGCCAGCATGACGGCCTGCAACCGGGTCGACCACTGCTGCCCCGGGCGCAGCCGGACCGCGAACCGAAGGCCGCCCGGGTCGAACTGCGCGGGCTCACTCGCCGACACGACAACCTCACGCTGGTAGGTGCCCCGCCGGTAGCCCAGGCGCAACTCGTTCCTGCCGACCTTGGTGTAGTAGGTGCCGGCCTTCTCCTCGATGTCGAACTTGATCTCGAAGATGTCGGCGAAGTCCGCTTCCACCTCCAGGCGCACGTCGAGCGTCATGTCCTCCTCGCCGTAGTTGAAGATCGTGAGCGATTCGGTGAGGTCCGGGCCGATGCGCCGCCGCCGGATGGCCGACACGTCCGCCTCCACGTAGTCCACCGCCCGACCCGGCACCGCGAAGAACGTCACCTCGAAGTACTGGCTGTCGTCCACCGACAGCGCCGTCATGCACTCACCGTCGACGGTGAGCCGCCAGCGGGACAGGAAGCGCGTGTCGGCGGCGAAGAGGCCGACCGGGGTGCTCGGGGACGACTCCACGTCCCCGCTGGCGTCGGAGACCATGAAGGTGTTCCCGTCGATGCACGCCACGGTGCCCGCGATGTCCCTCACCGGTCACGCCCCACTGTCAGGATCGTCGGGCCGGCCAGACGCTCGCGGAAACAGCCGCCCGATGCGCAACGCCAGGGCGAGATCTCCGTCGACGATGATCTCGCCCCGGGTGATCGCCGCCAGCCCGTTCACCTCGCCCCGCGCCATCGCGTCCGCGACCTGCGCCGACACCTTGACCACGGTGGTGGCCGGACCACCACTTTTGATCACCCGCATCTGACCATGGTCGATGTTCAGCAGCCACTGCTCCAGACGGCCGCCGTCTCGGATGTCGAACCGGACGCTCCCACGGACCTTGCTGAACCGCGGATCCTGGCAGGCGGCCGCCAACCGCTCGAAGAAGTCGCTGGTCTCCGACATCCCACCTCCTCGGGCGCTGGTTGCAGCCGATGCCGGCTACCCGGTTCGGGTAACTCCTAACACCGGGCGGCACCAGTGGTTCAGGGAGCGAGCGCGAAGCGGGTCCAGGTGCTCCCGTCCGTGGTGATCAGGACGTGGTCCGGCTCGCCTGTCGAGCCGTCGTCGCTACCGAAGAGCCAGGCGAAGCCGGGCGCGACGCTGACCGAACCGACGAGTTGGCCGTACTCCCGGGCGACTGTGAAGTGCCGCCCGTCGTCCCGGCTGACCAGCAGCCGCGCGCGACGGTCGGTTTCGGTGCCTCCACCGGGCGTGGTCACCAGCAGGGACCCGTCCGACCCCACAGTGAGGTCGTAGTGGATCTGATTCGACAGTTCGGCGCCGGTGTCCGTCCAGGTCTTCGCGCCGTCAGTGGTCCGCAACAGCCGCACCCCGCCACCGGTGGCCGACGGTTCGGTCAACACGTACCCTTCCCGGTCGTTCAGCCCGACCGCCGTGATCACCCCGGCGTCGTCACCCACCTCCCAGCTGGTCCAGGTCGCGCCCCGGTCGGCGCTGCGGGCGACAGTCGATCCCTGGGCGCCTCCCATCCGGTAGGTGGCCCAGATGCTGCCGTCGGCCGCCGGGTAGAGGCTGAACAGCGGACGCCACGACGGTGCCGCGGCGGTGAGGCGGTACACCGTTCCGCTCGACGGATCCACCGCCAGCGGCTCCGCCACCGGCCCACAGCCGAACCCACAGAGCACCGGCCGAGCCGTCACCGGGAACGCCGGCACGGCAACGATCGCGGAGTTGCCGTCGCGCCAGGTGCGGCCGTAGTCGGTGGACAGGTGGGTCACCCCCGAGTCGGTGACCAGATAGGACCGCTCACCGAGGACGGAGAAGTCGGTGCCACTGCCAGGTGTCCCGGCCGCCGTGCCGGCCGCGCACCTGGTGCCCTCGAAGCGCGCCGCGTCCCAGTCCGACCAGCTGCGGCCGCCGTCGCCGGTGTACGCGAAGCGCACCACGCAGCCGTCGTGGCGCACGTCGACCCCGGAGGTCGGCCCGGTCAGCGTGAGTTGGCTGACCGACCCACCCGACGGTGGCAGCGGTTCGGCCGGCGTGGCCCGCTCCGGCCCGGACACCATCGGTACGACCGCCAGCCCGACCAGTGCGACCAACGCGGTCGCCACCACCCCGACCGACCGGCGTCGACGGGACCGGGCCGTGGCGTGCAGCTCGTCGAGAGGCGGCTGCGACACGGCCTCGGTGATCGTGTCCAGGTCGAATCCGGAGAACTTACGATTGGACATCGATCCTCCCGGCTTGGGTAGCGTCGGTTTCCCCCGTGGTGGTGTCGTCGGTGTCGGCGAGCAGCGCCGCCAGGGCGACCCGGCCCCGCGACAGCCGAGACTTCACCGTCCCGGACGACACGCCCAGCGTGGCGGCGACCTCGTCCACCGGCAGGTCGACGAGGTAGTGCAGGGCCAGCGCCTGCCGCTGCCCCTCCGGCAGCACGCGCAGCGCGGCGAGCAGGGCGAGGTGCTCCGGGGAGTGGTCGGCGACGGCCGGCGGCGGGCCGATCCGGCGCAGCAGCCCGTCCAGCACCCGACGGCGGCGGTACCGGCTGCGGGCCCAGTTCACCGCGACCCGACGCAACCACGCCTCCGGGTTGTCCAGCCCGGCGAACCGCCCCGGCGACACCAGCGCACGGGTGAACGCCTCCTGAACCGCCTCCTGCGCCTCGGTCAGGTCGCCGGTCACCGCGTACAGCTGGACCACCAGGCGCCGGAAACAGCCGGCGTACAGCTCGGAGATCAGATCGCCGTCGGACACCGCCACCTCCCTTCTCCACCACTCCCACCAACGGGCCGGGGAGAAGGTTCCGGTGGCTGGCCAGAATCCCTGTCAGTCGAGGTTGAAGTCCACCACGACCGGGGCCCGCCCGACGCGCACGCCGGTCGCGGCGTCGAAGCCGGCGGCGTCGCGGTGCCACACCGGCGGGGCGTACGCGCAGTCGCAGCGCAGCTTCACCCGCTGCCCGGGGAGCAGGCGCAGGTCGTAACCGCTGCCCACGTCCGCCACACCGGCCAGGTCCCCGGTGGCCGCGTCGAACGCGATCACCTGGGCGTAGGTGAGCAACTCGTCGACCCGTACCGCCCCACTGAGCGGTGTCCCGGCGGGCAGCGCCTGATTCAGGGTCGCCGTCTGCTGGGCGCGTACCCGCACCGGACGCGCCTGCTGCCGGCTGCCCACCCCACCGGACCAGACGGTCGCCAGGCCGGCGGCGGCGAACTGGACCGGCCAGTGGTACGGGCCGAGACCGGTGATCGTGTAGCGGCCGTCGTCGTCGGTGGTCGGGCCGTGGTCGCCGTACTTCGGATCCGGCACGTACGGCACCACCATGACCCGGGCGCGGGGGACCGGCGCGCCCGTCGCCGCGTCGGTCACCACCCCGACGACGGTGCCGGGCGGGTCGAGTCGGACATCCGGCACAGCGGTCACCGCGCCGGCGCGCACCTGGACCACCCGGGCCCGCTCGCGCTCACCGGTGCCGCCGTGCCGGCCGACCCACTGCCAGCCGTGCGTCGTCGTGTCGTAGGGGCGCACCAGCAGCCGGTACCGCCCCGGTGCGACATCGCCGGTCACCAGGACACCCTGCTCGTCGGCGCAGCCCCCGTACCGCCCGAGCTGATCCTCGCCGAGGGTGACCGCCGCCAACGCCGCGGCGTCCACCGGGACGAGCGCGGCGCAGGCCCGGGGGACCGGCGCGCCGCTCGCCGCGTCGCGCACCACCGTCCGGACGCCGCCGGGCGCGGACGACCCGGGGGGAGCCGCGGCGGCCGGCGCGGCGGCCTCCACGACGAGCAGGGCGACGGCGGCGATGGCGGTCAGCTGGCGCAGGAGTGCGCGGCTCATGGGGTGTCCTTCCGACGGCGCCACGGGTGGGCCGACGGTAACCGCAGACAGTGATCCATTTCGGTCAATGTCGCCATGTCGACCGTCGCCGGTCGGGTAACCGGCCACCCCCTCCCGGATCGGACGTTCTCCCCCGAACCCGGCGCGGACGGCACCGGTACGACATAGCGTCACGGGGGCGGGACCACCGCCGCCCCCGGCAGCGGACCGGCGGCGACGCCACCTGAGAGGACCGGACATGAGTCGTGTCGACACTGTGCTCCTGCCCGAGCTGGACGGGCCGGTGCCGGCGACGTTGCCGCGCGCGCTCGGCCTGCTGAGCCTGGCCCTGGGCGTGGGCGCCCTGGCCGCGCCCGGTCCTGTCGCGCGGATGACGGGCGTGGACGACAGCCCGGCCGCCCGGTCCGTACTCCCCGCCATCGGCCTGCGGGAGTTGGGCAGCGCCGCCGGCCTGCTCAGCGGCCGCCGCCCGGCCGGTTGGGCCTGGAGTCGGGTGGCCGGCGACGCGATGGACCTCGCAGTGCTCGGGCGGGCCCTGGCCGACCGTGCTGGTGACCGCCGCCGCCGGGTCGCGCTGACCACCCTCGCCATCGCCGGCATCACCGCCGTGGACGTGCTCGCCGCCGTCCGCACCGGCCGGGCCCGACGGGCCCGCGCCCGGGTGATCCAGATGGAGATCGCGGTGACGGTGAACCGGTCGCCCGCCGAGGCGTACCGGTTCTGGCGGGACATGGAGAACCTGCCCCGGTTCATGGCCCACCTGGAATCCGTCCGCGCCGACGACCTGCGCCGCTCGCGCTGGATCGCCAGGGGACCGGCCGGGCACCGCGTCGAGTGGGACGCCGAGATCATCGACGACCAGCCGAACAAGTCGATCACCTGGCGGTCGCTGCCGGGAAGCCGGGTGCCCAACGCCGGCCGGGTCCGGTTCGTGCCCGCCCCCGGTGACCGGGGCACCGAGGTGCGGGTGGAGTTGCGCTACGCGCCGCCAGCAGGGGCGCTGGGTCGCGCGGTGGCGAAGCTCTTCGGCGAGGAACCCGAGCAGCAGGTCCGTGACGACCTGCGCCGGTTCAAGCAGGTGCTGGAGACCGGCGAGGTCGTCCGCTCCGAGGGCAGCCCCAACGGCATCTCCGTACGCCAACAGGCCATGCAGCGTCCCGCCCAGCCGCTGCCGCCGTCCCGTCGCTGACCGTCCACGCTCCGAAAGGGACCGATAATGAAGGCCACCGCCTGGATGGGCGCCGACAGCGTCAAGGTCATCGACGTACCCGACCCGAAGATCATGAACGCCCGGGACGCGATCGTGCGGATCAGCACCACCGCGATCTGCGGCTCCGACCTGCACCTCTACCACGGCTACATTCCCGCGATGCGCAAGGGCGACATCCTCGGCCACGAGTTCATGGGCGAGGTGGTGGAGGTGGGCCCGCAGGTCCGCAACCTCGCCCCCGGCGACCGGGTGGTGGTGCCCTTCCCGATCGCCTGCGGGCACTGCGCCTCCTGCCAGCGCGGCCTCTACTCGGTCTGCGAGAACTCCAACCCGAACGCCGGTATCGCCGAGAAGATCATGGGGCACTCGCCGGCCGGCATCTTCGGCTACTCGCACCTGCTCGGCGGGTACGCGGGCGGCCAGGCCGAGTACGCCCGGGTGCCGTTCGCCGACGTCGGCCCGATCAAGGTGCCCGACGAGATCAGCGACGACCAGGCGGTCATGCTGGCCGACGTGTTCCCCACCGGCTACATGGGCGCCGAGATGTGCGACATCAAACCCGGTCAGGTGATCGCCGTCTGGGGCGCCGGGCCGGTCGGGCTGCTCGCCGCGGCCAGCGCCCGGCTGCTCGGCGCGGAGCGGGTCATCATCATCGACCGGTTCCCGTACCGGCTGCGGCTGGCCGAGGAGCACATCGGCGCCGAGACGATCAACTACGAGTCCGTCGACGTGCTGGACACACTCAACGCGATGACCGCCGGCCGGGGCCCCGACGCGTGCATCGACGCGGTGGGCATGGAGAGCCACCACGGCAACACCGCCATGTACGCGTACGACCGCGCCAAGCAGGCCGCGCGGGTCGAGACGGAACGGCCGTTCGCCCTTCGGCAGGCGATCCTGGCCTGCCGCTCCGGAGGGGTGGTCTCCGTCATCGGCGCGTACGGCGGCTTCGTCGACAAGTTCCCGATGGGCGCGTTCATGAACCGGTCGCTGGTCATGCGGACCGGTCAGTGCCACGTACAGCGCTACACCCGACCGCTGCTGGAGCGCATCCAGCGCGGCGAGATCGACCCGAGCTTCATCGTCAGCCACCGGATGCCGCTGCGCGACGCCCCGAAGGGCTACAAGATCTTCCAGAAGAAGCAGGACGACTGTACGAAGGTGCTGCTCAAGGTCTGACCAGGCGCAGAGGTGCTGGCGGGGGAGTGCCGCTCAAGGTCTGACCAGGCGCGGAGGTGCCGGCGGGGCGGGGAAGTGCCGCGCCGCCTTTGGAGCTGATGTCGCAAACGAATCAGCCCCGGCTGGTCCGGGATCTCCTGCCGGGGGTCGAGCGGCCGGATGCGTGCAGCCGTAACGCTCCGGGCGGGTGATGCCGTCAGTGAATCAGCTCTAAAGGACTCGACCATCACCCCGGCCACCACCTCGGCCGCCACCTCGACCACCACCCCGGCCACCACCTCGGCCGCCACCTCGGTCGCCACCGCGGCCGCCACCTCGGGTCGTCCCCCGTCCACACGGCGCGAACGCGGGGCGCCCCTCCCAGCGTCCGGCAGCTAGCGTGTCGCCATGGACAGTGGTGACACGTCGCTGCCGACCTCGGCCGACCTCGCTATCCGCCTGCGGCCGGTTGCCGAGCCCGACCTGGCGATGTTCCGACGGTTACGCACCGAGCCGGGCCTGATCGGTCTGGACTGGCCCGGCTTCACGGACGCCGGCGCGCCGGCGCGGCGGTTCGCCATGGACGGTTACCTCGGCGAGGACGACGGGCGGCTCATCGTCGAGGTCGAACAGGAGCGGGCCGCCGCCGGCATCGTCAGCTACACCGCGGGGTGCTACGCGGGTCGGGCGTCGTACTGGTCGATCGGTATCGTCCTGCTGCCACCGTGGCGGGGGCGGGGCATCGGCTGGCGCGCGCAGGCGCTGCTCTGCGACTACCTCTTCCAGCACACCCCGGCGCAGCGCATCCAGGCCGGCACCCACCCGGAGAACGTGGCCGAGCAGCGGGCGCTGGAAAAGGCCGGCTTCCAGTTGGAGGGCATCGTGCGGGCCAGCGAGTTCCGGGCCGGCCGGTGGCGCGACGGTTACCTCTACAGCCGGTTGCGCGACGACCCTTCCCCCTGGGACGCGGCGACCGGAGGCTAACGCGGGCGGACTCCCGGCTCCACCGTCAAGGTCCCGGCCTCGGCGTCGATGGTGGCCCGCGCGCCGAGCGGAACGGTGAGCTGCCCGTTGCCGTGTCCGAGCCGTAACCCGCCCAGGACCGGTACGCCGAGGTCGTACAGGCGGTCCTTCAGCACCGCCGCCGCGTCCCACTCACCGGGGCCACCGACGCTGTTGGTGATCTGGCCGATGGCCACCCCGGCGACCCGGGACAGCACACCCACCCGGCGCAGCTCGGTCACCATCCTGTCGATGCTGTACGGAGCCTCGTCCACGTCCTCGAAGAACAGGATCGCGTCGTCGAACCTCGGGGCGTCCTCCGCGCCGAGCGAGGTGGAGATCAACGTCAGGCAGCCGCCGAGCAGGGGACCGGACGCCCGCCCGGGCACCAGGACAGGGGCTGCCGTCTCGGCCGGATCCCTGGTGATCGTGACGGGCTCGGTGGTCATCACCGCCCTGCGCAGCGCCTCGGCCGACTCGGGGCCGGTGCGGGCGTCGTTCCAGTTGACCATCGGGCCGTAGAAGGTGACCAGGCCGATCTCGCGCCAGAGCTTGCCCTGGATGCTGGTGATGTCGCTGAAGCCGACGACCACCCGAGGGTCCCGGCGCAGACCGGAGACGTCGATCTGGTCGACGATCCGCTGGGTGCCGTACCCGCCACGGGCGGCGAAGACAGCACGAACCCCCGGGTCGTTGAGTGCGGCGTTCAGGTCGGCCAGCCGCTGCGCGTCGGTGCCGGCGAGGTAGCCGTACCTGGCGAACACGTTCGTGCCCAGCTCGACCTCCAGGCCCCAGCCGCGCAGGATCTCGATGCCGCGGGCCATGGCGGTGGGGTTGGGGGTGCCGCCGGGCGACACGACCCGGACCCGGTCACCGGGTGACAGCACCGGCGCCCGCAGGACGCGCTTCGCACCACCCGGCGCGGTCTGCGCGGACGCGGCCTCCGCCGAGCCGACGAGCGCCACGCCACCGGCCGCCGCCGCTCCCATCCGCAGCATGCGTCGACGGGACACGGGCACCCGCGCGGACCCCTGGATCGTGGCTCGGTCTGTTCCAGAAGCGGTCACCGGCGCGTCCCCTCATCGTGATCAGACGATGTGCGAGCGGCCCCAGCCTACGACAGTCATCAGTGCGATGCGGGGTCCACAAGGGACCGCGTTCACCCAACGGGCGCGCGGTGCCCCGGTATCGGGGGCTTCCCGTACCGCCCGACGTGGCTCAGCCGGTCACCGGGTGACCCGTCCGGTTCGCGCCGGCCTGCGAGGCCCCAGCCGTCAATGGCCGGAAGTCCGGGTCCGGGCGGGGCCCGTTTGCCGCCGGGGAGCCTGGGAACTCGCCCCGTTCGTCCGCCGGCAGGCCTGACGGCATGTCGTGGAGACGGAAGGAGCGGGTCATGGAGTACGAGCAGATGATCGCCACAGTACGACAGCGCGCGGGCCTCGGTGAGAACGAGGCCGTCCGGTCCATCCAGGCCGTCCTGTCGGTGCTCGGTGAACGGCTCGCCGGCCAGGAAGCCGACAACCTCGCCGCACAGCTACCGGACGGGCTGGACGCGTCCGTCACCCGCAATCCGCAGGGTCGCCGGTGGGACGTCGGTGAGTTTCTCAAGCACGTCGGCGACCGGGAGCAGGTCGCGAACGCGGACCAGGTGCGCCAGCACGCCCAGGCGGTGTTGCGGACCGTCGCCGACGCGCTGAATGACGACGAGCGACACGACCTGTTCGCTCAGCTTCCCGGCGGCATCACCGATCTCTTCGGCGTACCCACCCCGCGCGGCTGAGCCCTGCCTGGCTGAGCCCCGCGCTGATCGCTGGTCGTCGCGCCCGGCGGGCGGGGCGGCCGCCGTGAACCAGGACGTTCAGGGGATCGGCCACTCGTGCACCGGCCGGTTGCTGTGCATCAGGTCCACGTAGTGCCGGACCACCTCGCGCAGCGCCGCCGGCCGGTCCAGGTGGTCGGCGGACTCCAGCCGGTGCAGTGTCTCCACCTGCCAGGTCGCCCCGTTGCGGCCGGTCAGGCACCGCTGCTCGATGATGCCGAGCAATCGGTCGCGCTCGCCCGGGTCGAGCCCCCACCGGTCCAGGCCGTGGTGCGCCATCGGCAGCAACCGGCGCAGCACGAGTTCGGTGACCGGCAGGTAGCCCAGGCCAGGCCAGAAGACCTGCGCGTCGATGCCGTGCCGGGCGCAACTGGTGAAGTTCTCCTCGGCGGCGCTGAACGACATCTGCGACCACAGTGGCCGGTCCGACTCGGCGAGGGCGCGCACCAACCCGAAGTAGAAGGCGCCGTTGGCGACGGTGTCCAGCACGGTCGGCCCGGCGGGCAGCACCCGATTCTCCACCCGCAGGTGCGGACGACCACGCGACACGTCGTACACCGGGCGGTTCCACCGGTAGACGGTGCCGTTGTGCAGGCGCAGCTCGGCCAGATTGGGCACCTCGCCGGCCGCGAGCGCCTGCGCCGGGTCCTCCGGGTCGCAGACCGGAAGCAGCGCCGGGAAGTAGCGCACGTTCTCCTCGAACAGGTCGAACACGCTGGTGATCCAGCGTTCGCCGAACCAGACGCGGGGGCGTACCCCCTGGGCTTTGATCTCTTCCGACCGGGTGTCGGTGGCCTGCTGGAACAGCGGAATGCGGGTCTCGCGCCACAGCTCCCGACCGAAGAACAGCGGCGAGTTCGCGCCGACAGCGACCTGGATGCCGGCCACCGCCTGCGCGGCGTTCCAGTAGTCGGCGAACTGGGCCGGACTGACCTGCAGGTGGAACTGGGTGCTGGTGCAGGCCGCCTCCGGGGTGATCGTGTCGGCGGTGACCGCCAGGCGTTCCACCCCACTGATGGCGATCGGCAGATCCTCACCGCGGGCCGCGAAGATCTGCTCGTTGAGCAGCTTGTAGCGCGGATTGGCCGACAGCGTCTCGGCGGTCAGGTGCTCGGGGCGCAACGTCGGCAGGATGCCGATCATGACCATGTGCGCGCCGATCGCCCGGGCCTTCACCTCGGCGGCGTTGAGGCTGGCCCGCACGTACTCCTCGAACTCGGCGGTGCCGGTGCCGGTCAGCCGGCGCGGCGGCACGTTGATCTCGATGTTGAACTGGCCCAGCTCGGTCTGGAAGCTCTCATCGGCGATGGCCGCCAGCACGTCGGCGTTGCGCATCGCCGGGTTCGACGCCTCGTCGACCAGATTCAGCTCGATCTCGACGCCGGTCATCGGCCGGTCGAGGTCGAAACGGGACTCGCGCAGCATCTCGGCGAAGACGTCCAGGCAGCGGCGGACCTTGTCGCGATAGCGGGCCCGATCCTCCCGACTGAAGGTCCGCACGCCGACGTCCTCGCCCATGGTCACCACCCCGTCACCGCTGGTCCCCCTAACCTCGCACTGATCGGCGGGCAGGGGAAGACCCGATGGTCCTTTCCTACCCAGTCGCCCGCCCCGCCACCCCGACCAGAGCCGACCGATAGCATTGCGGCCCGAGAGGTGGTGGCGTGCGAATGCGCGAGAAGGTGACCCGGCTGTTCGTCGCGGCGGCGATCGCCGAGGCCTGCTCCTGGCTGGCCCTGCTGGTCGGCATGCTGGTCAAGTACGGCCCGACCGACAACGAGCTGGGCGTCAAGATTTTCGGGCCGATCCACGGCGGCCTGTTCGTCGCGTACGTCGTGCTGGTGCTCGCCGTGGCCCGGCTGCACCGGTGGAGCCTGCTGGCCACGGCGGTGGCCCTGGCCAGCGCGGTGCCGCCGTTCGCCACCCTGGCCTTCGAGCGCTGGGCTCGCCGCCGGGCGATGCTCGGCGTCGACCGGCAGCCGGTCCGCGAGCCCGCCCCCGTCGGCTGAACCACCGACCGGCGGACGAGTCCGCCGGGACCGATCAGGTCAGCGCGGAGCAGGCCACCACGCCGGCCAGCAGCAGCGAGCCCACCAACGCCTGCAACAGCAGCGGTGGCCCGAGGTGCGACCAGAGCGTCGCGGTCCGTGGGGTCAGCAGCTGCCCGGTGGTGAGGTTGACGATCCGCTCGATCCGGGGCGGCAGCTCCGGGTCGCGTTGCGGGCGCACCGTGAGCTGCACCTGATCCGCCGGGTGCAGGGCGCTCTGCGGCAGGTGACCGTGCAGCTCCACCTCGCAGAGCTGACCGGCGGCGTTGCGCAGCCGCACCGGTGTGACCAGGTATTCCGGGCCCTGCTTCAGCTCCTTCCAGCGGCGTCGGGTGCCGCCGCCGCCGAAGGAGAAGAGCGAGCGCAGCAGCAGGGCGGGCAGCCGGGCGAAGGCCGCCGCGGCGAGCACCGCCACCAGCACCGGCTGACCGATGCGTACCTCCCGGGTGTAGCCGTCGAGCAGGCGGATCAGCCGCCCGGTGACGATCCGTTCCGTCGGGTACACGATCCGTCGGGTATCGAGTCCGCTGTCCATTTCCACCACCGAGAGTTCGCGTGTGTTCACAGATCGTATCGACGTCTTCGGTTGAACGACGTGAATGAAACCTGGTCACGGGCTCACGGCCGCGAGGTGACATCCCCGACGACCCGGGTAAGCGGGGGGCCGAGCTGGAAAGGGGTCGAGCATGCAGCTGTCCTTCCTGCGCCCGCTCTACGACCGTCCCGGGCCGTGGTGCTCGGTGTATCTGGACGCCTCCGCGGACACGGAGGACGCCCACCCCGCCCTGGATCTGCGCTGGCGTGCCCTGGAACGCCGCCTGGCCGAACAGGGGGCGGACGAGGCGAGCATCGCCGCGCTGGACCGGGTGGTCCGAGGTCACGACCCGATGGTCGGGGACTACGGCCTGGCCGTCTTCGCCAGTCACGGCCGGGTGGTGCTCTCCGAGTACCTGTCCGCGCCACCACTGCGCGACCTGGCCCACGTCGGCCCGCTGCCGCACGTGATGCCGCTGCTCGCCCAGCGCGGCGAGCAGGTGGCCTGGGTGCGGGTGGTCGCCGACCGGGTCGGCGCCGACGCGATGGCGGTCAGCGCCGGCGGGGTGCCCCGGCGGGCGCACGTCGCCGGCCGGGACGAGTACCCGCTGCGGCGGGCGAAGCCCGGTGGCTGGTCCCAGTCGCGCTACCAGCGGGCCGCCATGGAGGCGTGGCACCAGAACGCCGGCGACGTCACCGCGGCGACGGTGCAACTGGCTGACCGGGTCGGCGCGGACGTGGTGGTGGTGGCCGGCGACGTCCGGGCCACCGGCATGATCGCCGCCCAGATGCCGGAGCGCTGGCAGGACCTGGTGGTGCGCACCGATGCCGGGTCCCGGGCCGGCGGCGCCGACCAGACGATGTTGGACGACCTCACCGTGCAGACCATCGCGGAGATCGCCGACCAGCGGATCAGCGCCGCGCTGGACAAGTTCGGCGTGCAGGAGGACGTCGGCGGCGGCCTCGACGCGGTCGTCTCGGCCCTGCAACGCAACCAGGTGGACATGATGCTCATCGTGGACGACCCGTCGGCCAACGGTGAGCTGTGGATCGGGGCGGAACCCACCGAGATCGCCGTCGACCCGGGGCAGCTGGCCGCCATGTCGGTGGCCGACCCGCAGCGGGTACGCGCCGACGCGGCACTGGTCCGGGCGCTCGTCGGCACCGACGCGGCACTGACCGTGCTCGGCCCGGACGAGGCGCCGGACCTGACCGACGGCGTGGGCGCGGTACTGCGCTACGTCGATCCCAGCACACCGGGGCGCGGCAATGGTTGACCGCTCGGTGGCCGACGTGGTGGTCGAGCGGCTTCTGGCCTGGCGGGTGCCCCGCGCCTTCGGGTACCCGGGGGAGGCGATCGCCCCGCTGGTCGACGCGCTGGACCGCACCGGCGGGGAGCCGGCGTTCATCCCGGCCCGGCACGAGGAGACCGCCTCGTTCATGGCCACCGGGCACGCCAAGTTCACCGGCGGCATCGGGGTCTGCCTCGCCACCCAGGGGCCCAGCGCCGTCCAGCTGCTCAACGGCCTCTACGACGCCAAGCTGGACAGCAAGCCGGTGGTGGCCATCGTCGGTGAGGACATCTCCGGGCCGCTCGGCGGGGCGCACCAGGAGATCGGGCTGAGTCGGCTCTTCGCTGACGTGTGCAACCAGTTCGTCCGGTACGGTCGTCGCCCCGAGGAGGTGGGGGCGCTCCTGGACCAGGCGTTCCGGACGGCGGCGGCGACCCGCAGCCCGACCTGCGTGGTGCTGCCCCGGCAGTTGCAGGAGGCGCTGGTGCCCGACCTCCAGTCGTACAGCGCCGGGGTGATCACGGCGACCCCCGGCGAGCCGCTGGCCCGGGTGCTGCCGCACGAGGCGGACCTGGACGCCGCCGCGCAGCTGCTCAGCGGCGGCCAGCGGACCGCGATCCTGGTGGGCCAGGGTGGTCGGGACGCCGCCGCCGAGATCATCGAGATGGCCGACCGGCTCGGCGCCGGGGTGGCCACCTCACTGCTGGGCAAGCCGGTGCTCGACGAGCGGTTGCCGTTTCACACCGGGGTGCTCGGCGAGGTCGGCACACCGGCGGCGGCCGAGCTGATGGGTGGCTGCGACACCCTGCTGATGGTCGGCACCAACGACCCGTGGACCGACTACTTCCCGATGCCGGAACAGGCGCGCACGGTGCAGATCGACATCGACGGCCGCCGGATCGGCACCCGGTACCCGGCCGACGTGCCGCTGGTCGGTGACGCCGCCGAGACCCTACGGGCGCTGCTGAGCCGGGTGCGCGGTCGGCCCGAGCAGCAGTGGCGGGCCACCGTGGAGAGTTCGGTGGACCGGTGGCGGGAGGTCGCCGCCGAGCGGGCCGCCGCCGCCGCGGATCCGGTCAACCCGCAGCTCGTCCTGCAGGAGTTGTCCGCCCGGCTGCCCGGCACCGGCGCGGTGGCTGTCGACGTCGGCTCGGTCCTCTACTGGTACGCCCGGCACCTCACCCTGCCACCCGGGGTCAACGCGCAGCTGTGCGGCACCCTCGGGTCGATGGGCTGCGCGCTGCCGTACGCGGTGGCGGCCAAGCTCGCCGCCCCGGACCAGCCGGTGGTCGCGCTGGTCGGCGACGGGGCGATGCAGCTCAACGGGCTCGCCGAGCTGATCACCGTGTCGCACCTCTGGCAGCGGTGGAGCGACCCCCGGCTGGTGGTGCTGGTGCTCAACAACCGGGACCAGAACGGGATGGGTGGCGGGCGGGAGCCGTCGTCCGACCCGACGCACCGCCGGCCCGACGTGCCGTACGCCGGCTGGGCCCGGCTGCTGGGGCTGCACGGGGTGCGGGTGGACCGCCCGGAGCTGGTCGGCGCGGCCTGGGACGAGGCCCTCGCCGCGGACCGCCCCTGCGTACTGGAGGCGGTCGTCGACCCGGCGGTGTCGCTGGCGCCGCCGGAGCCGGCGTTCGCCGACCTGCGCGGCCTGTACGCCGAAGGCGCCGCGGCCCGGAAGGTCCGCGAGCAGGTGGAGGTCACGGTGACCGCGGATGATCTCGTTTAGCGACCCTGGACCAGGGCATCAGTAGCGGCCCGACGACGCTGGAGGTTCGATGTCCGTACCCGCCGACCGCCGCTACGGTCCCGCGACCCTGCCGAGGGCGCGGGGTCCGCTCTCCACGGCGGTCATCGAGGCGCTGCGGCGTCCGCCGCACGACCTGCCGACCGATCTCGGCGTCGGCCTCGACCCGGCGGACCCGATCGTCGACGAGGACCTTCAGCTGACGCTGTTCCTCTGCTACGAGCTGCACTACCGGGGTTGGCTCGGGGTGGACGAGTCGTGGGAGTGGCAGCCGACACTGCTGGCGTTGCGGGCCCGCTGCGAACGCGTCTTCGAGGCGGCGCTGCGCCGGCTGGTCGGGGCGCCGTCGGTGCCTGCCGCCGGGGTGGCGGCCGGCCTGGCCGAGCTGGTCGCGGCCGACGACGGACCGGCGCTCGCCTCGCGGCTGCAACGACGCGCCGACCTCGCCCAGTTCCGCGAGTTCGTCGCCCACCGCTCCGTGTACCACCTGCGCGAAGCGGACCCGCACAGCTGGGCGCTGCCCCGCCTCGGCGGTCCCGCCAAGGCCGCGCTCGTGGAGATCCAGACCGACGAGTACGGCAACGGGCGGCTGGACCGGATGCACGCCGAGCTGTTCCGGCGCACCCTCGACCGGCTGGGCCTGGACACCGGTTACGGCGCCCACGTCGACGTGGTGCCGGCGGTGACGTTGGCGACCAACAACCTGATGTCGCTGTTCGGGCTGCACCGACGGTTGCGCGGCGCGCTGCTCGGGCACCTGGCCGCGTTCGAGATGACCTCCTCGCTGCCCAACCGCCGCTACGGCAACGGGCTGCGCCGGCTCGGCTTCGACGAGGTGGCCACCCGCTTCTACGACGAGCACGTCGAGGCCGACGCGGTGCACGAGCAGATCGCCGCGCACGACATGTGCGGCGGCCTGGTCGCCGTGGAGCCGGCCCTCGCCGGCGACGTGCTCTTCGGCGCGGCGGCCGGGCTCGCGGTGGACCGGCTGTTCGCCGCGCACCTGCTGGACAGCTGGGCCGACGGCCGTAGCTCGCTGCGGACACCAGCCCCGCCGGACCTGCCGCCCACGGTGTCGCTCGTCGCGTTGCCCGCGGTGGCCCCGCCGTCTCCGCCCGCGCTCGTCTGATCCACACCGCCGGCTGTCGGGGTGGGGCCTGCCGCGCGGAATCCGTCCTTTGCTCTGCACCCGCCTGCGCACCACGCACGCTGCGTAACTGGCGCGTGGGCGGGTGCAGAGCAAAGGCGGCGTGACTCTGGTGTGGCCCGACCGTGCGCCTGCGCGGCGTGACCCGACGACCTGGGTCAGCGCTCGCGGGTGGTGCCCGCCCGGAAGTTGATCGCCTTGTGGGTGCCGTCGCAGAACGGCTTGAGCGCCGACTTGCCGCACCGGCACAACGCCACCGTGCCCCGCCGCGCGTCGATGCGTTCGCCGTCCGGGGTGACCAGCGCGAAGTCGCCACGGACCAGCAGCGGTCCGTCCTCGTACGGGGTGATCGTGGCGGCGGCGGGCTCGCTGGTGTCGTCGGTGTGCATGGCCCCGGAAGTGCCCGCCCTGACCCTGCCGAAACCCGCGCGACCGAACGCCGGTGATGACCGGGGCACCCCGCTGACCAGCGGAATGTGCCGCCGGGTGGGTGATGCCCCGTTTGAACCCCATCGGGACGGGAAGCCGGGCCGCGTGGTGAGCGAACGAGGCAAGGTGGGGCCGGTGCACAAGGTGCGCAAGGGGCTCACGGCCGATGGCGCCGGTCTCGCCGGCGACCGGGTCGTGGCAGCGGGCAGTAGCGCCCGGGTGCTGGTCGCCGCCACCGCGCGGGCGCTGCGCGGGGTCGACTGCGCCGACCTCGGGCACACCGGGCCGACGTCGCGCTTCCCCGGCGCCCCCGAGCCGGTACGCCGCGCGGCCGCCACCCGCGCCGCCGGCCGGGTCGCGCTGACAGTGGCCCAGACCGACGAGGTGGACGCCGCCCGGGTGGCCCGTTGGTTCGTCGACCAGTACCCCCGGCGGCGCTACCCCGGGGTGCTGATCGGCTCCCCGCACGGCGCGGTGGCCCACCTCGCGGTGGCTCTCGGCGTGCCGTGGCTGCCCGCGGGATTCGAAATGACGGTGCACTGGTCCGAGGGTGGGGTGGACCGTCCGGCGGACGCCGCGGAGCACGGCGCGGCACTCGCCACCCGGTTGCTCGCCGGCAACGCCGACCTGCACCTGCGTCAGGTGCACTGCCCGGCCAGCCGTGGCGCGCTGACCGGGGCGACCGTGTCGCTGACCGCCGCGTGGCGGGCCCTACCGGCCGCGTACGCGACGTTTCTGGCCGACCGGCTGATGCCGGGTGCGCCGGTGCTGCTCGTCCGCGACGCGCGCACCTGGCCGGCGCTGGAGCGCGCCCCGGGGCACAGCTTCCAGGTCGGCTGCCCGGGCAGCGGACTGGACCCGGTGGACTTCCACCCGGACAGCCACGCCCTGCGGCAGGTGCTGCGCTCCGTCGGCGGCGACGCGACCCGGTGGGAGCCACCGGAGGTGTCCGTACCGTCGGCGGACGCCGAGCACGGCGTCGACCCGGGCTTCGAGCTGGCCGCGCGGGACTGGACCGCCCAGCACCAGCACCCGCTGCACCGGGTGCTGGTGCCCCGGCCGGCGGCGCTGAGCGCGGGCGTGGCCGACCTGTACCGGCGGTGGCTGCGGCGCGCCGGCAAGACCGGTGACCGGTTGGTGGTGGAATGCGGCCGGCTGCTCGACCCGTGGCAGGTGGTGCGGGCGGGGCTGGTGCCGTACTGGTGCGAGAACGCCACCCGCCGCAGTGTCGACGAGGCCGAGTGGTGGTTGGCCGGCAGCGAGGCGTTCAGCTCGGTGGACGTGCTGCCCGAGCCGCCCGGGGTGCGCTCGCCCGCGCTGGCCGGGCTGCCGCAGTGGCTGGCCGTCGCCGGGTTCGGCCGGCGGCGTCGGGCGCTGGACCGCACCACCGCCCGGGGCTACCCGGTCACCTCGGTGCCCACCCGCCGGGCCACCGAGGTGCTGCGGGCCCAGCCGTACGACCTGCCCGCGCCGCCCCCTCTGGGGGTCGCCGAGGCGTTGGCAGTGCTCCGCGACAGCGGCGGCCACCAGGGGTTGTTGGTCTCCTGAGACGGAGGACGCCGAAACATCCTCGCGAACCCGGGGTCCCGTGATTGAGTACCTACGGAGCGGGAACATCGCTGGCTGCGACGGCCTAATTGCGCTGCGTAGAGGCGGTGTCGCCCGCTGGCATCCCAGTCACTGACCCACTTTCCGGCCCGGTGCGTGGCTCGACCACGCGCACGACCGGTTTCCCGATCCGGGCGGGGGACCTTCCTGAGGGAGGCGCGGATGTTCGGACAGACGAGCACGACCACGACCACACCACCACCCACCGATCGAGGTCTGGAGGATCTCGACGCGGCGGCGATGGCGTACGCGGCCCGGATCGCCGGGCTGCCGCCGGAGCGGCGGGGGGAGGCTCGGGACGACCTGGTGCGCTTCGCGCTGCCGTTCGCCGGGCGGTTGGCCCGCCGCTACCGGGGGCGCGGAGAGCCGCTGGAAGACCTGGAGCAGGTGGCCCGGCTGGGGCTGGTCAACGCCGTCGACCGCTATGACCCGGAACGGGGCTCGTTCACCGCGTACGCCGCGATCACCATCGTGGGCGAGATCAAACGGCACTTCCGGGACCGGACCTGGGGCGTGCACGTGCCCCGCCGGCTGCGGGACCTGATCCTCGAGGTGGGGCAGGCCACCGCCGCGCTCACCAGTGAGCTGTCCCGGGCCCCGTCGGTGGCCGAGCTGTCGGCCCGGCTGGAGACCCCGGAGGAGGAGATCCTCGCCGCCCTGGAGTCGGCGGCCGGCTACAGCCCGGCCTCCCTCAACGCCCCGGTGGGTGGGGAGAGCTCCGCCGAGTTCGGCGACCTGGTCGGCGAGTCGGACAACGCGTTGGAGTCGGTCGACGACCGGGTGACGGTGAGCGGCCTGCTGCACCGACTGCCCTGGCGGGAACGGCGGATCCTCGCGATGCGTTTCTACGGCAACCAGACCCAGGCGGAGATCGCCGCCCGGTTCGGCATCTCGCAGATGCACGTGTCCCGGCTGCTGTCGCGGGCGCTCACCTGGCTGCGCCAGGCGATGCTCGCCGACGCGCCGCCGCCGTGGCAGAACGGCGCCGCCGAACCCGACCCGGGCAAGACCCGGATCTCGGTCAAGCAGAACGGCGACTCGGTGGTCGTCGAGGTGGGCGGCGAGATCGACCGCGACGGCGCGGACCAGTTGCGTCGGGCCATGCTGGAGGCGGTCACCGGTCAACCCAGCGAGGTGGTCGTCGACCTGGTCGGCGCGGGCGGCTTCGACGCCGGTGGGATCGCCGCGCTGATGGCCGGGCGGGAGGCCGCGGAGCGGACCGGGGTGCCGCTGCGGCTGACCCGGGTCCAGCCCGCGGTACGCCGTTCGCTCACCGCCGCCGGACTGGCACCGGCCCGGGACTGACCGCACCACGTACCCGCACCGCACGCACGAGGTACCCGCACAGGCGCAGGGCCGACACCCGGCTGGGTGTCGGCCCCGCTGCTCGCGTACCCCCGGTCAGTGCTCTTCGGGGTTGCCGTCGCTGTGCGGGTGCCGCCAGCGCTCGTGCGGCTTCGGCGCGTCCTCGGCGTCCTGCGGCGGGTCGCTCTGCTCGAAGCTCGGCCGGCGGACGCCCTCGGGCTCCGGCACGTCCACCGGCCGCGCGCCGGAGCGCGGCGCCGGCTGGTAGTCGGCCGCTTCGCGGGCGCCGTGCGCGCCCTCGGCGGCCGGCGACTCCGGGACGTGGTGTTCCAACCGCAGTTCGTCGCTGAACTGCTGCGGCGGTTTCGTGGTGCGTTGCGGCAGGTCGCGGCCGAGATCGGCGACAAGCGGACCGTACTTCAGGTCGAAGGCGGGGCGCTCGGAGCGGATCCGGGGCATCCGGTCGAAGTTGCGCAGCGGAGGCGGGCAACTGGTGGCCCACTCCAGGGAGTTGCCGAAGCCCCACGGGTCGTCCACCGTCACCATCGCCCCGTACCGCCAGGACTTCCAGGCGTTGTAGATGAAGAAGAGGGTGGACAGGCCGAGGATGAACGCAAAGACGGTGGAGATCGTGTTCAGGGTGGTGAAACCGTCGGTGGGCAGGTAGTCGGCGTACCGGCGGGGCATGCCCTCGTTGCCCAGCCAGTGGTGCACCAGGAAGGTGCCGTGGAAGCCGATGAACATGGTCCAGAAATGCGCCTTGCCGAGCCGCTCGTCGAGCAGCCGCCCGGTCATCTTCGGCCACCAGAAGTAGTAGCCGCCGAAGAGGGCGAAGACCACGGTGCCGAACACCACGTAGTGGAAGTGCGCCACCACGAAGTAGCTGTCGTGGGTGTGCCAGTCCACCGGCGGGCTGGCCAGCAGGACGCCGGTGAGCCCGCCGAGCAGGAAGGTGACCAGGAAGCCGATGGCGAACAGCATCGGCGTCTCGAAGGTGAGTTGCCCCTTCCACATCGTGCCGATCCAGTTGAAGAACTTCACACCGGTCGGCACCGCGATCAGGTAGCTCAGGATGCTGAAGAACGGCAGCAGCACCTGACCGGTGGCGAACATGTGGTGCGCCCACACCGTCATCGACAGCACGGTGATGGCGACGGTGGCCAGCACGATCCCGGTGTAGCCGAACAGCGGCTTGCGGGAGAACACCGGAATGATCTCGGTGATGATGCCGAAGAACGGCAACGCGATGATGTAGACCTCGGGATGGCCGAAGAACCAGAACAGGTGCTGCCAGAGCATCGGGCCGCCGGTGGCCGCGTCGTACACGTGCGCGTTGAGCAACCGGTCGGCGGAGAGCGCCAGCAACGCGGCGGCCAGCAGCGGGAAGACGAGGATCACCAGCAGGCTGGTGAACAGCATGTTCCAGGTGAACAGCGGCATCCGGAACATGGTCATGCCGGGCGCGCGCAGGGTGAGGATCGTGGTGATCAGGTTGACCGCGCCGAGGATGGTGCCGAGCCCGGAGACGACCAGGCCGAGCACCCACATGTTCGCGCCCACCCCGGGGGAGTTCTCGACGCTGCTCAGCGGGGTGTAGGCGGTCCAGCCGAAGTCGGCCGAGCCCTGCGGTGTGATCAGCCCGCCGATCACCATCAGCCCGCCGAACAGGTACAACCAGTAGGCCAGCGCGTTGAGGCGGGGGAACGACACGTCCGGCGCGCCGATCTGGATCGGCACGATGTAGTTGCCGAACCCGAAGGCCGCGGGCGTGGCGAACAGCAGCAGCATCACCGCGCCGTGCGAGGTGAAGAGCTGGTTGTACTGCTCGGGGGAGAGGAACTGCATCCCCGGGCGGGCCAGCTCGGCCCGCATCATCATCGCCTCCAGGCCGGCCAGTATGTAGAAGCCGAAGGAGGTCAGCAGATACAGCAGGCCGATCTGCTTGTGGTCGGTGGTGGCCAGGAACTTGATCAAGGTGTTGCCGGGGATCGGTGTCCGTACCGGCCCCGGGAACCCTCCGAACCGGGCCGGTGCCAGGATCGCCGGGCCCCGATCGCGACCGGGTTCCGTGGTTACCCGCTTGGGCATGGCTGCTCACCCCGTCGTGACGGCAGAAAGGACGGGCGTGCCTACCCGACCCTCGCACCATGTAACCAGGCCAGAGCGGTAAATTCGGTCAGAACGCTGGTACCGGGCGCAAGCGCCTCGAACCGTCAGGTCGCCGGCAGCATCGCCCAGACGGCCTTGCCCTGGCCGGCCGGCACGCTGCCCCACCGCTGGGCCAGCTCCCGGACCAGCATCAGCCCGCGTCCGCCCTCGGCGCGCAGGTCCGTGCCGCCCGCCCGCGCCTGGGCGCTGCTGCCGTCCACCACCGCCAGGTGCAGGTACGGTCGGCGCAGGGTCACCGTCACCTGCATGGGCGTGCCGGCGTGCCGGACCACGTTGCCGACCAGCTCGCTGAGCACCAACGCGGCCGGGCCGGACGCGTCGGGCAGGTTCCACCGCGTGCACGCGTCGGTGACCAACTCCCGGGCCCGCCGGCAGGCCTCGGCCACCGGCTCCAGCCGGGCCCGCATCCGCGGCGCGGACGACGCGTCGGCCAACCGGGTCGCCTCCGCGCAGTCCGCGGACACCGGGAGCACCCGGCAGGTGCTCGACTCGGCCAGCCACCGCGCCGCCACCGGCGACGGGGCGCAGAGCAGCACCGGCACGGCCGGCCACTCCTCGGCCCGCCGGGCGGTCGCGGCGAACACCGACAGCGCCAGCCGGTCCTCGACGGTCACCCCGGCCATGTCGACCACCAGCGCCTCCGGCTGGTCGACGAGCGCGTCGCTGAGCATCTGATGCACCGTACGCATCGTGCCGAGGTGCAGCGGGCCGGTGAGCCGGACGACCGCCACCGGTGCCGTGGTGCGCACCTCGCAGGTGATCCCGCTCGACATCGGCGCCTCAATTCGCTGCTGGGTCGGGATCTGCCAACTACCCGACGCCGTTCCCGGTCAAACCGGACCGACGGCGGAGGCGAGACAGGTCACCCGCCGCAACCCCGGTCAGCGACGCGACCGGCCGGTCAGCGCACCCGATGCGATCATGACCACGCCGAGGCCCAGGTGCAGCCAGCCGTCGGCGTCGTTGACCGGTAGCACGTTCGCCCCGGTGTCCTGGTCCACCACCAGCCCGTAGAGCCACAGCACCAGGAGCACCGCGCCGCCGCCGACCAGGAACGCCCGCGCGCCGGTGACCGTCCGCGCCAGCAGCAGACCCGCCACCCCGAACGCCAGGTGCACCAGGTTGTGCAGCACCGACACCTGGAAGACACCGAACAGGTACGCGCCCGAAGCGTGGCCGGCGAAGCGCAGCGCGTCCATGCCGCTGGTGATCCCCGGCACGAAGCCGAGCGCGCCGAGCAGCAGGAACAGCACCGCCACCGTCGCCGCCGCGCGCCGGACCGGCGGTTTACCGTCCGCCGGGTTGGCCCGGGCCCGGGAGTGCGCCATCGGTCCGACCATTCCCGGCTCCTCGTCGCACGGCGGGCATGAGCGCTGCGGGCTACCCGCTGCCGCTACCGACAAACCGGCTGGCCGCGCGCGCCGTGGTTGCCGCCGTCGGTCAGGCCGGCAGCAACCGCGGCGCGCGCGCCGACTGCCGGACCCGCTCGTACAGCTCGACGTAGCGCTGCGCCATCACCGCGGGCGTGAAGCGCTGCGCGGCCACCCGCCGGCACTCGTCCGGGTCGAGCAACTCGGCGGCGAGCAGAAGATCGCCCAACTCCTCCTCGTCGGTGGTGAGCAGCCCGGTGCGACCGTGCTCGATCAGCTCCGGCAGGCAACCCCGGGCCGTCGCCACCACCGGTGTCCCCAGGGCGAGCGACTCGACGACAGCCGTGCCGCCCGGCTCCTCCCACCGCAGCGGGAACAGCGACGCGCGGGCGCTGGCCAGCAGGTCGTCGCGCTCCTGGCCAGCCACGGTGCCGACCCAGCGGACCAGGTCACCGTCGACGTGCGGGGCCACCTCGTCGAGGAAGAACCGCACGTCCGGGTTCTGCCGGGCCTCGTCGCCCGCCGCGGCCAGATCGGCCGGCCGATGGTACGGCCCGACCGGGCCGGCCAGCACCAGCGGAAGACCGACCCGGTGCGCGAGCCGGGCACCCACGTCCTGCCCCTTGCCCGGGTTGATCCGACCCAGGATGAGCAGGTGCTCGCCCTTCTCCGGCCGGGGTCGCCGGTCGGCGTCGACCGCCAGCGGGGTGGACAGGTGCACGTGCCCCACCGAGTGCTCCCGCAGCGCCAGCGGGGCGCGAGCCAGCTGCGACGCGGAGACGCCGTTGACCCGGACCCGGTCGCCGCCGTCCAGGCTGCCGTAGAGCGCCGGGTGCTTGGCCAGGTCCCAGTGCAGGGTGTGCAGGGTCGGCGGCCCCGCCGGCCCCATCGCGGCGAGGGTGGCCAGCCCGACCGCCTCGACATGATCGTGCACCAGGTCGATGTCGTCGCGGGAGTGCAGCTCACGGACCACCCCGGCCAGGTGCGCCTGGGCGATCCCACAGACCTGGTTGTACGGCCGTTGCAAGGCGGCGAACTGCCCGTCGGCGAAGACCGAGACCTGCTCGTCGACCGGCAGCGTGCTGCTGCCCACCGAGGCGAGCACCACCCGTACGCCCAGTCGCCGCAGCTCCGGCACCAGGGTGGCGATCACGTTCTCGATGCCGCCGTAGCCGGGCGGTGGCACCGACAGCCACGGACCGGCGTTCATCAGCACGGTGAGGCTCTGCGCGCTCACGCGGCGGCCACCCGGCGACGGGGAACCCGGTGACGCAGTTCGGCCAACGGCGGGCGTTCCTCGATGGAAACGTCGCTGACCACGATCTCGCGGTCCAGGTTCGGCAGGGTGTCCGAACCGCCACGACGGAACTGGGTCAGCAACGCCTCCGGCGCCAACCCGGGGGTGGCCCACCCACGCCGTTGCAACCGCGACCAGGCGGTCAACATGATCTGCGCGGACATCCGACCCAGGGCGGCGGTGTCCTGGTGCCGGTGCTTGCGCTCACCGAGATCGACCTGCGCCAGCGCGTCCAGGCCGACCAGATCGAGCAGGTCGATCATCATGGCCGTCTCCACCCCGTACCCGGAGACGAACGGCACCTGGGCCAGCACGTCGCGGCGACCCGCGTACTCGCCGGCCAGCGGCTGCACGAAACCGGCCAGCTCCGGCCAGAAGAGGTTGAGCAGCGGACGGGCCATCAACTCGGTCACCCGGCCCCCACCGTCCTGTTCCACGCTGGCGGTGCCCACCAGGGGCCGGTGGTAGAAGCCCTTCACGAAGTCGACCGACGGGTCGGTCAGCAGCGGGCCGAGCAGCCCACTGACGAAGTGCGGCCGGAACTCCCGCAGGTCGGCGTCGATGAACGCCACCACGTCCCCCTCGGCGGCGGCCAGCCCGGCCCAGAGCGCGTCGCCCTTGCCGGTGAGCCGGGGCAACCCGCGGGTCATCGCATCCTGGCTGACCACCTCCGCGCCGGCGGCGCGGGCCACCTGAGCGGTCCGGTCCGTCGATCGGGAATCCACCACGATCAGCTCGTCGACCAGCGCGACCCGATCCATCAGGTGTTCGCGGATCGTCGACACGATCGCGCCGACGGTGGCCTCCTCGTTGCGCGCCGGCAGCACCACGCTGACCCGGGTCTCACCCTTGGCGCGCATCAGCCGACGGGTCGGCCAGTCCGCAGCCGACGTCGTCCGGTACGTGGCCCACGCCTCCACCACCGGTGACACGCTCGATGTCGTATCCCGCACGGGCACCCCTCCATTCGTGCGTGGAAAAACCGAATTTGGTTGTTCCCATTCCGCATCACGCGCTAACCGCTTTCCTGGCAACAGCTTGATCACAGAGGGGACGTCAGTGCGTTCCCGGGGGATGAACGTTTGATTGCGCACACCCCAGGGGACTGCTCCCAGCGCAGCTGAAAAGTCTTCGAAGGGGTGTCGGGATGCGGAAATGCCGGGTGGGTCTGGTCGGAGCCGGCGGCGTGGCACAGCGCCACGCACGGGTGCTGGCCGGGTTCGACGACGTCGAACTGGTCGGCGTCACCGACGTCGCACCGGAGGCCGCGTCCGCGCTGGCCGCCCAGCACGGCGGGCGGGCCCGCGCCGACGTCGGCGAACTGCTGGCCACCGGCCTGGACGCCGTGTACGTCTGCGTGCCCCCGTTCGCGCACGGCCCCGCCGAGGAGGCGATCATCGAGGCCGGGGTGCCGATGTTCGTGGAGAAGCCCGTCGCTGTCGACCTGGACACCGCCGAGCGGATCGCCGACCTGGTCGCGCGGCGCGGACTGCGCACCGCCGTCGGCCACCACTGGCGCTACCTGAGCGTGCTCGACCAGGCCCGCGACCTGCTCGCCGACCGCCCGGTGCGGATGGTCAGCGGCACCTGGCTGGACAAGGTGCCCCCGGTGGCGTGGTGGTCGCGGCGGGACCGCTCCGGCGGCCCGGTGGTCGAGCAGGCCGCCCACGTGCTCGACCTGATCCGCGTGCTGGCCGGCGAGGTCACCGAGGTCACCGCGTACGGCAACGGCACACCGCCGCCGGTCGACGGCGCCGACATCGACTCGGTGACCACCGCCGCACTGCGCTTCACCGACGGTGCGGTCGGCACGCTCAGCGCCGCCTGCGTCCTCGGCTGGAAGCACCGCGCCGGCCTGGAGATCCTCGCCGACGGGTTGGCCCTCGCGATCACCGAGGACGGGCTGTCGATCCGCGACGCCGACGGCGAACGACACCTCCCCGCCGACCCGGAAGCCGCCCGGGTGGCGGTGGACCGCGCCTTCGTCGACGCCGTCCGCGGCATCGGCGACGACGTGCGCGTCCCGTACGCCGAGGCCCTCGCGACCCAACGTCTGGCCCTCGCGGTGGCCGACTCGGCCCGTACCGGCACGACCGTGCGGCTCGCCACCGCGACCGCGCCGGCGGTGCTCGCCAGCGGGGTGACCGTCGATGCGTGACAAGGTCGTGGTGGTCACCGGTCCCGGCCAGGTCGATCTGGTCGACCAGGACGCCGCGCCGCTGCGTCCCGGCACGTTCCGGGTCGAGACGCTGTTCAGCGGTGTCTCCGCCGGCACCGAGCTGAGCTACGTCAAGGGCACGAACCCCTACCTGAACGTCACCTGGAACGCCGACCTGGGGCTGTTCCAGCCGGGCCCGGCCAGCACCCCCTACCCGGTGACGCGACTGGGGTACATGCAGGTCGGCCGGGTGGTGGAGAGCGAAACGCCGGCCGTCGCGGTGGGCACTGTCGGTGCCATGACGTACGGGCACCGCACCGGGTGGCTGGCCGACCCGGTCGCCGAACGGTTCGTGGCGCTGCCCGACGACCTGGACCCACTGCTCGGCGTGTACGTCGCGCACATGGGCCCGATCTGCGCCAACGGGCTGCTGCACGCCGCCGCCGACCTGCACGGCACCGACGTCCGGGCGCTCGGCGACGGGGTACGCGGCCGACGGGTCGCCGTCATCGGCGCCGGTGTCGTGGCGTTGCTGACGGCGTTGTTCGCCCGGCGAAACGGGGCCGCGTCGGTGGTGGTGCTCGACCCGACCCCGCACCGCCGGCAGGTCGCCGAGGCGCTCGGCCTGGAAACCCTCGACCCGGACGCGGACGACCCGGCGGTCGTGCTCAAGACCCGCTGGGCGCACACCGCCGGCGACCGGGGCGCCGACGTGGTGTTCCAGTGCCGGGGGCAGGCGTGGGCGTTGCACCTCGCCCTGCGCCTGCTGCGCCCCCAGGGCACCGTCATCGACCTCGCCTTCTACCAGGGCGGCGCGGACGCGGTCCGCCTCGGTGAGGAGTTCCACCACAACGGGTTGTCGTTGCGCTGCGCCCAGATCGGCCGGGTGCCGCGCGGGCTCGCACCCACCTGGGACCGCGAACGGCTCTCCGCCGAGACCATCGACCTGCTCCGGGCGTACGGCGACACGATCCGCAAGCACCTCGTCTCGGCGGTGGTGCCGTTCGACGAGGCCCCCGCCCTCCTCACCGACCTGGCCGACCGTCGCCGCCAGGAACTGCAGGTGGTGCTCGCCACCTGACCCGCCGGGCCGGAGCGCGCCCGCCCTGGTGACACGGCGGACTACCGTTCCCGGCATGAGCACCTCGACGCACCGGCCGGCCGGCGGCACCGCGACAGACCGGCCGGGCGGCGGGGCCGCCGCGGGCCGGCCGGTCGGCCTGGGCGCGCTGCTGCCGTACCTGCGGGAGCACCGCGGCACCCTGGTCGTGGTGGGCGTCCTGTCGCTGGTCGGCTCGGCGGCGTCGTTGGCGCAGCCGCTGCTCACCCGGTCCGTGCTCGACCGGATCGGCGCCGAGCAGGGGGTGTCCGAGCTGGTGGCGGTGCTGGTGGCCCTCGTGGTGCTCGGCGCGGCGATCGGCGGGCTGCGCGACTACCTGCTGCAACGCACCGCCGAAGGGCTGGTGCTGGGCACCCGGCGCCGGCTGGCCGGTCACCTGCTGCGGCTGCCCATCGCCGAGTACGACCGCCGGCGCACCGGCGACCTGCTCTCCCGGGTCGGCTCGGACACCACACTGCTGCGCGCCGTCGTCACCTCCGGTCTCTTCGAGACGGTCACCGGGGCGGTGACGGTGGTCGGCGCCGGCACGGCCATGGTGCTGCTCGACCCGCTGCTGTTCGGCGTCACCCTGCTCGGGGTGGCGCTGGGGCTGGCCTTCGCCGCCACCTTCGCCCGTCGGGTCCGGGCGCTGGCCCGGACCGCCCAGGAGCGGATCGGTGAGATGACCTCGGCGGTGGAACGGGCCATCTCGGCGGCGCGGACCATCCGGGCCAGCCGCGCCGAGGCCCGGGAGACGCAGACCGTCACCGGCAGCGCCCGGGAGGCGTACACGGCGGGGCTGCGGGTGGCCCGGGTGCAGGCGCTGGTCGGCCCGATCGGCTCGGTCACCGTGCAGGGCGCCTTCCTGCTGGTGCTCGGCATCGGAGGGGCGCGGGTCGCCGCCGGGGCGATCTCCGTCGGTGACCTGGTCGCGTTCGTCATGTACCTGTTCCTGCTGGCCCTGCCGCTGGGCCAGGTGCTGCGGGCGTACACCCAGTTGCAGTCCGGCCTGGGCGCCCTGCAGCGGATCGAGGAGATCCTCGCCGTGCCCGCCGAGGGCGCGGACGACCGGCCGGCGCCCGCCACCGCGACGGCGACCCCGCGCCGCACGACCCCGATGATCGAGTTCGACCGGGTGGGTTTCGGCTACCCGGGTGGCGAGACGGTGCTGCACGAGGTCACCTTCGCGGTGCCCGCCGGCACCCGGACCGCCCTGGTCGGCCCCTCCGGCGCCGGGAAGTCCACACTGCTGGCCCTGGTCGAGCGGTTCTACGAGGTCAGCGCCGGCGCGATCCGACTCGACGGCACCGACGTGCGGGACCTGCCCCGCGACGCGCTGCGGGCCCGGCTCGGCTACGTCGAGCAGGAGGCCCCCGTGCTGGCCGGCACGCTGCGGGAGAACCTGCTGATCACCACCCCGGACG
Organism: Micromonospora sp. C97; assembly: GCF_018070385.1. Lineage (NCBI taxonomy): Bacteria > Bacillati > Actinomycetota > Actinomycetes > Micromonosporales > Micromonosporaceae > Micromonospora > Micromonospora sp. C97. The sequence continues at coordinate 53,264 of NZ_JAGPXU010000036.1, forward strand.
CCTCCGACGACCGGCTGCGCGAGGTCCTCGACGCTGTCAACCTGGGACACCTGGCGCAGCGCACCCCGCAGGGCCTCGGCGTGCAGGTGGGGGAGGGCGGCGTCCTGCTCTCCGGGGGTGAACGGCAGCGACTGGCCATCGCCCGCGCGCTGCTCGCCGGCCCGCCGGTGCTGCTGCTGGACGAGCCGACCAGCAACCTCGACTCCCGCAACGAGGTCGCGCTGCGCCGCGCCATCGACGCGGTGGCCGTCCGCCGGACGCTGTTGATCGTGGCGCACCGGCTCGCCACGGTGGTCGACGCCGACCAGATCGTCGTCCTCGACGGTGGCCGGGTGGTGGCCGTCGGCACCCACGCCGAACTGACCGCCACCGACCCGCTGTACCGGGAGCTCGCCAGCCACCAGCTGCTGGTCGGCTGACTCCGTCCCGGTGCCGCCGACTTGCCGGGCGGCCGGGCCGCACACGGTGCCCCGAATCGCGTACCGTTGCCGCTCATGGGTGTGTCTCAACGGTTCAAGAGCAAGTTCCGGCGGTTCCTCCAGCGCCCCGGCTCGACCGTGGATCTTGCTCCGCTGGAGAAACTGCTCCCGGCGATCGAGGCGCGCGAGGCTGAGCTCGCCGCGCTCGACGACGCCGAGCTGACCCAGGCCGCGGGTGCCGCCGCCGACTACGAGGAGATCTGCGCCGTCGGCCGCGAGGCCGCCCGCCGTGGCCTCGACCAGCGGCCGTACGACGTGCAGCTGCTGGGCGCGATGTCGCTGCTCTCCGGCAAGGTCGCCGAAATGGCCACCGGTGAGGGCAAGACACTGACCGCCACGATCGCCGCGTACGGGCACGTCCGGCTCGGCAACGGGCCGGTGCACGTGCTCACCATCAACGACTACCTGGCCCGCCGCGACGCCCAGTGGATGGAGCCGGTCTACACCCTGCTCGGCCTCACCGTCGGCTGGGTCAACGAGGCGTCCACCCCGCAGGAGCGGCGCGACGCGTACGCCTGCGACGTCACCTACGTCTCGGTCAGCGAGGCGGGCTTCGACTACCTGCGCGACCAGCTGGCCACCGACGTGGAAGACCGGGTGCAGCCCGCGCTGAGCACCGCCATCGTCGACGAGGCCGACTCGATCATGATCGATGAGGCCCGGGTGCCGATGGTCCTGGCCGGCGCGGTGCCGGGCGAGCAGGACCCGGTGCACGCCGCCGCCGCACTGGTCCGTGGCCTGCGCAAGGGCAAGCACTACACGGTCGCCGAGGACGGGCGGAGCGTGGCGTTCACCTCCGCCGGCCTGGCCGCCATCGAGGCCAAGCTCGGCATCGACCTGTACGACGAGGAGCACGTCGCGCAGCTCTCCGCTGTCAACGTGGCGCTGCACGCCCACGCCCTGCTGCACCGCGACGTGGACTACATCGTCCGGGACGGCACCGTCGAGCTGGTCGACGAGATGCGCGGCCGGGTGGCCCAGCGCCGCCGCTGGCCGGACGGCCTCCAGGCCGCTGTCGAGGCCAAGGAGGGGCTGGACGCCACCGCCGAGGGTGAGGTGCTTGGCACCATCGCCATGCAGGCGTACATCGCGCTCTACCCGAAGGTGTGCGGGATGACCGCCACCGCCGTGCACGTCGGCGACCAGCTGCGGGAGTTCTTCAACCTCGAGGTCGCGGTGATCCCGCCGAACACCCCGTGCATCCGCGAGGACGAGCCGGACCGCATCTACGCCACCCGGGCCGAGAAGGACGAGGCGCTCGTCGACGAGATCCAGCGCGCGCACGCCAAGGGACGGCCGGTGCTGGTCGGCACCCTGGACGTCAAGGAGTCCGAAGGGCTGGCCGCCGGGCTGAACGCTGCCGGCGTGCCCTGCGTCGTGCTGAACGCCAAGAACGACGACGAGGAGGCGGCGATCATCGCCGAGGCCGGCGCGTACGGCGCGGTCACCGTTTCCACCCAGATGGCCGGCCGGGGCGTCGACATCCGGCTCGGCGGCAGCGACCAGGGCGACAGGGAGCGGGTCGCCGAGCTGGGCGGGCTCTACGTGATCGGCAGCGGCCGGCACGACAGCCGCCGGGTGGACGACCAGCTGCGCGGCCGGGCCGGCCGGCAGGGCGACCCCGGTGGCTCGGTCTTCTTCGTCAGCCTGGAGGACGACCTCGTGGTCCGGCACGCCGCCGACTCGGTGCCGGCCTCGCCGCGGATGAACGCCGACGGCCTGGTGACCGACGACCAGGTCGACTACGCGGTGGAGCACGCCCAGCGGGTCGCCGAGGGCGTCAACCACGAGATCCACCGCAACACCTGGCGCTACAGCGTGGTGATCGAGCAGCAGCGCAAGGCCCTCGCCGCGCGCCGGGAGCGATTGCTGACCAGCGACGTGGCAGCGGTGATGCTGCTGGAGAAGGAGCCCGAGAAGGCCGGCGAGATGGACGAGGACCTGCTCGCCCGTGCCGCGCGGTCGATCGCGCTCTACCACCTGGACCGGCTCTGGGCCGAGCACCTGGCCGAGCTGTCGGAGGTCCGTGAGGGCGTGCACCTGCGCGCCCTGGGCCGGCTCGACCCGCTGGACGAGTTCCACCGGGCCGCGGTGCCCGCGTTCAACGACCTGATCCCGGAGATCGAGGCCCGCACCATCGCCACCTTCAACGAGACCGAATTCGATGAGGATTGGCAGCCCGACGACGGCACCCTGGTCCGGCCCACCGCCACGTGGACGTACCTGGTGCACGACAACCCGTTCGGATCCGAGCTCGACCGCCTGATCGCGTCGATCGGGCGGCGGCTCAGCGGCACCTCGCGCTGAGTTACCGGACGTCGGGGCCCCTGTCGCGCCTTCCGGCGCGACAGGGGCCCCGATTTACGCCGTTTCGACCCGGGTTTCCGAGGGTAGTAGGGCTGGTCGGTCGAGTCGGGAGAGAGCAGACGATGACACAGGTGACGATGCGTGCCGGGCAGGCGCGAAACGGCACGGAGGCTGCACACCGGTGAACCTCGACACGCGGGAACCGGTGGTGCAGACACTCGGCGTCCTGGAAGCGGCCGCGCTGTTACGGGAGCTGACCGCCGGGCTGATCGCCCTGACCGACTTTGATGAGGCTCTGCTGGCCCTGGTCCGGGTCACCCGGGACGCCGTCGCCGGGGTGCGCTGGTGCGGGTTCACCGCGCTGCGGGCCGGCGAGCCGGCCGGGGGGGCCGCCTCCGACGAAGGGCTGGCCGGGCTCGACGACCTGCGACACGGTCCGGACTCGCCGGCGATGAGCGCGATCCGTCGCCGCGAGATGATCCTCGCCGCCGACCTGGACGGTGAGCCCCGCTGGCCGGCCTGGACGACGCGCGCCCGCGACCTCGGCGTACGCGGGGTGATCTCCGCGCCGGTCGACATCGACGACCAGGTGATCGGCGCGATCAACCTGTACGCCGCCGCGCCGGACCTGTTGACCCCGCAACACCAGCTGACCGCGATGCTGCTCGCCGAACACGCCGGACTGCTGCTCGCCGCCGTCCGCGACCGCAGCCGGCAGCTCACCCTCGCAGGTGTTCGGGACGCCTCGCTCCTGCAGGACGGAGTGGTCGGCCAGGCCGTCGGCGTGATCATGACGCAGCGCGGTTGCCCGCCGGCCGAGGCCCTCGACGTGCTGCGGACCGCCGCGTCGTCACTGGACATACCGCTGCGCGAGGTGGCCGAACGGCTGGTCCGGACAGTCTCCCGCTCACGCGACACCTGACCACCCCGGCCCGGCGTCCCGCGCGGTCCCCGCATTCCGGCGTCCCCGCGGTCCCCGCGGTCCCCGCGTCCCCGCGGTCCCCGCGTCCCCGCGGTCCCCGCGGTCCCCGCGTCCCCGCGGTCCCCGCGTCCCCGCGGTCCCCGCGGTCCCCGCGTCCCCGCGGTCCCCGCGTCCCCGCGGTCCCCGCGTCCCCGCGGTCCCCGCGTCCCCGCGGTCCCCGCGTCCTGGCGTTCGGCGCGGTCTTGGCGTTCCGCGCGGTCCCCGCGTCCTGGCGTCCCGGCGTCCCGGCGTCCCGGCGTCCCGGCGTCCCCGCGGTCCCCGCTTGATCGACTCGCGTTTCTTGAAGTCGGGGTGTCCGGGTCGGTGGGACGGCGCGGTTTTCTGAAACCCGAGTGGATCACTCCTGATGTCGGGGTGTCCCGGCCGCCCGGATGGCGCGGTTTCCTGAAACGCGAGTGGATCAGGGCGGGTGGTGTCCGTTCGTCCGGTCAGCGACGAGTCGGACCGTTTCGTTTCGTCTCGACCGACCCCGGGTAGCACTCTGGTCAGGTGAGCTGCGCCGACCCGGGGGAGGACCGATGCAGAGCCGGCTGCGGGTGCAGGGGCATCCGATCCAACCGATGCTGGTGACGTTCCCGCTCGGGCTGTTCGTCAGTGCCACCGTCTTCGATCTCACCGACGTCGTCGGCGGGCCCGCGTTCTTCGGCGAGGTCGGCTACTGGACGGGCATTGCCGCGCTCGTCGCTGCCGCGCTGACCGCCGTGGCCGGCATGGTCGACCTGTGGGACGTTCCGGGTGACCGTACCCGCCGCACCGCAGTCGCCTTCAATTTGGTGAACGCGGTGATGGCCGCCATGTTCCTGCTCACCTGCCTGGTCCGGTCACATTCCCCGCAGCGCGGAGCGTCGGTCGCGATCCTGGTCACCGAGCTGGTCGCGTTGGCCGTCGGCGGGGTCGGCGTGCACCTGGGCGCCCGGCTGATGCGTCAGTTCGACAGCGGCCGTGTCGAGGCTGGCGGCCTGGACGCGCTCGCCGGCTCCACCGGCGAGATCGCCCGCCCCTGACCGACCCGCCCGCCGGGACCGCCGGGCGCGTGAGCCGGGCCCCTGGTCACCCGCACGGGCGTCGAGTCACCCGCACGACGTCTGGTCACCCGCACGACGTCTGGTCACCCGCACGGCGTCGAGTCGCCCGCACGGCGTCTGGTCACCCGCCCGACGTCTGGTCATCCGCACGGCGTCGAGTCGCCCGCACCGGGGTCGAGCATCCGGGCGGTTTGCGGTCTACCATCCGCGGATGACCTCCTCGCTGGACACGCTGCCGAAGATCGGTGCGCCGGCCACCCGGGCCCTGCACGGCGCCGGCTACACCGCGTTGCGTCAGCTCGCGGGCGTCCCCCGGGCGGATCTGGCCAGGCTGCACGGCATGGGCCCGAAGGCGCTCGACATCCTGCAGTCCGCCCTCGAAGAGCACAGGCTCGGTCTCGGCTGAGGCGCCGCCGCCGCTCAGCCGGCGGCAAATGGGTTGCCGCCCGGGTGACCGGCCGCGAGGCTGACCGCCATGACTGTCGAGCGTGACGCCGAGGACCTGATAGCGGAGGCCGCCGCGGCGCCCGTCGATGGTTGGGGATTCGGTTGGCTGGCCGGCCGGGCCACCGAGGAACGTCCACAATGGGGGTACGCGCGGCTCGTCGCCGACCGGATGGCGTCCGCCGATGCGGCACTGGACGTGGACACCGGCGGCGGGGAGGTGCTCGCCGAGGTGCCGCGTCGACCGAGGCTGCTGACGGCGACCGAGGCGTGGCCGCCGAACGTCGAGGTCGCCCGACGGACCCTGCGTCGGATCGGTGCGTCGGTGGTGGCTGTCGCGCCGGACGGGCCCCTGCCGTTTCGCGACGCCTCGTTCGACCTGGTGGTCAGTCGGCATCCGGTGCGTACCGACTGGGTGCAGACGGCCCGGGTGCTGCGGCCGGGCGGGACGTTCCTGTCGCAGCAGATCGGGGCCGGCACCATGCGGGAGTTGAGTGAGGCGATGCTCGGGCCGTTGCCGCCGCCGGCGCAGCGCCACCCCGAGCAGGCGGCCGCCGCTGCCGAAGCCGCTGGCCTGCGGGTGGTCGACCTGCGTCGGGCCACCCTGCGGGCGACCTTCGCCGACATCGGCGCGGTGGTCTGGTTCCTGCGCAAGGTGATCTGGACGGTGCCCGGGTTCACTGTCGAGCGCTACCGCGCACCGCTGGGCGACCTGCACCGCCGCATCGTCGACGAGGGCCCCTTCGTCGCCCACGCCCACCGTTTCCTCATCGAGGCCACCCGCACCTGACCCCCTGGACATGCGCCGATCTTGCACTTTCGGTCGCCGCAAAAGCCGCCCACCCGGACAGACCGACCACCGAAACTGCAAGATCGGCGGGAGTGGGGGTGGGAGTGGGAGTGGGGGTGGGAGTGGGG
>NZ_JAGPXU010000037.1:0-54979 GCF_018070385.1 Micromonospora sp. C97
ACCAGCGACAGCTGCCAGGGGTGCACCGGCAGGGCGCGGTGCCCGCGCGGGGGTCGAGGCGGGTCGAGCGCGGCCACGAGCGCATCGAACGGTCCGGCGTCGGCGGTCAGGTCGTCCGGTACGGCGAGCCAGTGCAGCCGGAACGCCGTGCGCAGCTCCGGCGCGTACGCCCGCCAGCTGTCCGGGTCGCCGCTGCGCCACTTGGGGGTGGGGTGGTGCGGGTGGCCGAGGACCAGCGACTGCTCGGAGTCGACGTACGCGTCGATGGCGGGCTCACCGGTAGGGGTGGGGTCCGCGGCGGGTCGGTCGGCCAGCAGTCGGGCCACGGTGTCCCGACTGGCCCGGACCTGTTCGACGAACTCGTCATTCGCCAGCCCGGTACGGATGGTCAGCTCCGCCGCGACGAGGGCGGCCAGCCCGTCCGCGTCCAGGTCCGCCCACCGTTCGCCGCCGATGTCCCGCTGCACCGGGCCGGTGTAGCGGTGCGCGCCGATCGCCGAGGCTCGGGCCACCGCGCAGCGCACTGTGACGTCGAGGTGGCGCAGCAGCAGCCGGACGGCACCGTCGACCACCGTCGGGGTGTCACCCGGCGGGGCCAGCTCGCGCAGCAGGCAACCGAAGACGGTGTGCGCGGCGGCCAGGTCGGCGAGCTGACCGGTGTCGGTGGCCGGCCGGGAGCGCAACTGGGCGCTCGTCATCGTGTCTCCCGCAGGTAGTTCGGGCCGGTACGCAGGTAGTACTTGTTGATGTCGGTGCAGCCCAGCCGTTGTTTGGGCAGCAGGGTGCCGGCGGTGAGCATCGCCTTGACGGGCAGGTGGGTGGCGTTCAGGACCCGCTCGGTGAAGGTCCGCCCCGCCGGGCCGTCGCCCCACCGGTCGCGGGCGGCGGCGAGCCGGGGCACCAGCGCCTCGGCCGGTGTCGGCACGGACAGCCCTCGGGCGGCCAGGGCGAGCAGGGGCGCGGCAGCGGCCAGGTGCAGGGTGATGGTGATGAACACGTCGGCCAACTCGTGCGGGTCGCGCGCCCACATCCGGTCGTCGTGCAGGGTGAGACCGTTCGTGCCGTCGTGCCGCGCGTCCAGCCGGGCGCCGTCGTTGTCCTTGTACAGCAGGCCGACGGCGCCGTCCGGGTGCACCAGCAGGTGGATGTTCTGCGGGTGGGCCTCCAGCGCGATCCCGTGCCGGAGCCAGAGGAAGACGTGCCAGTCGAGCAGCAGGTCCAGATAGGACTCCAGCAGTGCGACGGGCCGCTGCGGGCTGATCCGGTCGAGGACCGTGCCGGCCACCGGGTCGGCGGCGGCGAGGGCCGCGACCGGCACCACCTGAACGCCGGCCAGGTCGCGCGGAAACCGGCGGAGCAGGAAACCGCGTCGCTCGTCGCCGTCGACGTGCGCCCAGGTGCTCTCGTCGGCGTGCCGGATCCGGCCGACGAAGCGGGGTTCGGTGCTGGCGATCCGGTCGAGCAGTGCCGCGACGGCCGCGCCGTCGGCGAGCGAGCCCGGTTGCAGGGTGCGTCGGTTGCGCGCGCCGAGACTCGCTGTCGGCAGCGGCAGTTTGAGATGCAGGTACGGGTCGTGGTCGAGTGCCACCGTCCGCATGGAGAGGGTGGGTCGCACCGGGGTCACCGGCAGGTCGACCACCGGGAGCGCGTCGCGTGTCACGGTGAGCGGATGCGCCGGCAGCAGCAGCTGATCCGGTCGCGGCGCGGGCGGCCACCAGGGCGGGAGTTGGCCGGTGAGCCGGACGTCCGTGGCGGGGGCGGCGTACCAGCGCAGCGCGAAGCGTGGAGCGTGCTCCGGGGCGTACCGGAGCAGTTCGTCGTCGCGCAGACCGTGCCGGCACCGGTCGGTGGGATAGACGGGGTGGCCCTGGTGGGCGGCGAGCACGTCGTCCAGGAGCGCCGTCGGCAGGCCGGTCGGGGTGCTCGCCCGTTCGGCGGCCACCTCGGTGAACACCCGCTCCCGGTTCCGGGCGGCGAGCCGCCGGGCTCGCAGGTCGGCGCGGCACTCGACGGCGAAGTCCCGCCAGCCGGCCTCGGCCTCGGCGTTGCCGTGCGGGGCGAGCAGCGTCAACAACCCCTCCAGGGTCTCCGTACGCCGCGCGTCGCCACTGCCGTCCACCAGCAGGACCGTCGGCGCGGAGCTGCGCAGGGCCTGCTGGAACCCGTCCGCCCGGACCGGTATGCGCAGCCGGCCGGCGGGGTGCGACACCTGCCACCAGTCGGGCCCGTCCGGGCGGCCGGCGGTGAGCAGACCGAGGTGATCCTCGCGCAGCAGGGCGTCGAGCACCCGGGTGAAGACCTCGCGCTCGCAGTCGTCGCTCACTCGACGATGGTCCACTGCAGGTCGCCGCGGAGGGCGGCCAGTGACTGCCGGACGGCGTTCTCGTCGGGGCCGATGCCGTGCAGCACGGCGAGGTAGTCGCGGTTGGTGCCGGTGTGCGCGGCGGTGCGGCCCACCTCGCGCAACGGGTGGCAGCCCAACCGGACGTCGCCGTGGACGGTGTCCAGCCGGCCCGGCGCGGCGACGAGACGGCCGGACCGGTCCGCGCAGACGTACTCGACCCGGGCGTGTCGGTCGACGGTGTCGGGCAGGCGCAGGGCGGACAGCGGCTCGCCGAGGTGCAGCCGGATGACGTACTCGAACAGCGGCACACCGAGCAGTTCGGCGAGGATCAGGTCCATCCGGTCACCGATGAGGCGGTAGTTCACCTCGATGAGCCGGACCCGGCCGTCGGAGATGACGTACTCGGTGTGGCAGGCGCCGAAGCCGACCCCGAGCGCGTCGAGTCGGGCCCGGAGCTGGGTGCGCACCGGCTCTGCCGGGGGCGACCAGGCGAGGCTCTCCTCGGTGAAGGTCGGTGGCGGGCCGAGGGCGGTGCGCCACCCGCCGAGGGAGGCCAGCTCGGTGCCGTCGCCGAGGGTCTCGAAGGTCCGCAGTTCACCGTCGAGGTACTCCTCGACCATCAGCGCCACGTCGGGCCGCCGGTTGCGGATCTCGGCGACCCGGGCGACCAGCTCGGCGTGGTCGACCACCAGGTACGCGTCCTCACTGGCCACCCCCTCGCGGGGCTTGACCACCGCCGGGAACATCTCGTTCGGCACCTTTGGCGGGTCTGCGGGGTCGACGGTGACGACGCGTACCCGGTCGAGGCCCGCGGCGGCGATCACCCGGCGGGCGGCGGCCTTGTCCTTGCAGAGACGGGCGGCGTCCGGGTCCTTGCCGGGCAGGCCGAGCTTTCGGGCGGCGATCGCGGTGGCCTCCTGGAGGTGGTCGCTGTTGGACAGTAGCGCCACCGGTCGGCTCGCTGCCGTCGCCGCGACCACGGCTGCCGCGTCGCGGACCGCGCACCGCGTCACCGGCACGTCCGCAGGCCATTCGGCGGGACGGTCGGTCAGCACAGTGGCCGGCAACCCGAGGGACGCCGCCGCCGGAAGGAACCCGTGCAGGACGGCGTCGGTGGGGTTGAGCGCGGTCAGGTAGAGCCGCATACCGCCTCCGTCGACTACCACGATGTCACGATTAGGGTAGCCTACCCTTATTAGGTGGAAATGGTGCGGTCTGCCCGGTGCAGCAGTCCGGCGGCCACCAGACCACCGATCAGCACCGCTGCCGCGCCCACCAGCTGTCCCGTCTCCAGCGCCGAGGCGAAGGCGACAGTCACTGCCTCCCGCTCGGCACCGTCGCGGGCGGCGGCGAGAGCCGCGGGGAACGATCCGGCGCCGGCCACCGCCGCCGGCAGCAGCGCCGCGAACCGGGCGTTCAGCACGGCACCCAGCACCGCGATGCCGAGGCTGCTGCCCACCTCGGTCATGGTGCCGTCGACCCCCGCGCCAGCGCCGGCCTTCGCCGCCGGGATCGCGCTCATCACGGCCTCGACGATGGCCGGGTTGGCCAGCGCGCAACCGGCGCCCATGACGATCAGCCCCGCCAGCAGCACCGCGTACCCGTCGGACGGGAAGAGGGTGACCAGCGCCAGCCCGGCCGCGAGCAGCGTCATACCGACGGCGATGGCGACCGCCAGGCCGAGCCGACGGATCACGCCCGCGACGACACCACTGACGTTGAGCAGCACGATGGACAGCGCGAAGGGCGCCATCCGCAGGCCGGCCTCCCAGGCCGGGTAACCCCGCACGAACTGGAGGTGCTGGGTGAGCAGAAAGAGCGCGCCGGTGGCACCGAACGTGATCAGCACGACTCCGGAGATCGCACCGACGAAGCGCTGGTCCCGGAAGAAGCCCATGTCCAGCATCGGATGTGGAATCCGTCGCTCCCACCGCACGAAGATCCCGAGCACCAGTACGCCGACGATCGCCACACCGATCACCTCGGTCGACGTCCACCCGCGCTCCGGCCCGGAGATGATCGCCCAGACGACAGCGGTCAGACCGGCGGTGGAGAGCACGGCGCCGGGCACGTCGAGTCGACCGCCGGCCGGCCCGCGGGACTCGGGGACCAGCGCGCGACCGACGAGCAGGCAGACCAGCACGATCGGCACGTTCATCAGGAAGATCGCGCCCCAGGGCAGATGGGCGAGGATGGTGCCGCCGATCGGTGGCCCGATGGCGAAACCCAACGCGCTGGTGGCAGCCCAGACGCCGATCGCCCGGGACCGCTCGGCGGCGTCGAAGACCTGCATCGCCACCGCGAGCGTCGAGGTGACCAGCAGCGCGCCGCCGACGCCCATGCCGGCCCGCGCGGCGATCAACTGTCCGCTGGTACTTGCGAGACCGGCGGCCAGCGAGCCGGCCCCGAACAGGACGAGCCCGGCGAGCAACATCCGGCGGCGACCGTACCGGTCCGCGGCGCTGCCGGCGGTGAGCAGCAACCCGGACAGCACCAACGCGTACGCGTTGATCATCCATTGCACCTCGGCGGTGCTGGCGCCCAGCTCGGTGGTGAGCACCGGCACCGCCACCGTCAGCACGGTGTTGTCCAGCACCACGACCAGCTGCGCGACGCACAGCACGGCCAGGATGAGCCATCGCTGTGGCAGTCGTACCGGTGTCGCGGTGTCGGTGGCCGGCTGGACGCTGGTCACGCCACCGCCTTGGCGCCGTCCGCTGCGGGCCGCTCGACAGCTGCGTCGGGGGTCGACCGGCCGACGGGCAGGCCGGCGGTCGGGCTGGGCCGGTGCGGGAATCGCCGCTGGTGGGCGAGGCCGAGGACGACCCCGGCGGCCACCAGCACGATGGCCGCGACGGCGACCGCCGGATAGCCGACCCGCTCGGCCGCCGCGAGACCGATGGATGACGCCACGAACGAGCAGACCAGGCCGAACGACGACAGGACGGTGAAGTCGGTGCCACCGGTGTCCGGTCGCGAGTAGTCCATGTTGACCGTGTAGAGCACGACGTTGGCGATGGTGTAGGCCACCATGAAGCAACAGAGCGCGGCGACCGTCCCACCCAGCGGCGCCTGGCCGTTCATCAGGGGCAGCAGCAGCAACGTCGACACCGTGAGCGCGAGGCCACCGGCCACGAGCACGCCACCGCGCCCGAACCGTCCGACCCCGAGCCCGGCGACCAGACCCGCGACGATGGCCGGGGCGCTGGTCACCACGCCGGTGACCACGCCGATCCGACCCAACGACCAGCCGGCGTCGACCAGAGCGGGGGTGACCAGGGCGTACGCCATTCCCGCGCCGACGTAGACCAGCGGCACCACGCCGAACGTCCACCACCGGCAGCCGGGCTGCCCGAACACCGACAGCAGCGCCCGGTAGGCAGTGCCGATCCGGGCCACCCGATCGGTACGGGGAGGCTCCCGGAACCGCCACACCACCACCAGGCCGACCGCCGTCATCGCGACCAGCAGCCCGATCGCCGACGCCCAACCGAACTGGTCGTAGACCAGGACGCAGGCCCCACCACCGAGCAGGTTGCCGAGGTAGCTCGCGGCGACCTGGATGCCGTTGCCGGTCCCCCGGGCCGACTCGGCGAGCATGCGCACCGCGACGGCGTCCACGGCGATGTCCTGGGTGGCCGAGAAGAACACGTACGCGGCGCAGATCGCGACGATCGGGCCGAGCGCGTCGGCCGGGCTGGCGAACGGCAGCAGCGCCAACAGGGCCAGCACCAGGGCGCTCTGCAGGACGAGCAGCCAGGAACGGTAGTGGCCGCGGTGCCGGGAGCCGTACCGGTCGAGGATCGGCGCCCAGAGGAACTTGATGGGCCAGATCAGGCCGACGATCTGCAACAGCGCCAGCGTGTCCAGCGAGGTGCCGCCGTCGCGCAGGATGGCGGTGAGCCCGACGGTGATGAAGCCGACGCCGAGGTACTGGGTGACGTACAGCGCGGTCAGGGTGCCGAGCCGGCCCTTCATGCCGCTTTCCAGTAGCCGAGGGAGGTCAGGCGGTCCTTGTCGACGCCCAGCGTCTTGCGCAGGTGTCGGGTGATGCCCCTGGTGGTGGCCGCCTCGCAGGCCACCCAGTAGTGGCCCGTGTCGCCGGTCGGCAGGGCGGCGCAGACCGTGTCGACGAGATGTTGCCCCGCGTCGCGCCGAGGCACCCAGGTGACCTCGTGGTGCGCCCGGGCCCGCAGCGCGAGCGCCTTCTCGCCCTCGTGGGCGTACTCCAGCCAGACCGTGGCCGGGATGTCGGCACCGGCGTCGAGCAGGCTGTTCACCGCGGGCAGGGAGGCCGCGTCGCCGACGAGGTAGAGATGGTCGGGCGCGGGGTCGGGCAACTCGAACGCGCTGCCCTGGACGGTCGCGCTGATGGTGTCGCCGACAGTGGCCGTGGTGGCCCAGCGGGCCGCGCAGCCGTCATGGATGGCGAATTCGAGGGTGAAGCGGCCGGTGGCCGGGTCGGGGTCGACCAACGTGTAGGCGCGCTGGTGTGCCCGCCCGTCGTTGTCGAACCACAGCCGGATCCACATCGTCGGGTGCACCCCGCACGCCTCCAGCAGCCCGCCCCCGTCCAGGAGAAGCCGCTGGTAGTGCCCATCGATCGACTCGGTGCTCAGGACGGTCAACCGAAAGTCCCGACCTCCCATGGCCTTGAGGACCAGGGCCTCCCAGTTCCGCTTCACGCACCCCTCCAGGTAAGGTCATCCTTGGTTAGGGGAGGTTAACCTAAGTTGCGCCCCGGATGGAACAGAGGACAGCGCCCGATGACGTACCAGGAGAAGATCGCCGGCCTCGGCGAGCTGTCGTTGGTGACCGTGAACCCCGACCGGGACGCCGCCCTCCTGCACGGCTGGGTGACCCTTCCCCGCAACTCCTTCTGGGGCATGGGTTCCCACACCCTGGAAGAAGTGCGCGAGATCTACGCCTTTGTGGACAGCCTGCCCACTCACCACGCGTACCTGATCTTGATCGACGACGAGCCTGTGGGCCTCTTCCAGACCTATCAGCCCGAGGCGGACCCGGTCGGCGAGCGCTACCCCGTCCAGCCCGGCGACGTGGGAATGCACCTGCTGCTCAGCCCCGACCGACGCCTCGCCCGCAGCCTCACCAACGCGGTCGGCCCGGCCGTGGCCCGCTTCCTGTTCCGCGATCCGGCCGCGCAGCGGATCGTGGTCGAGCCGGACGTCCGCAACCACCTCGCCCTGCGCCGACTGGAGATCGAGGGCTTCACCCTCGACTCGGAGATTGACATGCCGGACAAGCGGGCCCAACTCGCGTTCCTGACGCGCGCCCGGTTCGCGGCGAGACACCAGACACCGGCCTGACCGCCGACGCCCACCGACTACTGGCTGGTGGCGGTGGGCGCGCCGAGCCGATTGTCCAGCGCGCTCAGCTCGGCGATGCGCGCCTGTTGAATCCGGCTGGCGAACGCCTTCAACTCCGGGCTCCCACCGGCGGTCTGCTCGCCCCGGCACAGCACCACTGTCTGCGCGAGGTGCGCCCGGATCAGCGCGGCGGCGCGGGACGGCACCTCGACGTCGGGGGCGGCACGCAGCTCGGCGAGGCTGGCCTCGGTGACCATGCCGGGCATCTGGTGCCCCTCGTGGATGTTCAGCTCCGGCACATTGTCCGCGGCCAACAGCCCACGCAGGTCCCGCAGCTCGGCCTGATGAGCCGTCCGAAGCTCGCCGAGGAGGGCCCGCAACGACGGATCAGCGTCCGCCGGCCGGGTGTCGAGCTGGTCGATCAGCGCGAGCGCGCCCTCGTTCATCGGGATCAGCAGTTGGATGAAGGCGTCGTCGGTGCCGCTGAGCACCACCGGCACGGTCGGCACCGCGGCGGCCGGTGGGCTGGTTGCCGACGAGGACACCGGGGCCGGTTCGGTTCGTCCCCAACCGTTGGTGAGCCCGACGGCCAGCGCGGTCGCGACCACTGTCACGACGACGCCGACCATCCGACCGGTCCGGACGCGAGACCCGGGACGCTCCGCCATGATCTGCTCGGCCCTCCGTTCGTCGGCGCTCAACGGGCGGCTTGGAACGCGCGGCCGACCGCTGTCGCCTCGGTCCCGTCGCGGAACAGCCCGGACCGGTCCTGGTCCGTGGCGGGGAGCCCGAACCAGGCGTAACGCTGCAGGTACGGGAGTTGCCCGAGCATGGCGGTGGCCGCGGTGAGGAAGGCCGCCTGCTGCTCCGGAGAGGGAAACTGCGAACCGCCCCCGCCGAAGCGGATCAGCGCGAACTCGGTCAGCCAGATCGGCTTCCGGTACCGCTGGTAGACAGCCTGTAGGTACTGCCGGAGTTGGGCCACGGCGGTGGCGGTGGTGAAGTCGGCACCGAACCAGTGCAGCGTGATGAAGTCGACCCGGTGGCCACGGGCCTGCGCGCCGGTCATGAACCTGTCCAGCCAACCCTGCGGGTCCGGCGCGCCCCAGGCGACCGCCGGGCTGCCCAGCCTGCTGCCCGTCGCCATCAACTGCGGCCACAGGTCCAACGCCTGCTCGACGGTCATGTTCGCCTGCTCGGCCAGGTCCGGCTCGTTGAAGGTGAGCAGGTACGGCCCGGCGGCCCTGGCCCGCGCCAGCTCCGTGGCGGTGACGTTCTCCGCGCTGCGGATCATCGGCACGAACGTCGCACCGCGCGGAGTGCTGATTCCCGGGTGCTGGGTGCCCCAGGTGTAGTACCAGCCGGCCTTGGAGTTCGCCAACGCCTGACTCGCCCCGGCGAAGTTCCACACCCCGACGCCCTTGCGCGCGGAGCTGACCACCGGCGGCACCGGCGCTTTCGACGCGGGTCGTGCGCTCGGCGGCGGTGCGACGCTCGGGGTGACGACTGCGGTGGGTGCCGCGGACGGCGGCGCCGCCCAGGAGGGTGCGGACGGATCGTCCGGCTGGATCACCACCGCCATGGTGATGGCCAGGACGGCGGCGGCCACCCCGGCGACGAGGGACGGCACCAGGCCACGGGGCCGGTTCGCCGCGAGGCCGACGACGCTCTGTCCACTACCGCCATCGGTGGGCGGGGTCGGCCCGGCGGCGGGTCCGACCGCCGGGCTCGGCGGGGCGACGGCCGACGCGGCGGCCGCCGGGGCGGCCGCCGGGGCGGACACGTTCGGCAGGTGGGCGCCGAGACCCGCCGGCAGCGGCAGCAACGGCAGGCCGGCGAGCAGGCGGTCGATGGGCAGGAGCGTGCTTCCCAACCGGACACAGAACGCGCAGTCGCGGACGTGTCGAGCCAGTCGCTTGCGCCACAGCGAGCTGGGTGTGCCGTCCCACTCGGCGGTCACGGCGCCCAGTTCCGGGCAGCCGGGGCGGGCGCGGAGCGCGCGTACGACGGCGCGGGCGCTCTGGATCTGCTCCTTCATCCGGTGGATCCGCACCGCGACGTGCCCGGGTGACAAACCGAGGGCGTCGGCGACCTCGTTGCGGGTGATCTCGCCGGTCTCCTCCAGCCACCACAGCGAGAGCAGTTCCTGGTCGTCCGGGTCGAGCCAGCGGGTCGCCTCGGCCACCTCACGTCGTTGGTCGGTGAGGCCGAGCCGGAGAATCGTCATCCCCGCGAAGTCGGAGGCGGGGTCGGGCACGTTGTGGATCGCGTCGAGCCCGGCGTCGCGGTTGAGCGCGACGCGTCGGCGCGTCTCCCAGTCACGCACCTGCCGGATGGTGATCGCCACGAGCCAGGACCGGTAGGCCGCCGGGTCGTTGAGCGCGGGCAGGTACCGGATCACCCGTACCAACGTCTCCTGGACCACGTCGTCGACGTCGGCGTGCCCGCGCAACGCACGCCCGACGATGTTGTAGACCAGCGGGAGCGAGGCCGTGACGACGTCGTCGAGAGCGCGCTGGTCGCCCTGCCGGGCCGCGACGACCAACCCGACATCGGGCAGTGCTCGACCGGCTGACGACATGCGTCTCACTCCTCGTGTGCTCGTCCGCGCGGTGCCCACGCTGGGTGCGCTGACCGCCCTCAGGATCGGAGACTCGCGGCAGCGGGTGGGATTACAGAATTCCCGGGCGGTCGGTCCGCCACAAGCGACGCGGGTTCGCCGGCGGCGCATACCGGGCGACGATGCCGGGTATGGTGCGGGGTGTCGGTGTCGCCGGGCGTTCGCCCGTGCACGGGACACCCGCATTCGGGCGCCAGCGTGTGCGCCGACGCGTCACCAGGTCGCACGGCCGATGTTGCCGAGGCCAGACGCACCCCTCTCGTAGAGACAGGATCCCCGCATGACACCGAACGACAACGGTCGACCCGTCCTGTTCCTCGCCACCTCCAACGGCGAGGCGTTGGACGGACCGGCGGTGACCTTCGACAGCAGCGAGGAGGCGATGCGGCAGCTGCGCCACCCGTTCGCGGTGCGGTCGGCCTCGCCGGCACCGGCCGCCGTCGACGCCCCGGACCAGCGCGGCTGACCCGGCGGCGTTCTCCCGCGAACGCCAGGACTCATACTTTCGGTTGGGAAATGGTCGGCCTTTCGGGTAGTGTGCGAGGCATCACGTGAACGACATGACGCGGCGGCGAGGCCCGTGCTCGTGGCCTTGCGACAGCGCACCTTCGCCCGTATGTGCGCTCCGGCGGTAGCCGGTTCGGAGACCCTTCCGGTCGATCGACGGGCCTGCGGGAAGGACCACCCACGTGGCCACCATCGTCGACAACGCGACCAGCACCCGCACCGACCAGCGGAGCATCGACCAGAGCCCGGATGAGCTCCTCGCCGAGATGAAGGCGACCCCGGCCGACGACCCCCGCCGGCCAGCCCTGCGGGACCGCGCCATCGAGGCGTGGCTGCCGCTCGCCCGGCACCTGGCGCGCCGCTACGGCGGACGCGGCGCACCCGACGACGACCTGGCCCAGACCGCCTTCGTCGGGCTCATCAAGGCCGTCGACAACTTCGACCACAGCCGAGGTGTCGACTTCAGCGGATACGCCATCCCCACCATCATCGGCGAGATCAAGCGGTACTTCCGGGACCGCACCTGGGCGGTCCGCGTGCCCCGCCGCCTCCAGGAGCTGCGCCTGTCGATCAGCGCGGCGAACAGCACCCTGATCCAGACCCTCGGCCGCTCGCCGACCGTCGCCGACATCGCGTCCTACCTCGACGTGTCCGAGGAGACCGTCCTGGAGGGGCTGGAGGGTGCGCGCGCCTACCGGGCCACGTCGTTGTCCACCCCGGTCGGGGCCGACGGCAGCCGGGAACTCGGGGACACCCTCGGCGACGACGACCGGGCCTTCGACCTTGTCGACCTCCGCATCGCCCTCGGGCCGGCCCTCGCCACGCTGCCGGAACGCGAACGACAGATCCTGAGCCTGCGCTTCCACGGCAATCTGACCCAGGCCCAGATCGCCGACCGGATCGGCGTATCGCAGATGCACGTGTCCCGGCTGATCACCCGCTCGCTGGCCGCGCTGCGCGGCCAACTGAGCGAGGACATCGCAGCCTGAGCCCGGTCAGAGCTGGACGACGTGGCCCACCCGTGGCGGCGTACGACCGGCCAGAACGTCGAGCCACGCGTGTTGCAGCGCCGTCGGCCCGGCACCGACCCGAACGTCGAGCCACCCGCTCACCACGGCGGCGAAGCGTTGCCACGCCGCGGTGAACCGCTCGTCGAGCCCGTCGCGGCCCCAGTCGTGGCTGCGCTTGCGCATCTGCACCGGCGCGAAGAACACCTCCTCGGCGGCGTCGGCGTTCGGCGTCTGGTTGGTGAGCCCGACAGCGATGTCCCGGACGAGCCGGTCACCGAGGCGCCGCCGCAGGGCGGCACGGGTCGAGGGCGCGCCGGACAGGTCGAGGTAAACGGTCGGGACCACGTCGAGGGCGTCCATGTCGTCGTACGACACGACCTCGTCGTAGCAGCCGAGCGACCTGGTGAAGGCCAGGTTGCCGGGTGAGGTGAGACCGACCAGGCGCGGCCCGCGCCGGTGCATCTCGAACGCGGCGGCGTACGCGGTCTTGCTCGACGCCGACGACACCAGCAGCGCCTCGGCGCCGTAGAAGTCGTTGTCGACAACCTGGTCGGCCAGCATGAACGAGGTGAAGAAGAGCGGCCGGAACAGGATCAGCAGATCCTCCTGGTCGCGCTGGTACGCCGGGTCGCCGATGGTCGACCGGTACGCGTTGTACGGCGACGGCAGCTCGACCCGGTGCGGGCTCGCCTCGCGGAATCCGGACCCGTCCACCCGGTCCGGCCGCACCACGAGGTGACCGGCGGGCGGGAGGTAACCGTAGATCCGTTGCCCCACCTCGACCCCCGCCACCGCCGAGTCGACCACCTCGGCGAAGCCCCAGAGCGGCGGCAGCCCCCATTGCGGTCCGAGCCCCTGGGCGGCCGGCGGGAAGAACTGCCAGTAGCGCATCGCGTCACCGAGCACCGCGTAGGTCACGTTGTTGGCGGTGAGGCCGACGCGGTCCACGCGCAGCAGCGCCTCGCCGTCGGCCACGGCGGGGATGGGGCCATCGACGAGCGCGGTCTTCCCGAGGTCGTCCCGAGCCACCGCGAAGGTCCATGAGTCAGCCATGAGGTGACGCTAGACAGCCCTGCAATCGGAGACAAGTGCACTGCGAGTGCAAA
This sequence comes from Micromonospora sp. C97, assembly GCF_018070385.1. Classification (NCBI taxonomy): domain Bacteria; kingdom Bacillati; phylum Actinomycetota; class Actinomycetes; order Micromonosporales; family Micromonosporaceae; genus Micromonospora; species Micromonospora sp. C97. Next base: position 12,915 of record NZ_JAGPXU010000037.1, read on the forward strand.
ATCCCACTGCTCGCTCAGGAGCCGGCGGCGGCGAGGCCGCGCAGGTGCGCGAGCGGCAGGTGCGGTGGCCGCCACTCCACGAACAGGGCGGTAGCGTCATCCTCCAGCTGGTCGTCCTGGTAGCCGACGACCGCGCGGACCAGCCGACGCATCGTCTCCGGGCTGGGCAGCCCGTCGTTGAGGGCGCGGTTGACGAAGTCGACGAGCCGGTCCAGTCCGAACTGCTCACCCTGCGCGCTGCGGGCGTCGGTGATGCCGTCGGTGTAGGCGAGCAGGCGGTCACCCGGGTGCAGATTCTCCACGTGCACTCGCGGTCGGCGAGCGGACAGGTGACCCAGCCCCAGCGGCAGAGCCGTCGGCCCCGGAAGTTCCCGGACGGCCTTGCCGTCACGCAGCAGCATGGCACCGGGATGCCCCGCGTTGATCATGCTGAGGTGGCCGGTCCGACGGTCCAACTCGATCAGCAACCCGGTGGCGAAGAAGTTCGGATGCTCGGACCGCACCCACCGGTCGATGCTGATCGCCGTGTCGACCAGGTCGAGGCCGCATCGACGGGCGTTGCGGTACGCGCTGACCACCAGCGAGGCGAGGGTGCTCGCCTTGATGCCGTGCCCGCAGGTGTCGAAGAGCCCGACGCTGAGCACGTCATCGTTCAACGCGTAGTCGAAGATGTCGCCGCCGACGTCGTAGCACGGTTCAAGGATGGCGGTGACCACCAGGTCGTCGGTGGCGAAGGTCAGCGGTGGCAGCAGACCCCACACGATCTCGGCCGCGACCTGCATCGGCATCCGCCGCCGCATCCGCTCGACCACGTCACCGTAGGACCGGCGGTTGACCAGGATCTGGGCGACGTTGACCGCCACCTCCCAGGCCGGGCCGTCCATCGTCTCGTCGGCGGCGGCCGGCGAGACGATCTCCAGTACGCCCATCCGCTCGCACCCGAGCAGCAGTGGCACCCACACCCGATCCGGACTGTCGGGCGCGCGCTGGATGTCGAGGGTGGTGAAGGCCCGGCCGGCGAGCGTCGTCTCGATCGGCAACTGGTCCCGGTCGAGACCCGCGCCGAGCAGCGGGACGAGGAGGGTCTGCTTGTAGTCGGCCAGATAGATCACGATCTCGCTGGCACTGATCATGGGCGCGGCCCGGGCCACCAGCCGCGACACCTCGTCCGGACCGCCCTGGGGCGCGTTGAGCTGCAACCAACGCACCACCTCGCCGACGTCGGCCACGCTCCACCTCCCCCTGTCCTCCCCGATCGCAGGAGCACGTAGTGCGAGCGGTGAGGCTACCTCGCCCCGCCGCGGTTCTCGTCGGCCGATCGTCCGCGCCTGACCGGTGGCCCACCTTTCACCCCACCCGCCCCATCTATCTCGCTGGTTTTGCGTTTTTTGCGAAGTACTCGTGCAAAAGTCCGATAAGCAAGACCCCTGTGGATGGTGCGGCCTCCAGCCGCCGCACAACTGGCGTCTGGTGAGATGCCTTCGCGAAAGGGCACGTCGTGACAACCAAACTATTCAGCCATCCGGGACGCGCGGCCATGTCCGCACTGGCGGCCGTCGCCGCCAGCGGCACCGCCGTCGCCGTACTCATCTTCAGTGGTACCGGGGCGAGGGCCGCCGAAGCACCGGTCGACCTCGGCACGGCGGCGAACTTCTCCGTGCTGGCCGGCACCACGGTCACCAACACCGGGCCAACATTCCTCGCCCAGAGCCTCGGCGTCAGCCCCGGTAACACCGCGCCCGGCTTCCCGCCCGGCATCGTCGGCGGTGAAATCCACCTCGGCGACGCCGTCGCCCTGCAGGCCAAGAACGACCTGACCACCGCCTACAACGACGCCGCCGGCCGGACTCCGTTCACCAACCTGCCGGCCGAGCTGGGCGGCACCACGCTGCTCCCCGGGGTCTATCGGATCGGTGCCGCGCAGCTCACCGGCACCCTGACGCTCGACAGTCAGGGTGACCCGGCGGCGGTGTTCATCTTCCAGATCGCCTCGACGCTCGTCACCGCGCCCAACAGCAGCGTCGTGTTCATCAACGGGTCCTCGCCCTGCAACGTCTACTGGCAGGTGGGCAGCTCGGCCACGCTCGACACCGGCACCCGGTTCATGGGCAACATCCTGGCCCAGACCTCGATCACCATGAACACCGGAGCCACCCTCCAGGGCCGGGCTCTGGCGCAGACCGGCGCCGTCACCCTCGACACCAACACCATCAACGCCCCCGTCTGCCTCCAGCCGACGGGAACGCCCACCCAGACACCAACCGGCACCCCGACCGGCCAGCCCACGGGCACGCCGACCGGCACACCGACCGGGCAGCCCACAGGTACGCCGACCGGGCAGCCCACGGTCACACCGACCGGGCAGCCCACGGCGCGGCCCACCCGCACAGCGCTGCCCGTGACCGGCAGCAGCGGCGGTGAAGCCCTGCTGCCCGTCCTGACCGGCATCGGCAGCGTCGCCGTCGCCACCGGCGCGGCCCTGCTGTTCCTCTACCGACGCCGCAGGTCTGAGTCCTGACCGATGCGCCCCGGCGGCGGTGACTCACCCGCCGCCGGGGCAGCACCACCGGTGCTCATCCGTGCCGGTTGCCTGATGGTGGGGCCTCGACCATCGCGCTGAGGAGCGCGGACAGCGGCACGGCGGCGAATCCCACCCGCGCGTCACTCGCGCCGTACGGCACCCACAGCTCACCGTCGTGCACGAGCGCGCCGCAGGAGTAGACGACGTTCGGCACGTACCCGTCCCGGTCGTCCTCGTCGGGTGCGAGAAGCGCGCCGGGCAGGTGGGCGACGACCCGCTCCGGGGTGTGCAGGTCGAGCAGGAGCGCACCGATGGCGTACCGACGCATCGGCCCGACACCGTGGGTGAGCACGAGCCAGCCGACGTCGGTCTCGATCGGTGATCCGCAGTTGCCGACCTGGATCAACTCCCAGCTCTCGCCCGGTGCGTGCAACGGGGTCGGTGCCTGCCAGCGGTTCTCGCCGTCCAGAGCGGTCAGGCCGATGGTCTCGCCGTCGGCACGGCACAGTGCCAGGTGCCGACCGCCGACGGTGCGCGGGAACAGCGCCAGCCCCTTGTTCCGGGCACCCGGCCCGCGCATCGGAGTCATCTCGAACCGGCGCAGGTCGTCGCTGGCCAGCGCGCGGGTGGCGATGGTCCGGCCGTCGTAGGCGGTGTAGGTGGCCCGGTACACCGGCCCGGATTCGTCGACGAAGCGGACGAACCGGGCGTCCTCCATGCCGTTGCTCTCCGCCGGGGTGGCTGGCCACAGCACCCGTTGGTGCAGGACCGTGTCCGCGGGGAAGGCCGTGGCGTAGCTACCGGCGTTGGTACGACGCAGTTGTTCGACGGTCCCCAACCCGGTGCTGCGGGAGAGCAGATCCGGTGGCAGGTTGCCGAGCACCCGCTCGAAGGCGACCTCGTCGTACCACTCGGGCAACGCGTCCAGCACCGTGGCTGCGACCTCGTTGTCGCAGTCCTTCTCGGCCAGGCCGGCAACGAGCAGGTCTCGGCGGTACCGTACGCCCGTCCGTTGCCCGACGGCCAACGGCCCGGTCCGATCGGCGATCGTGAGCCGGTCCCCCGGTCCGACGATCGCGGAGGCGAAACCGATCGAGGACACGTGGCCCTCCCCGATCTGGCGCAGGCTGATGGCGACGCGCAGCTGCCCGGGGCCGAGATCGGTCTGGTCCGGGTGGGCCACCATCGATGGGTTGCACAGGGCGGCGGCCTCGACGGCGTACTCGTGGCTGAAGTAGGCGCCCACCAGCAGCCGGCTGTTCGGCGAGAGGTCGCGGGCCTGCGCGGCGCGGTGCCGGACCAGGTCGTAGTGGTGGTGGAAGGTGCCGGCCAGGTCGCGGTGCCGGGCGCCGAACCGGTCGAGGGTGTCCCGCAGCAGCCGGGCGGTCTCCTCGTCGTCGAGGTGCGCGACCCGGTCGATGAGCGCCTGCGCGCGGGTCCGTACCACAGCGGCGTCCTCGCCCGGGACGAAGAGCTTGACGATGACGCGGCGTGGGTCCGGGGTGAGGGTGACGTCCTGCCGGACGGCCAGACTCCGGGTCACGACCACCGCCGGGCGTGCTGCAGGGTGGAGACGAGCGCGAGGGTGGACTCGGCACCCTGGTTGAGGTTGGGCCCGTGCGAGGTCAGCCCGTCGTAGCCACCGCCGGTCGCGGGATCCCACATCGGCGTGCCGAGGTCGTTGTCGCCGAGGAACCACCCGACCGCCTGCCGCACCCCGTCGTCCCACACCGGGTCGCCGGTGACCACGGCCGCCGTGGCGCAGGCGTCGGCGAAGGCGGCGACCTCGATCGGCTGCTGGTCGTGGTGCAGCCGTACGGCGCCGCGCCGCCAGCCCCCGGCGGGTACGACAGACAGCCGGCCATCGCGGAGCTGGACATCGCGCAGCCAGGTCAACATGCGCAGGCCGTCGTCGAGGGGCGGGCCACCCTCGCGAAGCTGACTCGCGGCGATGACCACTTCGGCGAGGGCGGCGTTGGCGTACGTCAGCTCCTGCCGGGGCCACGGCCACCCGCGATCGGGGGCCGGCGGGCCGATCGTGCTGGCCGCGTCCGCCAGCAGGGACGCGGCGGCGACGTGGCCGGGGTGACGACGAAGCACCTCGGCCGCGCCCAGACCGGCGAAGGCCATCGTGTGCGGGGCCTTCGTCCGCCGGGTGGCGCCCCGGCTGAAGGCGACAAGCGCCTCCTCGCGTACCCATGCGGCGGGGCTGCGGGCGACGGCCGTGCCCAGGCCCCACAGAGCTCGACCCCACCAGTCGCCGAGCCCTGGTTCGTCGACCCAACGCCGGTCGTGCCCGAGCCGGTTGCGGAACGCGCCGCCGTCGTCCTGCGCGTGGGTCAGGAACGCGAGGTACCGCTCCGCCAGCCGGAGCAGTTCCTCGCTCGGCTCCGGCTCACGGCTGACGACCACCAGGCCACGCGCCACGTCGTCGGTGCAGTAACCATGCTCACGCCGGACGATGGCGTGCCGTGCGTGCTCGAACAGACCGGTGTCGTCGCTCAGCCGAGCCAGGTGCGCGAAGCTCGGCGCGGGTGCCGTCACCCAGCGCCCAACCGTCGAGGTCCGGGGGCGCCCGGTGGTCGCCGTCACGCCGGCACGGCGCTGACGGCGGGAGAGCGGGCCTCGACGAGCTCGTCGGCGAGGGCGCCGTAGCGGGCCGCTACCGCAGGCCAACGCAGGTGCGCGGCCAGCGGACGCACCCGCCCGGCCAACCGGGCGGCCAGGCCCGGTTCGATCAGGACCCGTCGGATCGCCTTGGCCAGTGCCGCCGGGTTCTGGTGGGGTACGACCAGACCGGGCCCACCGGTCAGCAGTTCGACGGCGTGCGGGAACGCCGTCGCCACGACGGGCACCCCGGCGGCCACCGCTTCGATGAGTACGCCGGAGGTGACCTGTTCGCGGGAGTCGTAGGGCAGGACGACCACGTCCGCGGAGCGGATCAGGCGGCCCAGCGCCTCCTGGTCGTGGTAGACGTCCTGGTAGTCGACGGCGTGCGCGACGCCCAGCTGGGCACCGAGCTGGTGCAGCCCCGCCCGGTACGCCTCACCGTGGTGCTCGATCACCTTCGGGTGGGTCCGCCCGGCCACCGTGTAGGTCGGAGTCGGTTCCAGGTCCTGCAACCGCGCGAGGGCCCGCAACGACCACTCGATGCCCTTGCCCGGCCCGAGCAGACCCCAGGTCAGCAGGTGCGGGCGGGTACGCCTGTCGACGGGTACACCGGCAAGCTCGGCCGCGCCGTGCGGAATCACCGTCACCTTGCCCGCCGGCACGGCGTACCCGACGAGCAGCCGGTCGCGGGCTGTGTCGGTCATCGTGACCACCGCTCCGGCGGTCGCCACGATCTGCTCCAACAGGGATTTCTGCCGAGCCGAGGGCTGACGGAGCACGGTGTGCAGAACCACGATGCTCGGCACGCTCAGCCGCCGCAGCAACGGCAGGACCTCCTCGCCGTCGGCGCCGGGGTAGATGCCGTACTCGTGCTGGACGAGGGCCACGTCGTACGCGTTCAGCGCGGCAGCCGCCTCCCGCCAGCCGGCCGGGTCACGCGCCGACCAGGTGTGCACCACCCCGGGCGCGGGCCGCTGGTCGTCGCCGTGATCGGTGACGCGGACGATGCCACCAAGGGTGCCGTCGGCAGTCAGCTGAGCGGCGAGGGACGCGTTGAAGGTGGCCAGTCCGCACCGGGTCGGTGGGTGGGTGCTGAGGAATCCGTAGCTGGGCATGTACGTCGGGCCTTCCGGTAGTCGGCCACCGCAGGAGTACGCGGTGAGCCTCACGCGGGAACGGCGCACGCCGGTCAGCGTGTGTGACCGGCGGAACGGAGAGCGGTGCGGCTCAGTCAGGTGAGGAGGAGCTTGTCGTAGACGGCGAGATAGTCGGTGACCATCCGTTCCGCGCTGAAGCGCTCCAGAGCCCGCGCCCGACACTTCACCCGGTCGAGGTCGGCAGCCTGGCTGATCGCCTCGACGGCCTGGTCGACGGTGGAGACGAGGAGACCCGTCACTCCCTCGTCGACGACCTCGGGCATGGACCCCCGCCGATAGGCGACGACCGGCGTGCCACAGACCATCGATTCCACCACCGACAGCCCGAACGGCTCGTCGAAGGCGATCGGGTGCAACAGCGCGGTGCTGCCACCCAGCACCTCGGCACGCCGTCGCGGGCCCACCGACCCGAGGAAGACGACCTGGTCGCCGTCGATGTGCGGGGCGACCTCTTCGGCGAAGTACCGCTCGTCCTGCACGATCCCGCAAATCGTCAGGGTTCGGCCGGCGCGGCGGGCGATCTCGATCGCGGTGTGGGTGCCCTTGTCCCTGTGGATCCGGCCGAAGGCGGCCAGCCCAGGACCGGCCTCGCTGGTGAACGGCAGGCCGGCGACGTCGACGCCGTGATACACAGTGGCCACGTAGTCGAGCTCCGGCGCCCGGTCGGCGTCGGAAATCGACACGTACGACGAGCGGGCGCGGCTATAGGCGGGCAGGATCCCCGCCCCGGAGAAGCCGTGCACTGTGGTCAGCAGCGGCGCGCGGCAGTGTTCCGCGAACGCCAGGGGCAGCCAGTCCAGGTGACTGTGCACCAGGTCGAACTGCGCCGAACGGGCCATCGCGTGGGAGACGTGCATCGCCTCCCACACCCGACCGTCCAGGTCCGGGTCGTCCGCGTACCCCCGTGGGCAGACGCCGTCGAGCTGGGCGGAGGTGACGGAGTCCAGTGTCGCGAAGAGCGTCACGTCGATCCCGCGCCTGACCAGCCCCTCGGCGAGCAGGCCGGTCACCTGCTCCCACGGGCCGTAGTGGTGCGGGGGCGTACGCCAGGCGACCGGTCCGAGCAGCGCAATCCTCAAGGGGAGGACGCGTCGACGAGATCAGCTGGGTTGAGGTTCAGGGTGGCGAGCAGCCCGGTGTGCTTGGCCGGGTCGACGCGCTCCGGCAGCTCGCGCTCGACCCAGTCGGCCCGTGCCTGCTGCCCCCGGTCGCGAAGTGCGGTGACGATCCTGTCTCTGGCGATCCTCATCTGGTGCTCCCCTGGTTGAGGTGTTTAAAACGATCATTCGCACGGACAGTGGTGTGCACGCGCGGTCGGATCCGGACCACCAACCGTTCCAACCGCGACGACGGGCGGAACCGACGGCCGGGATGTGGTCGGCGATCGGTCAACACGACCAGCGAGTCGCGGCGACGGGGATGACGTTCGGTAACGCCCCTGATGGGCTGGTGGCGACGGCGTCTGACGGCCACCGGGGCCCCGGGCGACATGTCCACCGTACGCCTCGTGACGTGGGGCTGCACACGCACGGGCAGTCGGGGCGCTCGGAAGGTGCCACCCGGCGGGATGGATCCGGCACCTCAAGGAGGCTGTCCCAGCGGCTTTGCCCGAGTTACTGCCGGAATCTCACTAGCATGAGGGTCCGGAGCACGTAGGCGGGCACCTGATGACGACCGACCAAGCGGTAGGGCTGACCCGCGAGGATGAGGGGCCCCAGCGGGCGACCCTGCTGGAGCTCTTCCTCGATCTGGTGTTCGTCGCCGCGCTGGCCCTGACGTCACGGACACTGGCACAGCGTCTCGACTGGGTCGGCGTCTTCGAGACCGTGGTTCTGTTGACGGCCATCTGGTGGGTCTGGGCGGCTAGCGCGCTGGCTACCGAACTCCAACACCTCAACCGATCCTCGATCTTCGCTGTGACGCTCTGGGTCATGTTCGGGACGATCCTGATGGCCGGGGCGCTGCCCGGCGCCTTCGCCGAGCACGGCCTGATCTTCGCGGGCGCGTACGTGGCGGTCCAGGTGGGACGCGGCACCTTTCTCGTCGTCGCGCTGGGCGGCCGGATGGAGCAGCAACGCTCCAGTCGGTTCATGTTCTGGTTCGCGGTGTCCGCCGTACCGTGGCTCGTCGGCGCCTTCGTCAGCGGCCCGGCCCGGGGCCTGCTGTGGACCGCTGCGCTCGCCGTCGACTACGCGGCCGCCTGGCTTCGTTACCCCACTCCGCGGATCGGTCGCCTACCCACACCTCACTACGCGGTGGCGGCCGACCACTTGGCGGAGCGTTACCAGCAGATCTTCACGCTCGCTCTCGGCGATCTCATCCTCGTCATCACCCTGACCTACGCCACCCACGACCTGACCATCGAGCGGACGGCGGCACTCCTGGTCGGGTTCGCCGCGACCGTCCTCCTGTGGCAGATCTACGTCCACCGCGCCGGGTCCCTGCTGAAAGCCGCCATCGAGGCTTCCCGGGACCCGGGTGGGTTCGTACGGTCCGCGCCCAACACCCACCTACTCATGGTGGGCGGCGTCGTGGCCGCCTCCGCCAGCTTCGAAGCCATCATCAGCGAGCCTGCCGGGGAGACGTCGCCGTGGCTGGCCGGCGTCCTCCTCGGCGGGCTCGCGCTGTTCCTGCTTGGACGCGCTCGGTTCGAGTACGAGGTGTTCAGCCGCGTCTCACCGTCTCGACTGCTCGCGCTGCTTGCGCTGGCGGTCGTCGGACCCGTCCTGATACTCACCCCGGCACTGGTGGCCGGCCTCGCCGCGACCCTGGTGCTCGCCGGAGTAGCCGTCACCGACAGCATCCGGGCCCACGGAAGGCCGCCCGAACCACCGATGCCCTCGACGTAGTCGGTGATTATGGCTCCAGCACCACCTTGCCGGCCCGGCTGCGCGCCTCGGCGAACACCAGCGCGGCGGAGACCTCGTCGAGCGGGTAGCGGGCGGCGATCTGCGGCACGATCACTCCCCGTCGCAGCAGGTCGAGCACGGTGCCGAGGTCGGTGCGCAGGCGACGGCGGAACGCGGTACGGCGGGTGAGCTGACCGGCCCAGAAGTTGTAGAAGCCAGCCCGGTGACCGTTGGGCAGCGCGTTCCAGGTGTAGAGGCGGGTTAACAGCTTCACGAAGATCCAGATGACCGACTGCCCGGTGCCCACGGCTGCCGCGTTGCCGTAGACGACCAGCTTGCCGCCCGGGGCGAGCAGGGCGTATGAGGTGCGGACGCCCGGGCCCGCGACCGGGTCGAAGACGGCGTCGACGCCACCCGGCGACAGCTCGCGAACGTGGGCGGCCATGTCCGGGTCGCGGTAGTCGAGCGGTTCGACGCCGAGTTCACGCAGGCCGGCGTGGTGTCGTACGGCAGCGGTGCCGATGACCCGCAGCCCGAGGTGCCGGCCGAGCTGGACGAGCACGCTCCCGACGCCGCCGTTCGCGCCGTGCACGAGGATGGTCTGCCCGGCCGTCAGGTCGGCGTCGCGCAGCATCTGCCAGGCGGTCACCCCGTTGACGACGACGGTCTCGGCCGCGACGGGGTCCAGGCCGGTCGGTACGGGGGTCAGGGCGTCGAGGTCGACCAGCGCGTGGGTGGCCCAGCCACCGGTCTTGGTGACCGCCGCCACCCGCGCGCCGACCAGGGCGTGGTCACCGCCGGGACCGACCGCCCGGACGGTGCCGACGAGGTCGTAGCCGGGCACGAACGGGAACTTCGGCTGGCCGGGGTAGAGCGCGCGGCGCATCTGCTGCTCGGCGAACGAGATGCCGGTCGCCTCGACCTGGACGAGCGCCTGCCCCCGGCCGGGGACGGGCATCGGGCGTCGGCGCAGCTGGAGTCCGTCGGGCTCCACCACGCCGGGCAGCACCACTTCGGTGATCATCGCGTCGGTCGTCATCGGATTCTCCTTTGTTTGTAAGTGTGCACTCACACACTTGTCGAGGCCGAAGAGTGGGCCGCCGCAGCGGCCCGACAGCGGGTTGGTCAGGGGTGGCGAATGCCGGCGGTCAGGGCACGAGCCCAGGGCTCCGGGACCTGCTCCAGGCCGGCGGTCACGATCAGATGGCACAACTGGCCGTACGCGAAGAACTGCTGCACCTGCGCGTCGCTGGCACCGGCCCGATCCTGCACGAAGGTGGCGACCCGCCGGTAGCCGGCCCGCACCGCCTCGGCGACCTCCGGGATGTCCGTGACCGCCTGCGCCTGCACCTGGAAGAGCAGCAGGTCGCGATCGGCGATCAGCTCCGCGTACGCACCGCCCATGGCGTCGAGGATCTCTTCCGGACTGTCGCCCGTGGCACGCTCGGCGCCCGCCTCGATCGCCTCGGCGATCCGGTCGAAACACGCTCCGGCCGCCGCCACGAACAACCCGAGCTTTCCGGCGAAGAGCCGGAAGACGTACGCCTCGGAGATGCCGGCGGCGGCGGCCACGGCGGTGACCGGGGTGGCGTGGAAGCCGGCGCGCGCGAACACCGACACCGCGGTGTTCAGGACGGTGACCCGGCGGGCCTCGGCTGTCGATCGCATGTTTGTAAGTGTGCACTCACAAACAAGTGTCGTCAAGTTCGCCGCTCAGCGGTCAGGGCGCGATGCGCAGCATCCGGATCGCGCTGTCGTCGTAGTCGCTGAAGCGGTACCGGAGGCCGGCGAACGGGCTGCCGGGGAAGTCGCCGGTGATCGTGGCGGTCACCACGGTGCCGGCGGGAGTCTCCTCGACGTCGGTGATCTCGTACGACACCAGCGGCACGGCACGGCGCCACTGACGGATGGCCTCGATGCCCCGGTACTCGTTCGACTCGTCCTCGACCACAGCGTCCTCGGCGAAGAGAGCGAAGTAGTCCGCGGAGTCGGGCTGGCCGGCGAGCGCGAAGTAGCGGCGAATGATGGCTGGTGCGCCCTGGGTGGCAGTCATGGTCTCCCGTCCCTCTCCGACGTCGCCGAGGGCCCGTCGTATGGTTACTTCTGAAACAGCACCTACTAGCTTCGACAGTAGCACCTACTCGGGAGAGGGCACGGTTGTGGCCGGAAAGATCCGCTTGGCGGACCGCGAATGTCCGTTGTCCAGTGCGCTGGGCCACGTGGGCGAGTGGTGGACGCTGCTGATCCTGCACGACGCCTTCGACGGCTACACCCGCTTCGATCAGTTCCAGGCCAACCTCGGCGTCTCGTCCAGCATCCTGACCAGCCGGCTCAAGACCCTCACCGGCCAGGGGCTGCTGGAACGTCGCCGCTACCAGACCAGACCGGACCGCTACGAGTACGTCCTCACCGACCTCGGCCGCAGCCTGCGGCCGGTCATCGTCGCCCTCGCGGCCTGGGGCAACTCACGCCTCGATCCGAGCGAGCGCAGCATGATCCTCGTCGACCGGGCCACCGGGGTGGAGGCCGACCCGGTGCTCGTCGACAGCAACACCGGTCGCCCGCTCGACGACGCCACCTTCGTGTTCGCCGCCGGCCCGGCCGCCAGCGAGACCATGCGCAAGCGCTACGAGCACATTCCCACCCGGACGGCCCCGCCGCAGCGGTGACCGGCGCGCACGACGGCGGGCCGACGCGCCCGGCCCTAGTGCTGGTGCGGCCGGTTGCGGATGAGGGTGAGCGCGAGCACGGCGGCGACGAGGAAGACGACGCCGTTGATCCGCAGCCCGGCCTGGACTCCGGAGGTCAGCGCCTCCGCGATCGCCGCCCGCACCGGGTCGGGTAGTGGCTGGTCGCCGTTGGCCCCGGAGGCCACCGCCGCCCGCACGGCGCTCCGGGTGGGTTCGTCGACCTGGTGTGCGGCGAGCCGGCCCGGCAGGTCGGCCACCATCGTGGTGGTGAGCAGCGTGCCGAGCAGGGACGAGCCGAGCACCGAGCCGACCTGGCGCGCCGCGTTGACCGCGCCGGAGGCCATCCCGGCCTGGGCGGGCGCGACGCTGGCCAGGGCCGCCGCGGTCGCCGGGGCCACCACCAGCGCGCTGGCCCCGCCGAACAACGCGAACAACGCCCAGCGGTGACCGAACGACGTGTCCGGCCCCTGGTTCGCCAGCGCGAAGCTGGCCACCGCACCGAGGACCAGGCCGAGGGTCAGTGGCGCCTTGAACCCGGTACGACGGATCGCCCGCCCGGCGCCGAAGGCGACCAGCACGTAAACACCGAAGAGCATCAGCATCCGCCAGCCGGTGTCCAGCGGGCTGAGCGCCTGGGCACGCTCGTGGAAGAGGACCAGCAGGATCGCCACGCCGGTGAAACCGAACAGCGACACCGCACCGACGACCATGACAGCGCTGAACGACGCGGACCGGAACAGCCGTACGTCGAGCATCGGCGCGCTGGTCCGCAGCTCGACCAGCACGAACGCGACAAGTGCGACGACCGCGACGACCCAGGCCGTCGACACCACGGGGCTGGTGTAGCCGACCTTGCCGCCCTGGATCAGCGCGTAGACGGCGGCCGCGATCGCGACGGTGCCCAGCAGCAGGCCGGGCACGTCGAGCCGGGCGGCGCTCGGCCGGGACTCAGCCACTCCGACGACGGCGACGACGAGGGTGACCAGGCCCAGCGCGATCGTCGACAGGTAGACGCTGTGCCACTGGTAGTGCTGCAGCAGGGCACCGGCGATCAGCGGGCCGATCGCGAGCCCGATGCCGGACGCCGCCGACCACGCGGTGATGACCTCGGTCCGGCGGTGCGGGTCGGTGAAGGTCGCACCGAGGATCGCCAGGCTGTTCGGCAGGATCAGGGCGCCACCAAGGCCGGCGACCAACTGCCCGGCGATCACCCAGCCGACGGTCGGAGCGCTGGCCACGACGGCCGCGCCGACGATCATCGCGACGACCCCGGCGGCGAACATTCGCCTGCGCCCGTACCGGCTGCCCAGGGTGGCCGCGGAGAGCACGACGCTCGCCACCATCAGGGTGTAGGCGCTGGGGATCCAGACCAGCGTGGTCGGGTCTACCCGCAGGTCCCGCTGGATCGTGGTCAGCGCGGAGACCGTCGCGGTGATCTGCAGGAACGTGATCATCGCGCCCAGGCACATGGCGATCAGGGTCACCGCGCGGGAGCCGCGCAGAGATGAGCGGGCGGTAGCTGCCGGCCCGGGTGCTGCCGCGCCGGGTGGGATCGGGGTTGCGGTGCTGGTGGTCACTGAAGATCCTTCAGGCTGATGGGCTGGCTTGCGTATGCTGAAGTCAGCGCGACCCAGTGAAGCACCTGGCTAGCCCTAACGCAAGTCAGGTACGCTGGACGGCATGAAGGACCTACGAGACGATCGCGATTCCTGGACGAGCGAGAACTGCTCGGTGGCCCGGGCGATGGACATCATGGGCAGCAGGTCGACGGTCCTGATCATGCGCGAGGCCCTGCTCGGCACGCGCCGCTTCGACGACTTCGTCCGCCGGGTCGGCGTCGGCGAGCCCGCCATGGCCGCCCGACTCAAGGAAATGGTCGCCGCCGACCTGCTCGAACGAATCCCCTACCGCGAGCCCGGGCAGCGCACCCGCCACGAGTACCAACTCACCAGCAAGGGCCGCGCCCTCCTGCCGGTCATCACCGCGCTGCGCAACTGGGGCGACACCTGGGCCGCCACCGACACCGGCCCGTCGGTCATCGCCACCCACCACGACTGCGGCGAACCGATCCGCGCGGTGCTCCGCTGCGCCGCCGGCCACGACATCGCAGACGGCGACATCGACATCACCGCCGGCCCGGGTCTCGTCCGGCGCGACTGACACCCCGGGTCACGATCTCGCCCCGAAGCCCACAATGCCTGCGGCACGCTTCCAGCCGTATCCACATCGTTGTGGCCCCGCCAAGCCGCGACCCGTGGGACAGGCAGCCGAAACCCTGTGCGTCGAAGACCACGAAAGCCGACTCGACCGACGACACGGGCAACCGACCAAATGGCACAGATCACCCAAGTCGACGTTCCTAAATGACGCGCAAAGTACCCGTTGTGTTACGAGCTTGTTTCCAAGATGACGGCCAGGTTACGAGTGCTTCTCGATGATCGGTGCCGATCCTAGGTTTCGGCCACCGTCATCAGTCGTGGCGGCCGGCACCGAACGTGGAGGCAACGACGTGCCACAACCGAACACCCATCGGACCGGACGGGCCAGGCACCGGGTCAGCATGCTGGCCGCCGTGGCGCTGACCGCGGCCGGCCTGACCAGCCTGCCCGCCAGCGCCACCGCCGCGCCGGCGAGCAGTGGACCGACCGCCCGCTACCTCGTCCAGCTCGCCGAGGAACCACTGGCCACCTACACCGGCGGGGTTCCCGGGATCGCCGCCACCAAGCCGGTCGACGGGGCGAAGCTGAACCGTACGTCCGGGAACGCCAACGCGTACCGGGACCACCTGCGCCAGCAGCGCAAGTCGGTGCTGGACCGGGTCGGCGTGCCCGCCGAGCGCACCCGCGTCACCATGGAGACCGCGTTCAACGGCTTCGCCGCCGACCTGACCGGGCCGCAGGCCGCCCGGCTGCGCGCCACCAAGGGTGTCCGCGCGGTGTACGAGAGCCAGAAGGTGCACGCCGCCACCGCACACACCCCCGACTACCTGGGCCTGACCGGCAAGGGCGGGGTGTGGGACAAGGAGTTCGGCGGCGACCCCCACGCGGGTGAGGGCGTGATCATCGGGGTCATCGACAGCGGCTACTGGCCGGAGAGCGCGAGCTTCGCCCCGCTGCCCAGCCCGCGCCCCGACCAGGCCGTCATCGACGCCAAGTGGAAGGGCACCTGCGACGTTGGCGTCGAAGCACCGGTGACCTGCAACAACAAGGTGATCGGGGCACGCTGGTACAACGACAGTGGCATCGCCGACGCGTTCCCGGACGACTACTCCTCGCCGCGCGACCGCAACGGCCACGGCACCCACACCGCCAGCACCGCCGCCGGCATCCACGGCGTGCGGGCGACGTCGGGCAACCAGGACCTGGGCATGATCTCCGGCATGGCGCCGGCCGCGCGGTTGGCGATCTACAAGGCGCTGTACGACAACGGTGCGGGCGGAGCGACCGGCACCGACATCGACATCGTGCACGCCATCGACGACGCGGTCGCGGACGGCGTCGACGTGATCAACTACTCGATCGGTGACGACACCGAGCGCTTCGGTGCCGTCGACGCGACGTTCTTCAACGCGGCCGCCGCCGGGGTCTTCGTCGCCGCCGCCGCCGGCAACTCCGGCCCGTTCGCCAACACCGTCGACAACTCGACGCCGTGGCTGACCACTGTGGCCGCGAGCACCACCGACCGGCAGAACACCCGCGCGCTCACCCTCGGCGACGGCACCACCATCGCCGGTGTGGGCATGGGCGAGACCGGCGTCGGGCCGGCCCGCCTGGTCTTCGCGAAGGACAGCGCGGTCGACCCGGACGGCGCCTACGGTGCCGGCCTCTGCGCCGACGACACGTTGGACCCGGCCAAGGTCAAGGGCGCGATCGTGCTCTGCCTGCGCGGCGAGATCCCGCGTACCGACAAGAGCATCGAGGTGGCGCGGGCCGGCGGGGTCGGCATGGTGCTGTACAACGAAGAGCTGAACTCCCTGAACGCCGACGTGCAGGCCGTGCCGACAGTGCACATCAACGAGGTCGACCTGGCCACTGTCACCGCGTACGTCGGCAAGGGCAACGCCACGGCGACCATCTCGCCGAGCAAGCTGGAGACGGTCGAGGCTCCCGCCGTCGCCGCGTTCTCCTCGGCGGGCCCGTCGAACCTGAACGCCGGTGAGCTGCTCAAGCCGGACATCAGCGCGCCCGGTCAGGACATCATCGCCGCGTTCTCCCCGTCCATCGGCGGCAACGACTTCGCCCTGGAGTCGGGCACCTCGATGGCCGCGCCGCACATCGCCGGCATCGCCGCGCTGCTGCTGGCCAAGAACCCCGACTGGTCGCCGGCGGCGGTCCGCTCGGCGCTGATGACCAGCGCGGTGGACACCACCGACAAGGGCAACCCCATCAAGATCGGCACGTACGACGCCACTCCCATGAACTACGGCGCCGGTCAGGTGAAGCCGGGCAGCGCCTTCGACCCGGGCCTGGTCTACGACTCCAACCAGCAGGACTGGATCAAGTACCTGTGCGGAGTGTCCGCCGACCGGGGCGGCGACTACGGGCTCGCCGACCTGGACGGCTGCGACACGATCGGTGCGATCGACACCGCCCAGCTCAACTACCCGTCGATCTCGCTGGGCCGGATGGTCGGCAAGCAGAGCGTGACCCGTACGGTCACCAACGTCAGCGACAAGACCAGCACCTACACCTCGTCGGTGCAGGCCCCGCCGGGCTACAAGGTCACTGTCACCCCGAAGAAGATGCAGATCCGTCCGGGCCAGAGCGCCCGCTTCACCGTCGAGGTCACCAACACCGGCGGCGCGTTCGACACCTGGGCCGACGGCTCGCTGACCTGGCGCGACCAGTTCAAGCACGCGGTACGTAGCCCGCTGGTCGTGCACAACTCCGGGCTGGTCGCCCCCGACGCCATCACCGGCACGGGCACCTCCGGCAGCGTCCGGATCGCCGCCGAGGCCGGCTACAAGGGTCAGCTGATCTCCCAGCTGTCCGGCCTGACCTCGGGTACCAGCACGTCAGTGACCCTGAAGGGCGACGGGCCGAGCTGGGACTGGAGCACGTCGAACAACCTGCCGGTGCCGCTGCCCGCGTCGATCAGCCGGACCACCCTGCACGTACCGGCCGGCACCCGCAGTCCGGAGATCCACGTGACGTCGGCACGGCCCACCTGCTCCCACATCGACTGGGAGGACGAGGAGGGCGTGATGGAGTGCACCGAGTTCAGCCTCAACGTCTACGACAAGTCCGGGAAGTTCGTCACCGCCACTGCCAGCACCCGGATCGGCGCGAAGGTCGCCCTGCCCGACGGTGCCGGTGACTACATCGTGGTCGTCGAGCAGGAGTTCACCGAGAACATCAAGGACGAGGCCAACGCGTACACCATCACCAGCTACCTGCCGGGCGCGCCGGGCAGCTCCACCGGCCGGGTCACCATCGACCCGAAGCAGCGCAGCGTGCAGCCGGGCGCGACGGCGAACCTGACACTGCGCTGGTCCGGGCTCGCCCCGGGGCAGCGTTACGTCGGGGTGTTGGAGTTCCGCAACGGTGACGGCTCGCTGAAGGTCGTGCCGGTCACCGTCCAGTCCTGACCCCGCTCCCCCGACCCGGCGGATCGGCGTGTGACTCAGGTCACCGCCGGTCCGCCGGATGACCGGCGGGAACCGCAGAGATGATCTGCTCGCCCCACGGTGATCGACGGCGGCGAGGACAAGACCCGGGGCGGCGGGAGCCCAACTCCCGTCCGCCCCGAACGTCTGCGCGGGCCCGTCGAATTCGTCGGCCGAACGGCGGAACTGGCCCAGTTACGCCGGCTCGTCGCCACCCCGCCCTGCCTGATCCTGCTCGAAGGTGAGCCCGGAATCGGCAAGAGTCGGCTCGTCGCCGAGCTGCTCGCCGAACTCCCCGGGCGGCACCTCGTCGGCGAGTGCGACGACGTGCCCGAACCCTTCCCGCTCGGCGTGCTGCTGGACGCGATCCGGGGCTGCACCGAGCGGCCCGGTCCACTCAGCCCGGTGGCCGGCGCCCTCGCGCCACTACTGCCCGAACTCGCCGACGTCCTGCCGGACGCGCCGCCCCCGTTGACCGACCCGGCGGCCGAGCGTCATCGCCTGTTCCGCGCCGTCGCGGCGGTGCTCGCCGCGCTGAGCCCCGCCACCCTCCTGCTCGAGGATCTGCACTGGGCGGACCCGGCGACCTGCGAACTCCTCGCATACCTGAGCACCCACCCGGTGGACGGGCTGGCCGTGCTGCTGACCGCGCGGACGGCGACGCCGGGGAGCAGCACGCCGATCCACGACGCCCTGGCGCGGACTCCCCCGTGGAGCGTCACGCGCGTCGCGCTCAGCCCGCTGGACGCCGATGACGTACGCCGGCTGGCGGCGCGCACCCTGCGGCTCGACGACCCGCCGCAGCAACTGACCGCCGCCCTGCTCGACCGCACCGCCGGTATCCCGTTCGTGGTCGAGGAGGTGCTGCGTACGCTCGCCGAGCGGGGCGGCGACCCGTTGGCCGACGACAGTGTCCCGTTCGTCCTCCGTGACGTGCTGCTCTGGCGGCTGCGCCCGCTCGACGAGGCCACCCGGGAGGTGCTCGGCGCGGCGGCCGTGCTGGGCATGACGCCCGATCAGCGCATCCTCGCCGCGGTGCTCAGCCTGGACCGGGTGGCGATCGGCGCGGCGTTGACCGCCGCACACCGGGCGGGCCTGCTGCACGACGCCGGGGACGGCCTGCGGTTCCGCCACGACCTGGCCCGACAGGTGGTCTACGACCTGGTGCCCCGGGAGAGCCGGGAGTGGCTGCACCTGCGGGTCGCGCGGGTGTTGGAGCAGGAACTGCCGAGACCGGTGGCCCAGCTGGCGCACCACTACCGTCGGGCCGGCAGCGGGGCCGACTTCGTCCGCAACGCCGAGGCGGCCGCCGACCTGGCCACCGAACGCGGCGACGACGCGACCGCCGCCAGCTTCCTGCTCCAGACGATGGACGTCGCCGAGCTTCCCCGACCGGTACGGGTTCGACTCGCCGCCAAGCTGGGCCGGTCGGCCATCGACGGGCTCAGCCAGGCCGAGGCGATCCCGGTGCTGGAACGGCTGCTCGCCGACCGACGGCTGCCACCGGGCGCCCGAGGGGAGCTGGGCCTGGTGCTGGGTCGGATGCTGCGCCAGCAGGGCGAGGCGCTGCGCGGGTACACCGAGATCGAGCGTGCGGTGCCGTACCTGCGCGCGCCGCGCCGCAAGGCCCCGGCGCTCGCGGTGCTGGCGGCCCCCGACACCGTCGTGGGCCGGCACGTCGACGACCACCTGGCCCGTTGTACGGAGGCGGAGACCGCAGCGGCGGCCAGCGGGGATCCCGGGTCGCACCTCGCGGTCCGCATCGCCCGGGCCTCGCTGCTGCTGGAGTTGGGCGACCCGGCGGCCTGGGCGATCATCACGGAGCTGCGGGCGTCCGCGGAGTTGGCCGATCGGCCGCGCGAACACGCCCGCGCCTGCCTGAACTGGGCGCAGGGCGCGCTGCACGCCGGTCATCCCGAGCAGGCCGAAGCGTTGCTGGCGGCCGGCCGGGCGCTGGTCGACGAGACCGGGTACGAGCGGCTGACGTCCCTGGTGGAGGCAACCCAGTTGTCACTGGACCGAGCCACCGGCCGGCTGGACGGTCTCGTCGAGCGGCTCCGTCGGCTGGTCGCCAGCGCCGAGCGGATGCCGGTCACCCTGCTGGACGCGCGGGCCGAACTGGCCACCGTGCTGGCGCTCACCGCCACCGCGAACGGCGGCACCGCGAACGCCGGCAGCGCCGCCGGCCTGGGCGACAGGACCGGCGGGCTGGACGAGGTGGAGGTGGCCGAACGGGCGCTGCGGGAGGTGGTGGTCGACGCCCGCCGAGTCGGTGCGATCTGGCCGCTGGTGCAGACGCTGTCGGCGCTGGCCCGACTGACAGTGACCAGGCAGCCGGACGAGGCCGTCCGGCACGCGACGGAGGCGCTGTCGGTGGTACGCGGAAAGGGCATCCTGGCGTGGGCCGCCGACGCGGTGCTGGTGCTGGCCGAGGCCGCAGCGGCGCAGGGTGAACCTGCGCGGGCCGCGGCGGCGGTCGCCGAACTGGAAGCCGGGATCGCCGGCCGTGACACGCCGCTGGCCCGGGCCGCTCTGCACCGCTGCCGGGAACTCGTCCCGGCCTGAGCCGGGGCGGGCCGTCGGTCGACGGCCCGCCCGGTGGATCACAGGATGACCTGGTGCACCCGGTCGTCCACGCCGCGTACCGCCAGCCAGGCGCTGCCGTTGGCTCCGGCGGCGGCCCCGGGCGCACCCCGGAACGCGTCGGTGGCGAACTCACCACGTCGGAACCAGCCGCCCCAGGCACCGTCGGCCAGGTTGCGCTGCCAGAGCCGGTTGTCGGCGGCCAGCGCGAACAGGTAGACCCGGCCGGAGGTGGCGAGCAGGGTCGGGCTGCCGCTGGTGGTGCCGCCCAGGCTGGTCCAGGCCGACCACGTGGTGCCGGTGCGGCTGCTCCACCACACCTCGTCGGTGCGACTGCGAACCGCCACGTGCAGCACGCCGGCGTCGTCGACGACCGCGCTCGGCCGACCGTAGAACGGCCGGTTCTCGGGAGCCCCCACACCGGTCCAGCCAGCGCTCGGCGTACGCGTCCAGAGCTTGCCGTCGGCACCACGGGCGACAAGCGTCCACTGCGTCGGGCTGGTCCACGCCACAGTCGGCGCGTCGGTCAGCGTGCCGCCGAGGTTGCGCCACGGCCCCCACGTACCGGCGACGTAACTGCGCTGCCAGGCGGCGTTGTCGGTGCCCCGGACGAAGACGTCGATCCGCCCGTCGGCGGAGCCGTACGCCGCCGGCTGCCCGAGGATCCGGCCGCCGATCGGGCCACCGAGGGAGATCCACCGGCTTCCCCACGTCGTACCGGAACGGGTGTTGACCGCCAGGGCGCCCTGCGCGTCGCGGACGAAGGCGGTGGCGTGCGTGTCGTCGACCCGGACCAGCGCGGGGCTGGCACTGGCGGTGCCGCCGAGGTCGGCGCCGGCGACCTGGTCGGTGCCGGTCAGGCCGAGCATTGCCACCCCGTGCGCCGGCACCTCGACGGTGTACGAGCCGGTGAACGGCTGCACGCCCGGGGTGCCCGGCTGGGCGTCCACCGTGGACCGGGACCACAGGTCACGGACCCGGACCGACCCGCCGAGGGCGACGTCGGCGAAGTTCACGGTGATCTGCTGGGCGGTGTCGTGCCGGTTGAGCAGCGCGACGGCCCGTCTGCCGGAGCCGGCGAGCACCTTGCTCCAGACCTGCGCGTCGGTGCCGGTGTCGGCGACCTTGACGCCCTGCCGTACCAGCGGGTCCTGGTCCACGGCGATGATCTCGGGGTTGGTCAGCGCCGAGATCATCTCCTGCGGCAGGCCACGCGGGTCGGAGCCGATCACCAGCGGCGCGGCCATGATGGCCCACATGCCGAGCTGCGTCTTGGACTCCTCCAGGCTCAACTCGTACCCGCCGTCGGGCAGCGGACGCATCGGCAGCAGGTAGTCCGGGTCGTTGTAGTGCCCCGGCCCGGTGGCCGCCGGGTGGTACGCGTTGACGTCCATGTTGCGCAGCACCCACGGGAACGCCCACTGCGGCGTCGGGTCGGTGAGCCCCACGTCGGTGTACGTCCGCCAGGAGTCGGCGACGGTGGGCGCGTACGTGTAGCTCCAGGTGGAGAGCTGCTCCGGGGTGTACGGGCCGCCACCCCAGTCGGAGCTGACCGGGTTGCAGATGTTGAGCAGCATCGGTCGGGGCGACTGGCGTACCGCCTCGGCCAGCTCGCGGAAGGTGGTCTCCGGGTCGAGGCCGGCGGCGCGGCCGCAGAGCCAGTCGGCCTTGAGCGCGTCGAAGCCCCAGCCGGCGAACTGGGCGATGTCCGCCTGGTAGTGGCCGTTGCTGCCGAGCCCGCACTGCCCCGGCAGGTACGGGCCGGCGTCGGTGTAGATGCCGGCCTTCATTCCCCTGCTGTGGATGTACGCGGCCAGCGCCGCCATTCCGCCGGGGAAGCGAGCGGGGTCGGCGACGAGCTGACCGGCCTCGTCACGCGGGGTGGGGGCGGCCCAGTTGCCGTCGATCCAGACGTAGGTGTAGCCGGCGTCGCGTAGGCCACTGTGGACCATGTAGTCGGTGACCGACCGTACTTCGGCCTCGGTGGGATCGCCACCGAGGCCGAAGTAGGTGTTCCAGCCCTGGTAGGGCGTGGGGGCGAGGCCACTGTTGAAGAAGGTCGGCGCGCCCTGGTCCTCCGCGCCGGTGGCCGCCGGGGCGTGACCGGGGCGGCCGGGCCCGTGGCCGGCCTTCGGGGGGTCGGCGTGGGGTGGGCCGGCCATCGCCGGCACGGGGCTGGCCAGGCCCAGGCCGAGCACGGCCAGGGCAGCGGTCAGCTGTCGGTTCAGGCGCATGGAGGTACTCCTGTCCCTCGGGGGTGGGGGTGGTGGTGCTCCGAGCTCAGTCGCGGGTCAGCACGATGAGGTCGGCGTCGTGGGTGGCGCTCCACCGCACGGGCAGGCCCGCCGCGGTGAGGTGGCTGCCGGAGTAGTGCCGGTCGCCGTGCGAGTAACGGGCCGCCGGGTCGAGGCCGCGCAGCGGCAACCGGACCGGGCGGGACGGGAGCAGCCCGGCGCCGTCGAGCCGGCCGGTGTGCCAGGCCAGGACGACCACCCGGCTCTCGTCCGGCGCGGTGTACTGCACCGCGCAGCGGGCCTGGTCGGGGCCGCCGATCAGGTGCACCTCTCCGTGCGTGACGACGTCCCGGATCTCCTTGTAGCGGGCGATCCAGCCGGCCGCCTCGGCCCGCTCGGCGGGGGTCCACGCCCGGATGTCCGCGCCGATGCCGAGCACACCGGCCATCGCCAGGACGAACCGGAACGCCAGCGTCCGCGGGCGCGGGTCGAACAGGCCGGGCGCGTCGGTGACCCAGGAGCTGAGCAGGTGCGGGGCGTTGGCGTGCAGGAAGCCGTACTGGATGGCCAGCCGGTCGAGTGGACCGGTGTTGTCGCTGGGCCAGAACACGTCGGCGCGGGCGGCCATCGCCAGGTCGGTACGCGCGCCGCCGCCGGCACACGCCTCGATCAGCACACCGGGATGGTCCCGGCGCAGCCGCTCGTAGATCCGGTGCAGGTTGGCGACGTGCGCGCCGTCCAGGTCGAGTGGGCCCAGCCCACCGGACCGACCCGGTTCGGTACGCGGCCGGTTGAAGTCCCACTTCAGGTAGTCGATGTCGTACCGACGCAACAGCCCGTCGACTGTGGAGTGGACGAACTCGGCGACCTCCGGCCGACCCAGGTCGAGCAGGTACTGGTTGCGGACCGGGGTGATCGGTCGGCCGTCGACGGAGTAGACCCACTCCGGGTGCTCGGCGTACAGGGACGACTTCGGGTTGACGCACTCCGGCTCGACCCAGAGGCCGAAGTTCAGCCCGAGGGCGCGGACATCGGCGATGAACGTGTCGAACCCGGCCGGGAACTTCGCCGGGTCGGGTGTCCAGTCGCCCAGCCCGGCGGTGTCGTCGTCGCGGCCCACGAACCAGCCGTCGTCCACGACGAAGGTCTCCACACCCAACTCGGCAGCGATCCGGGCGAGCGCGAGCTGGCTCTGCGCCTCGACGGCGAAGTAGGTCGCCTCCCAGGAGTTGTAGAGCACCGGACGCGGCCTGAGCCGTTCCCCGGCGAGCAGCCGCTGGTGGGTGTGCCAGACCCGGGCCAGCCCGTCCAGGCCGTCCGAGCTGTACGCCCCGGTCGCCACCGGCAGGGTCAGTCGCTCGCCGGGGGCCAGCTCCAACGGGCCGTCGACCAGCTGACGGCCGACCCGGACCCGGGTCAGGCCGCCGGTGTCCCGCTCCGCGCTGATCTCCCACGAACCGGTCCAGGCCAGCGCCATCCCCCAGGCCGGGCCGGCCGGCTCGGCGGTGTCGCGCACCGCCAGCCAGGGCACGTGCAGATGCCCGGGTACGCCCTGGGAGCTGCCGATGCTGAAGGTGCCGTGGCCCAGCTCGACGTGGGAGAGCTGGAACTCCTGCGCCCACTGCCCCCACTGGTGGCTGAGCAGCGCGCCGTGCGGCGTGGGTACGCAGAACCCGCCCGAACCGGCCCGGATGACCCGCAGCGCGTCGCTGCCGTCGTTGGTCAGCTCGACCCACCGCTGCACCACGTCGGTGCCGACCGGCATCCGGTAGTGCACAGTGGCGCGCAGCCCGGTGACTGGGTCGGCGAACTCGACGGCCAGCTCCCGCTGGTCGGCGTCGATCCGCGCGTCGGTGTGCGCGAAACCCACCCGCCGCTGCCCGTTCGAGGTCTCGATCACCAGGTCGGGGCCGGTGAACGGGCGGTCGGCGTCGGTCGCGTACTCGATGGGGGCCGCGTCCCCGGCGGTGAGGAACGGGACCGGGCCGTCGTAGCCGACCGGCGAGGGCCCGTCGGAGACGCCGTGCGGCCCCCACGCGACAAGTTCCAGCCAGCGACCGTGCGCTGGCACCCGCACCGTGTACTCGGTGTGCGTGCCGCGCAGCGTCCAGCGCTGCCCGGCCTCGGCGGTCACTTGACCGCTCCGATCGCCAGGCCGGAGACGAAGTGCCGCTGGAAGCGGAGGAACACCGCGACGGTGGGGACGGCAGCGATGACGGTACCGGCGGCGATGACGTTCCAGGACGACACGAACTGCCCCTGGAGCGCGAGCAGCGCCGGGGTGACCGGCATGTTGTCGTCGGTCCGCAGCACGGTGATCGCCCAGAGCAGGTCGTTGAAGATCCAGGTGAAGGAGAGCGCCCCGAGAGCCGCCAGCGCCGGGCGGGTCAGCGGCAGCATCACCCTGGTGAAGATCTGCGCGGTGCCGGCCCCGTCGATGGTGGCCGCCTCCTGGATCTCGCCCGGCAGGTCCCGCATGAAGCCGTGCAGGACGAACGTGTAGAAGCCGAGCCCGAAGCCGACCTGCACCGCGATCAACGCCCAGAGCGTGTCGTACAGGCCGGTCAGCTCGCTGAACTTGGCCACCGGGATGAGCAGGATCTGCGGTGGCAGCAGGTTGCCGGCGAGCATCAGCAGCAGGATCGTCCGCCGGCCGGGGATCCGGAATCGGCTCAGCGCGAACGCGGCCATCGCGGCCAGCCCGAGGCTCAACGCCACCGACGGGATGGTGACGAGCAGGCTGTTGATCAGGGCGCGCAGTTCGCCGCCGTCGGTCCACGCCTGCCGGTAGGTGTCCAGCGTGAACGAGCGGGGCAGGCTGCCCACGCCGTGCGCGGCGATGTCGTCGAACGACCGGGTGGACATCACCACCACCCAGAGCACCGGACCCAGCCAGAGCAGCGAGAGCAGGATCATGCCGGTGTGGAAGGCCCCGGTACGGAGCTTGTTCATCACGCTTCCTCCCGGAACGCGCGGACCAGGTAGCCGAGGATGACGGCCAGCGCGAGCACGAAGATCACGACCGCGATCGCCGAGGCGTAGCCCAGCCGCAGGCTCTGGAACGCGGTCGAGTACATGTAGGTGCTGAGCAGCTCCGACGAGTGGTACGGCCCGCCCTTGGTCAGCGACCAGACGATGTCGAACGAGCGCAGCGAGTCGATCACGATGACCGACAGCACCACCGCGTTGACCCCCTTGAGCTGGGGAATGGTGACGTGCCGCAGCCGCTGCCAGGAGTTCGCGCCGTCCATCCGGGCCGCCTCGTGCAGCGCCGGGTCGATCGCCTTCAGCCCGGCGAGGAACAGCACCATCACGTACCCGATCTGGCGCCACAGCGCGGGCAGGATCACCGCGTACAGGGCCGTCTGCGGGTCGGCGAGCCAGGGCCTGATCAGGCTCTCCAGGCCGACCGCCCGCAGCAGCGTGTCGGCGATGCCGTCGGGCTGGTAGAAGACCCGCCAGACCAGCGCGGTCACCACCAGCGAGAACACCACAGGGGTGAACAGCGCGGCCCGGTAGAACCCGACACCGCGCCGCTCCTTCTGCAGGACGAGCGCCATCCCGAAGCCACCCAGCACGGAGAGGCCGCCGAAGAGCACCAGCCAGATCACCGTGTTGACCAGCGCGCCCCGGAAGGTGGCGTCGCCGGCCAGCTCGACGTAGTTGTCGGTGCCGACGAAGGTCGGCGGTGTCATCCCGTCCCAGCGGGTGAGGGAGAACCAGAAACCCTGCAGCGCCGGCCAGAACACCCAGATGCTCTCGACCGCGAACGGCACCAGGACGAACGCCACCAGCAGCGGCGACAGTCGGGCCGACCGTCGCCGCCGCCGGGTGGGGGTGACCGAAGTCGTGGAGATCGTTGCTGTCACGTCAGCCCTTGAAGACCTTCTCGGCGCCGGCCTGCCACTCCCGCAGGATCGCGTCGATCTGGTCCGGCTTGTCGATGAACTTGGTCAGCGCGGTGTCGGCGGTCGGCTGAAGCGCGTCGCTGGAGTCGCGGTTGAAGAACTGGGTCAGCTCCTTGGCCTCGTTCAGCATCGCCTTGCCCTTGACCACCAGCGGGGAGTCCGACGCCTTGGCCCTGGGGTTGGCCGGCAGCACGATGCCGGAGCTGGCCTTGACGTACGCCTCCTGGGCCTCGACCCCGGCCAGGTAGCTGAGCAGGGCCTTGGTGCCGGTCGGGTTGGCGGTCTTCGCGCTGGCGAAGAAGCCGTCAGTCGGTGCCTCCTCGGCCAGCGGCACCGCCGGGTCGATGATCGGGAACCGGAAGAAGTCCAGGTCACCGAGCGCGTCCTTGGGGGCGGCGTCGGCGAAGAACGTGCCGATCAGGAACATTCCGGTCTTGCCGGCCAGCAGCGCGGTGGTCGCCTCCTGGAACGGGTACGCCTTGCCCTTGGGGTCGAAGTAGGGCAGGGCCTCGCGCCAGCGGGTGAAGACCGCCTTGACCTTCGGGTCGTCGAAGCGCTGCTTGCCGGCGAGCAGCTCGCGGTGGAACGGCGCGCCGTTGATCCGGATGTTGAGGTAGTCGAACCAGGCCGAGGCCACCCACGGGGTGTCGCCGAGGCCGATGCCGATGGGCGGGATGCCCTTGCTCTTCAACGTCTCGCAGAGGGCCAGGAACTCGGTCCAGTTCTTCGGCTCCTGCACGCCCCACTTGGCGAAGTTGGACTTGCGGTAGAAGAAGCCCCACCAGTAGTTGTTCATCGGCACGAAGATCTGCTTGCCGCTGGCGTCGGTGGAGAGCGTACGCAGCGACTGCGGGTAGTCGCCCAGTGACTTCCAGACATCGGAGACGTCCAGCAGCAGGTTCTTGCTGGCGTAGTCGTTGGCGACCGAGCCCGCGTACCAGGTGTAGAGGTCCGGCGGGTTGGCCGAGGTCAGGTAGGTCGGCAGCTGGGTCCGGAAGGTCTCCGAGGCGATCGTGTTGAGGCTCGCCGTGCCCTTGCCCTGCCCGTTGAAGGTCTCGATCAGCTTCTCCATCGCGGCCTTGGCCTGCGGCGAGGAGAGGTTCGACTGGATGGTGACCGCGCCCGAGCCGCTGCTCGTCGTCGGCCCGCTGGCGGAGCTGGCGCACGCGCTGAGGAACGAGCTGGCGCCGAGCGCGCCCAGGCCGGCGAGCCCGAGGTGGCCAAGGAATCGCCGGCGACCGGGGTCGAAGTCGCTCACGGAGGTATCCCTTCCTTTACGACACGTAGCGTTACGGCGCGATGTGTCGTCCATGTGAATGCTGTGACGAGAAGGTTGCATCGACCCTCGCCGGCTGTCAAGATATCTTCGTAATTAATGATTAGACGAGACCACGGTGAGGGGTCAGGTGGATCAGCCTATGCGCCGGCTTGATGGCAAGAACGCGCTGGTCACCGGCGCTATGGGCGGGATCGGTGCGGCTATCGCCCGACGGCTCGCCGCCGAAGGAGCAGCCGTCGCGCTGCTCGACGTCCACGATCCGACCCCGCTGGCCGACGAGCTGACCGCCGCCGGTCACCGAGCACTGTCCGTAATGGGCAGTGTCAGCGAGGAGAACGACTGGGCAACTGCGGTGGCGGCGACACGAGCGAGCCTCGGCCCGGTCGACATCCTGGTCAGCACCGCGTACGCCGTGCAGGTCGCCCCGGCCCACGAAACCAGCCGACAGTCCTGGGACCACCAGCTCGGCGTCAGCCTCACCGGCTCGTTCCTCGGCGTCCGCGCCTGCCTGGACGACCTGCGGGCCCGCTCCGGCGCGGTGGTGCTGATCTCCTCGGTGCACGCGCTGGTCGGGTTGCCCGGCCGGCCCGCGTACGCCGCCGCCAAGGGTGGCCTGGTTGCACTCGGCCGCCAACTCGCCGTGGAGTACGGCCCGCAGGTCCGGGTCAACACCGTGCTGCCCGGGCCGATCCTCACCGCAGCCTGGGCCGACGTGTCCGAAGAGGACCGGCAGCGCAGCGTGGCGGAGACCGTCGCGAAGCGTTTCGGCACACCGGACGAGGTGGCCGCGACGGTCGCCTTCCTCGCCTCGCCGGACGCCGCCTACATCACCGGCGCGAGCCTCGTGGTGGACGGTGGCTGGACAGCGGTGAAAGCCTCGGCCTGAGAGATCGATACCGACCAGCGAAAAGGCCAGGAGCATTGGCACAGTACGCACGCCGCGGCGTCCACGGGCAGACCGTCGAAGCGATCGCCCGTCGCATCCTCACCGGTGAGATCCCCGCCGGCGCGACCCTGAACATCGTCGCGTTGCAGGAGGAGTTCGACGTCAGCCTCACCGCGCTCCGCGAGGCGCTGAAGGTCCTCTCGGCCAAGGGCATCGTCGACGCCCGACAGAAGCGCGGCACCTTCGTCCGACCCCGGGCGGACTGGAACCTGCTCGACGGCGACGTGATCCGGTGGCAGTTCGCCGAGGGCACCGACCAGCGGTTGCTCGACCAACTGCACGAGGTACGCGCCATCATCGAGCCGGCCGCCGCCCGGCTGGCCGCCACCCGCGCCACCGCTGACGACCTGACCGCCCTCGACCGGGCACTGGACGAGATGGCCCAGGCCAACGGCGATCCCGCCGCCGTCATCGCCGCCGACCTCGCCTTCCACCGCGCGCTGCTCACCGCCACCCACAACGAGCTGCTGGAACGGATGGAGGTGGTGATGGAGACCGGGCTCGCCGAACGGGACCGGCTGGTGCACGGCGGCACCCCGCACGACGACCCGGTGCCCAGCCACCGCGCGGTGGTCGACGCGCTGCGCGACCGGGACGAGACAGCGGCCGAGACCGCGATGCGTCAGTTGCTGGACAAGGCCGTCCGCGACGTCGAGAAGGTACGGGGACGAAGGGGCAGCCAGTGAAGATCGAGCGGATCGAGACCTTCCTGGTCGCGCCACGGTGGTTGTTCTGCCGGGTGGAGACCGACGACGGGCTGGTCGGGTGGGGTGAGCCGGTGGTCGAGGGCCGCGCCGAGGTGGTGCGCAGCGCGGTCGAGGTGCTCTCCGAATATCTGATCGGCGCGGACCCCCTGCGCGTCGAGCAGCACTGGCAGGTGCTCACCAAGGGCGGTTTCTACCGGGGCGGGCCGATCCTCTCCAGCGCGGTCGCCGGTCTCGACCAGGCGCTCTGGGACATCGCCGGGCAGGCGTACGGGGCACCGGTGCATGCGCTGCTCGGCGGGCCCGTCCGGGACCGGGTGCGGATCTACTCGTGGATCGGTGGGGACGAGCCCGACGAGGTGGCCGACGCCGCCGCCGCGCAGGTCGCCGCCGGCCTTACCGGAGTCAAGATGAACGCCTGCGGGCGGCTCTCCCCGATTCCCACCTCGGCCGAGGTGGACGCCGTCGTCGGCCGGGTGGCCGCCGCCCGCGAGGTGCTCGGCCCCGACCGGGACATCGCCGTGGACTTCCACGGTCGCGCCGGGATGGCCGCCGTCCGTCGGATCCTGCCCGAACTGGCCGCCCTGCGCCCGTTCTTCGTGGAGGAGCCGGTCCTGCCCGACCAGGCTCACCACCTGCGCGACATCGTCGCCAGCACGCCGATCCCGGTGGCCACCGGCGAGCGGCTCTACGGTCGGTCCGAGTTCCTCGGCCCGTTGCAGGCCGGGGTCGCCGTGGTCCAGCCGGACCTGTCGCACGCCGGTGGGATCTCCGAGGTCCGCCGGATCGCCGCGCTGGCCGAGACGTACGGCGCGCTGCTCGCCCCGCACTGCCCGCTCGGCCCGATCTCCCTGGCGGCCAGTCTCCAGGTGGCCTTCGCGACGCCGAACTTCCTGATCCAGGAGCAGAGCATCGGCATCCACTACAACGCCGGCTCGGAGTTGCTGGACTACCTGATCGACAGGGAGCCCTTCCGGTTCGTGGACGGGCACATCGCCCGCCTCGACCGGCCCGGGTTGGGCATCACCGTCGACGAGGCGGCGGTCCGCAAGGCCGCCCAGACCCCGCACGCCTGGCGCAACCCGCTCTGGCAGCACACCGACGGGTCGTTCGCCGAGTGGTGACCGGTGCACGGCCGGTGCCGTTGCGGGTGGCGTACGACGCGGCGCACGGCGGCCGGTGGACGAGCCTGCACGGCGGTGACCGGGAGTGGCTCTGGCGCGGCCCGGAACCCGGCCGGCACGAGGTACGCCCCGGTGCGGCGTTCGTCGACGCCGGTGGGCTGGAGGAGTGCCTCCCCACCGTGCGCGGCGAGCCCGACCACGGCGAGGTGTGGTCGCGGCCGTGGCGCGAAGCGGCCCCCGGCACCGTGGTCGTCGAACGGCCCACGTTCACACTGCGCCGAAGGATCACCGACGACTGTGGCGTGGTGGTGGCCGACTACCGGCTGGCCGCCGACCCCGGGTACCGGTTCGTCTGGGCCGCGCACGCCCTGCTCGGCCTCTCCCCCGACGCCCATCTGGACGCGCCCGCCGGCACCCCGACCCGGCTGCACCCGGAGGCCGCCGCGCTCCTGCCGCCGGGCGGTTGGCCCGTCGGCGAGCCGTGGTTGACCGGGCCGTGGCCGGCCCCGGCCGGGCTGACGCTGGACACCTTCGGCCCGGACGACGGCACGGCGCTCGGCGCGGTGCTGCTCGACTGCCCACGGGTCCAGGTGATCGACGGCACCGACCGGCTGACCCTGGAGCTGGAGTGCGCCGACCAGCCCCGCAGCACGGCCCTCTGGCGCAACCTGGGCGGCTGGCCGGCCGACACCCCCTACCGCAGCCTCGGCGTCGAACCGATGCTCGGCGCTGCCTTCGACCTGGCCGACGCCGGCCCGTCCGACGCGGCGGTGGTTCCCGCCGCCGGCGAGGTCACCTGGCGACTCACCATCTCCGCCCACCGCACCCACTGAGGACACCGTGATGAACCTGCTCGACGAGCTGCGTACCCATCGGCTGCTGGCCATCGTGCGCGGCCCGGACCCGGCCGCCGCGCTGACCGCCGTGCTCACCCTGGCCGAGAGCGGCGTCGCCCTGGTCGAGGTCTCGCTGACCAGCACCGACGCGCTCGGCGTCATCCGCCGTGCCCGGGCCGCCCTCGGGCCCGGCTTCGGCCTCGGCGCGGGCACCGTGCTCAGCGCCGAGGACGCCCGCGCGGCGGCCGACGCGGGCGCCGGCTTCCTGGTCACCCCGGCGATCGCCGCGAGCCTCGCCGAGGGTGGCCGGCTCGGCCTGCCGGTGCTCGCCGGCGCCCTCACCCCGACCGAGGTGGTGCAGGCCACCGACGGCGGGGCCACCGCGATCAAGCTCTTCCCGGCCTCCCTCGGCGGGCCCGACTACCTCGGCGCGCTGCGCGACCCGTTCCCCGGCACCGCGTTCGTGCCGGTCGGTGGGGTCGACGCGGACGGCGCCCGGCGCTACCTCGACCGGGGCGCGACAGCTGTCGGCGTCGGTTCCCCGCTGCTCGGCGACTCCGTCCGAGGCGGCGACACCACGGCGTTGCGGGAGCGGGCCGCCGCCTTCCTCGCGGCGGTCCGGCCATGACCGACCTGGTCACGCTCGGCGAGACGATGGCGGCGTTCCGCACCACCGGCCCGCTGCGACTGGGCGGCACCGCCGGCATCTCCGTCGCCGGGTCCGAGTCGAACGTGGCGATCGGCCTGGCCCGGCTCGGCCACCGGCCGGCCTGGATCGGGGTCACCGGGGCCGACGAGCCCGGCGAGCTGGTCCGCCGTACGCTGCGCGCCGAGGGCGTCGACCTGACCTGGTCCCGGGTCGACCCGACCGCCCCCACCGGGCTGATCCTCTTCGAGAACCGGGTCGCCGACATCAACCGGGTCACCTACCACCGCGCCGGCTCGGCCGGCTCCCGACTGGGCCCGGCCGACGTGACAGGGGCCTTCGACGCCCCCGGGCCACCACCCCGACTGCTGCACGTCACCGGCATCACCTGCGCGCTGGGCGTCGAGCCGTACCAGGCGGTGGTGGCGGCCGTGCGGCGCGCCCGCGCGGCCGGCAGCACGATCTGCCTGGACGTCAACCACCGCAACCGGCTCTGGTCGGTCGCCGAGGCCGCCGCCGCGCTGCGCCCGCTGCTGCCCTCGATCGACCTGGTGATCGCCTCCGACGACGAGTTGGCGGTGCTGACCGACGCCACCGACCCGGCTTCGGCGCTCCTCTCGGCCGGCGTCACCGAGGTCGTGGTCAAGCACGGCGGCGACGGGGCGACCAGCCACAGCGCTACCGGCGTCATCCACCGTCCAGCCCGGACGGTGCCGGTGGTGGACACCGTCGGCGCGGGTGACGCCTTCGTCGCCGGGCTGCTCTCCGGCTGGCTCGACGGCCTCGACGCGCCGGCCCGACTGGACCGGGCCGTCATCACCGGCGCGTTCGCGGTCGCCACCCGGGGCGACTGGGAGGGTCTGCCCGACCGGGCCGAGCTGACGCTGCTCGACCACGGCCCCGGCGGTACGGTCCGCTGACGACCTTTGGGAGGAACACCATGGAGCTGACCGAGCCGACCGTCTGGAGCACCGACCGGCTGGAGTTGGGTGAGGGCCTGCGTTGGGTCGACGACCGGCTGGTCCTCGTCGACCTGCTGGCCGGGCGACTGCTGGAGACCGACGGCGACGCCCCGACCCCGCTGCGGGAGCTGCGCCGCCTCGACGTGCCACTCGGCGCGGTCGCCCCGGTGCTCGACCGACCCGGCGAATGGCTGGCCGCCGCCGGGACCGGCGTCAGGGTGCTGCCCGCCATCGGCGACCCCCGACCGGTCGCCGACCTGGTCGGCGACGCACCCGAGCCGACCCGGATGAACGACGCGGTCGCCGACCCGCACGGCCGCTTCTGGGCCGGCAGCATGACGTACGCGATGGCGCCCGGCGGGGGCACGCTGTTCCGCCTCACCCCGGGCGCCGAGCCGGTGCCCGCGGTGACCGGGCTGACCATCCCGA
Organism: Micromonospora sp. C97; assembly: GCF_018070385.1. Classification (NCBI taxonomy): domain Bacteria; kingdom Bacillati; phylum Actinomycetota; class Actinomycetes; order Micromonosporales; family Micromonosporaceae; genus Micromonospora; species Micromonospora sp. C97. The sequence continues at coordinate 45,998 of NZ_JAGPXU010000037.1, forward strand.
ACGGGCCCGCGTTCGACGCGAGCGGCACCACCATGTACCTGGCCGACACCCCACTCGGCCAGATCGACCGGTTCACCGTCGACCCCGGCACCGGGGCCCTGCACGGACGGGAGCCGTTCCTGCGGCTGTCCCCCGCCGACGGCGGCCCGGACGGCATGACACTCGACGCGGCCGACCACCTCTGGATCGCGCTGTGGGGCGGCTCCGCGGTCCGCCGATACCGGCCCGACGGCACCCTGGACCGGGAGATCCGACTGCCGGCCAAGCAGCCGGCCGGAATCTGCCTGGGCGGCCCCGACCTGCGGCGACTCTTCATCGGCACTGCCCGGGTGGGGCTGGACGTGGCGGGCCCGCAGGACGGCGCGCTGCTCGCGGTGGACGTCGAGGTCCCCGGCCTGCCCGCCGCGCGCGCCGCCGCACCGATCGGCTGACCGGAGGCATACCGGACGCCACGGCGGGAACAACCGCACCGCAGGCGGTAACAGCCGACAGGTGGGGAGCGAGCCGATGATCAGCACAGGGTGGGCGGCATGAACGGGCCGGTCGGCGACGAGCCGATGGGGGAACTGGAGCTGGTGCACACCTTCACCGGCCCGATGCCGACCGGGGTGAGCGTCTCGCACCGGGGCCGGATCTTCGTCAACTTCCCGAAGTGGGGCGACGAGGTGCCGGCCACCGTCGTCGAGCTGCGCGACGGTCAGGAGACGCCCTACCCCGACCAGGCGTGGAACGACCCGTCCGGCGACGACGACGCGGGCGCGTTCGTCTCGGTGCAGAGCATCGTGGTGGACCCGGCCGACCGGCTCTGGGTGCTGGACACCGGCAGTCCGATGTTGCAACCCACCAAGCCGGGCGGCCCGAAGCTGGTCCGGGTCGACCTGGAGACCGACACCGTCGCCCAGGTGATCACCTTCCCGGCGGACGTGGCGCTGCCGACGACGTACCTCAACGACGTCCGCTTCGACCTGCGGCGGGGCGAGGCGGGCGTCGCGTACATCACCGACTCCGCGTTCGCCGGGCCGAACGGAATCATCGTGGTGGACCTGGCCAGCGGTGCCGCCTGGCGGCGGCTGCACGACCACCCGTCCACCAAGGCGGAGCCGCTGACGTCGTTCCGGCCGATTGTCGAGGGCCGGCCGTTCCTGGAACGACCGGCCGACGGGCCGCCGAAGCCGGTGGGCATGGGCTCCGACGGCATCGCCATCTCCGCCGACGGCACCCGGCTCTACTACTGCCCGTTGGCGTCCCGGCGCCTCTACAGCGTCTCCACCGACGCGCTGGCCGACCCGGGGGTCACCCAGGAGGCCGTCGCCGCGACGGTTGTCGACGAGGGCGACCGGGGCACCGCCTCGGATGGGTTGGAGAGCGACGACGCGGGGCGGCTCTACATCACCTCGTACGAGCACAACGCCGTGCTGCGTCGACTGCCCGACGGCGGGTACGAGACGCTGGTGCACGACCCGCGACTGCTCTGGCCGGACACCATGTCGGTGGCCACCGACGGATACCTCTACGTCACGGCCAACCAACTGCACCGGCAGCCGCAGTACCAGCGCGGCAAGGACCTGCGGCGCAAGCCGTACGCGCTGTTCCGCACCCGCATCGACGCCGGCCCGGTGCTGCTGCGCCCCTGACCGCGCCAGGGCCCGGCTCCCTCCGCGATCTTGCACTTTCTGTCCCGACAGAAGGGGCATCTACTCCCAAATCAACAACCGGAACTGCAAGATCGACGCATTCTTGGACTCAGGCCGTCAGCTCGTCGGCAGGGTGCGGTCCAGCAGGTCGAAGAGGGCGGCCCAGTGGCGCTCGGTGGCCTGCTCGTCGTACGCCGGGGTGTCGGCCATGGTGTAGCCGTGGTGGGCGCCCGCGTACACCTCTGAGCGGTAGCGCACCCCTGCGGCGTCGAGCGCCTTCTCCAGCGTGGCGATCTGCTCCGGCGTCATCGACTGGTCGGCGTCGGCGTGCCCGAAGTACACCTCACCGGTGATCGAGCCGACGGCGAGGTGCGGGCTGTCCGGCGCGTCGGTGACGATCCGCCCGCCGTGGAAGCTGGCGACCGCCGCGATGCGGTCCGGGTGCGCCTCGATGGCGCGCAACGCGTTCGTGCCGCCCATGCAGTAACCGGTGATCACCACCGGGCCCGGCCGGACGTCGTCGCGTGCGGCCAGGAAGTCCAGGTAGGCGGCGGTGTCCCGGCTGACCACCTCGGGGGTCAGCGCGCCGATCAGCGGCATGATCTGCTCGAAGAGCGCACCGCGCTGGTCCGCGTCGCCGAGCCGGGACAGGTCGAACAGCGGTGCCCGACCGCCCCGGTAGAACAGGTGGGGCGTCAGCACCAGGTAGCCCCGGGCGGCGATCCGCTCGGCCATCTCCACCAGGCGCGGGCGCGGCCCGAAGGCGTCCATGAAGAGCAGCACCGCCGGGAACGGGCCGTCGCCGTCCGGTCGGGTGAGGGACGCGTCCGCCACTCCGTCACTGGTTGCGATGTCCACCGTCGTCGTCAGCACAGTGCCTCCTCGTACGCCGATCTTGGTCCGTTCCGAACGTTACTCGCCGTGTCGGCGTGCCTGGCCGGCAGCCGCGTGAACACGGCGTCAAGAAATGGCGGTGACCCGTCGAAACGGCGTATCGACTGGTGCTCCGCCGCCGCCCGGTGGTGACGATGGGTGCCATGAGTCCTTGGCGGATGACACGCTGGGAACGCGGAGAGCTGCCACCCGACGCCGGCACCGACAACGTGCCCGGCGCGCCCACAACCAGGGCGGACGGGTCGGAACGGCGGCACGAGGCACTGGTCAGCGTCCGGCTCGGCCCGTCCGCGCCCGGCAGCCACCTGGTGGAGTATCTGCGGCACGAGCCGTGCGCCGTCGCCGCGTGGTGGATCGCGGCCGACGTCGACGCTGTCATCCGGCTTGCCGCCGACAGCATCACGGTGCTGCACCGCGCGGTGGCCGACCTGCGGCTACGCGCCGGAGTGGAGGTGGCGGAGGCGAACTACATCCTGCGCGCGCTCGACCTGACCACACCGGCCGACCCGGGTGCCCCGACGGACGCCCAGGCCTGGGCGGGGTCCGCCGCATGAGCCGCCGCACCGGTGCCCACCGGGTCGTGGTGGGCGTCGACCGCTCGTTCGCCGGGATGCAGGCGCTGCGCCGGGCGACGCAGCTGGCCGCGACCATCCGCCGCTTCGCCCGCGACCTCGAACGACTCAGCCGATGACCGCCACCGCGGCGGCACGTGTGGAAAGGACCGACCCGACAATGGACGAGGGCCCGATAATCTACGCCGTTCCGGTGCGTGACCTCCCGGGACGAATGGTGCGGACGGTACGGACCGGCCGCTCCCCGCAGGGGCAGCGGATGGGCATCGCCTTCACCCGGCCCGAGCTGCTGGTCACCGCGATGGGCGCGGACCAGCAGTGGGAGGAGCTGTGCGAGTCGGCGCTGCGCGGCATGCTGCGCCCGCTCGGCATCGACGTGATCCAGGTCGACCCGTTGCTGGTGGCACCACCGCTGGGCCCGACGACCGCCGCCCGCCCGACGACCGCCGCCGGCCCGATCGGTCAGGCGCGGACGAAGCGCACCGCGTCGGCGATGACGTGGCCGTCGGTGTCCTCGGTACGGATCAGCACGCTCCCGTCGGTGCCCGCCGTGAACGGGTAGGTGCCCAGCGGCACCCACTGGCCCCCGGACTGCCGCTGGTCGACGGTCCGGGTGGCCACCCCGCCGGAGTACGCGATGTCGACCGGCACGTTGCTCGCCCGGTTGGGGTCGGCGGTCCAGCGCAGCTGCACGGTCCACGACCCGGAGGCGGGCAGCGTCGGGCGGAACCGCAGTCGGTTGACGCCCTTGGCGGTGTTGCCGTCGTGCTCGTAGTCCGGGCCGTAGTAGCCACCGATGCTGGTGCTGCGCAGCCACGTCCCGGCCCGGGTGATCCCGCCGGCCGCCGCGTTGTCCAGGATCACCTCGCTGGTCGATCCCCATTCCAGCACCGCGCCGTCCTGGCGCAGCCGGGCCTGGAGGGCGGGCACCGACACCGCCTGCACGGCGAGGTTCCCGGCGAGCGCCAACGACGCCGCCGTGGCGGCGGCCTGCCCGAGGATCATGAACACCGGCTCCATCCGGATCGAGCCGTACGCGATGTGGCTCGCCGACAGGCAGACCGGCACCAGCAGGTTGGCGCACTGGGCCTGGTGCGGCACGATCGCCCGGTAGCTGACCGGGTACGGCGACGGCACCCCGATCTGCACGTCCCCCTCGTTGCGCACCCGGCCGTCGACAACCACCCGCTGACAGTTGTGCGAGTCCATCGTGTAGCTGGCCAGGCCCACCGAGTCGGTGGCCCGTACCCGGCCCCGGCAGTCAGCCTCGGTCATCACGTACGCGGAGACCATCCGGCGGGCCTCCCGAATGTAGAGCAGCGGCGGCCAGCCGCCCGTGCCGGTGAACTCGTCGGCCGGCAGCCCCCACCGGGCGGTCGACTCACGCACCGATGCCGGCAACCGGGGATCGTTGGCCAGGAACCACATCATCCCCTGCTGGTAGCTGCGGTGCTCGGCGATGATGCTCTCCCGCGCCGCCCAGGTCGCCGTCGGGTACGCGTGGTTGAAACCGATGTGGTCGGTGGACACCGCGCCGTTGTTGTTGGAGTCGGTCTTCCCACCGCCGATCGATCCGGTGGTGAAGTACGGCCCGGTGAAGCCGGCCTGGATGTGGCGCAGCTGCAGCTCGTACCGGATCGGGTCGTAGTCGGACGGCCTGCCGAACGGGATCCGGTTGGCCGCCTGGGTGAGGCACATCCGGAAGCAGTACGCCTGGATCCGGTCGTCGCCGCTGCCCTGCGGGGCGAGCGGGGTGGTGGAGATGCCCGGCAGCAGGCCGCTGGCGGGCGAGCCGGCCGTCACGTACGGGTCGACCGGGTAGACGAACTGGTGGGTGTTGCGGGACTGCACCCCGTTGATCGTCTCGCCGTAGGCGTCGTTGGACTCCCGCCCGACGGTGAACCCCACCCCGGCCATGGCCAGCAGGTCGCCCTCGTAGCTGGCGTCCACGAACACCCCGCCCCGATAGATCGACCCGTCCTCGGTGCGCAGCTCCGTGATCCGGTTGCCGCTGCGGCCGAGGCTGGACAGCCGCGCGCCGACGACCACGGGGACGCCGGCCTCGGCCAGCATCTCGGCGAAGACGGCTGCGGCGACGCGCGGTTCGAAGGTCATCCGCAGCGGCGACGTCGGCGTGAGGGTGCCGCCGTGGTACTTGACGTACACCCGGCGGTAGAACTCGGCGGCCAGCCCGCCGATGGACGCCTGGACCCCGGTGTCGGTGGCGCCCAGCCCGGCGGTGCTCAGCCCACCGACGTGGCTGGTGGGCTCCACCACCACGGCGGTGTGGCCGAGCCGACGCATGGTGATCGCGGCGGCCAGCCCACCGGAGGTGGCGCCGTAGACGACCAGGTCGGCGGTGGTGACGGCGGCGCGGGCGGGACCGGCCCGGAACGGGTCGGAGAGACCGGCCAGGACGAGGCCGGCACCGCCGGCGGTCAGCAGACGGCGGCGGGACAGGGGCACTGACACGGCGAACTCCCGAGGGGTAACCGGAGGGGACGGTTACAGAAGCACGCCGCTGCCGCTGCTAGCGAAATTCTTCAATCTCTGCCGGCGGGTGTCAACGGTTCAAGGGCGGTAGCGGTAGCCCATTCCCGGCTCGGTGATGAGGTGCCGGGGGCGGGCCGGGTCGTCCTCCAGCTTGCGCCGCAGCTGGGCCAGGTACTGCCGCAGGTAGTTGGTCTCGTTCTGGTACTCCGGCCCCCACACGTCCTGCAGGAGCTGCCGTTGGCTGACCAGCTTGCCGGGGTGCCGCAGCAGCTTCTCCAGCACGCTCCACTGGGTGGGGGTCAACTTGACCTCGGTGCCGTCGTCCCTGCGCACGCTGTGGTCGGCCAGGTCGACGGTGTGCTGACCGATCCGCAACGCCGGCACCGCCTCGCTGGGCGCGCCGAGGCGGCGGGTCACCGCGCGGATGCGGGCCAGCAACTCCTCGACCCCGAACGGTTTGGTGACGTAGTCGTCCGCACCGGCGTCGAGCGCCGCCACCTTGTCCTCGCTGCCGGCCCGGCCGGAGAGCACGATGATCGGCACTGTGGTCCACCCGCGCAGGCCCCGGATCACCTCCACCCCGTCGATGTCGGGCAGGCCGAGGTCGAGCACCACCAGGTCGGGTGGGTGGCTGGCGGCGGCCTTCAACGCGGCGGCCCCGGTGCCGGCGACGTCCACGTCGTACCGGCGGGCCCGCAGGTTGATCCGCAGGGCGCGCAGGATCTGCGGTTCGTCGTCGACGACCAGGATGCGCGTCATTCCGGTGGCCCCTCCGAGCTGGTCTGCGCGGCAGCCGGCAGCCGCAGCACCATGGTGAGCCCACCACCGGGGGTGGTCTCCGGGGTGATGCTGCCACCCATCGCCTCGGCCAACCCCCGGGACAGGGCGAGACCGAGACCGACACCGGTCTGGTTGTCCCGGTCACCGAGGCGTTGGAACGGCAGGAAGACGCGCTCCCACTGGTCCTCCGGGATGCCCGGCCCCCGATCGATCACCCGCAGCTCCACCTGACCGGCGTGCGCGCTGGCGGTGATCACCGGCGGCTGGTCGGGTGGGCTGTAGCGCAGCGCGTTGGCGACCACGTTGACCAGCACCCGTTCCAACAGGCCCGGGTCGGCGGTGGCCGCCGGCAGGTCGGCCGGGATGTCCGTGCCGACGGTCGCGGCCGCCGGGCCAAGTTCGTCAAGCGCCAGGGGTACGGCGTCCTCCAGGCCGACGGCGGTCGCCGAGATGCCCAGCACACCCGCCTGGAGCCGGCTCATGTCCAGCAGGTTCGCGACCAGCCGGGCGAGCCGGTCCAGCGACTCCTCGGCGGTCTCCAGCAACTCCTCGCGGTCGGCCTCGTCGAACTCGATGTCGTGGCTGCGCAGGCTGGTCACTGCCGCCTTCGCGGACGCCAGCGGCGTACGCAGGTCGTGGCTGACCGCGGCGAGCAGCGCGGTGCGCATCCGGTCGGCGGCGGCGAGCGGCCGGGCGGTCGCGGCCTCCTCGGCGAGCCGTTCCTGGCGCAGCGCGACGGCGGCCTGGGCGGCGAACGCCTCGACGATCCGCCGGTCGGCGGCCTCCAACCGCCGGCCGCTGAGCACCACGGTGATCCGGTCGTCGACGGGTACCGCCGTCTCACCGCCGTCGGGGGTGCAGGCCGGCTGCTCACCGACGCTGGCCACCACACACCAGGCGTGCTCCTCGCGGGCCCGCTCCGGACGCCCGCTCGCCTCCTCGGCCAGCTCCAGCACGCTCACCGCGCGCAGGCCGAAGGTCTCCCGGAGCTGGTCCAGCAGGGCGGGCAGGGGACGTTCGCCGCGCAGCACACCACCGGCAACGGCGGCGAGGGTCTGTGCGTCCGCGGCGGCCCGCGCGGCCTCCCGGGTACGCCGGGCGGCCACGTCGACGATCCAGCTCACGGCCAACGCCACCCCGACGAAGACGGCCAGGGCGAGCAGGTTGTCCGCCTCGGCGATGGTCAGCGTCTTGAAGGGCGGGGTGAAGAACCAGTTGAGCAGCAGGCTTCCGCCGAGCGCGGCGACCAGGGCCGGCCACACCCCGCCGACCAGCGCGACCCCGACCACCCCGGCGAGGAACAGCAGGATGTCGTTTGTCAGCGTCAGGTCGGGCAGGGTCCGCAGCAGCACCGTGAGCAGCGGCATGCCCAGCACCGCGAGGCCGAAGCCGAGCAGTCGGCGGCGGCGGGACAACGCCGCCGGCACTGCCGCCGCCCGGCGGCCCTTGCCGGCCTGCTTGTGGGTGACCAGGTGCACGTCGATCGAGCCGGACAGGGCGGTGGTGGTCACCCCGACGCCCCGGGCGAAGATCTGCGCGAGGCGGCCCCGCCGGCTGGCCCCGAGCACCAGTTGGGTGGCGTTCACACCCTGGGCGAAGTCCAGCAACGCGGCTGGCACGTCGGTGCCGAGCACCTGGTGGTACGTGCCGCCCAGGCTCTCCACGAGCACCCGTTGGCGGGCCAGCTGGGCGGGGTCGGCGCCGGCCAGGCCGTCGCTGCGGGCCACGTGCACGGCGAGCAGGTCGGCGCCCTTGCTGCGGGCGGCGACCCGGGCGGCCCGACGGATCAGCGTCTCCCCCTCGGGCCCGCCGGTCAGCGCGACCACCACCCGTTCCCGGGCCTCCCAGGTCGCGGCGATGCCCTGCTGGCTGCGGTAGCGGTCTAGCTGCTCGTCGACCTTGTCGGCCAGCCAGAGCAGCGCCAACTCGCGCAGTGCGGTGAGGTTGCCGACCCGGAAGTAGTTGCCCAACGCGGCGTCGATCTTGTCGGGTCGGTAGATGTTGCCGTGCGCCATCCGCCGGCGCAGCGCCTCCGGGGTCATGTCGACCAGCTCGACCTGCTCGGCGGCGCGGACGATCTCGTCCGGCACGGCCTCCCGCTGGGTGGTGCCGGTGATCTGCGCGACGACGTCGTTGACCGACTCCAGGTGCTGCACGTTGACGGTGGACAGCACGTCGATCCCCGCGTCGAGCAGCTCCTGGACGTCCTGCCAGCGCTTGTCGTGCCGGGACCCGGGCACGTTGGTGTGCGCCAACTCGTCGACCACGGCGACCTCGGGCCGGCGAGCCAGCACCGCGTCCAGGTCCATCTCGGTGAACTCGGCACCCCGGTAGGTCATCGCCCGACGGGGCACCTGCTCCAGGTCGCCGAGCATCGCGGCGGTGTGCTGCCGACCGTGGGTCTCCACGAAGCCGATCACCACGTCGGTGCCGCGCGCGGCCCGCCGCTGGGCCTCCTCCAACATGGCGTACGTCTTGCCGACGCCGGGGGCGGCGCCGAGATAGATGCGCAGTTCTCCGCGTGGCACGGGGACCATCCTCCCTGGTCAGGTCGGCCGGTGGGGCCGCGCCCCATCGGCGCGGCCCCACCCGCGCGGGTGCTCAGCCTG